>NZ_JAANAT010000003.1:600000-805063 GCF_011089895.1 Mucilaginibacter inviolabilis
AAAAAGCCTTGATTGGCTTTGTGCATGGTGCGGAAAGCATCAATCTGCGGAAACCGAAAAACAGAGCGCACCGTATCCCAATGCAAATAAGTTTTTAGTCGATGTAATGAGCGCTCCAGGAAAACATGATTGGTAATGCTGTATATGTTGGCGCTGTTCTTAAGATAATTTTTAACGGACATGACCGGCTCTCCAATGTGGAGGTTTACCTCCGTTGCGAATCGTTCTTCATTGGCATAGGCACTCAGGATAGTTCCATCTTCATAAAAGTACCGGCAAACTATATCCAGTTGCTGGTAATTGAAATAATCTTTTGGGTTTTTACCGGCAAGTATAAACAGCTCATCCACATACTGCGGCATAGTAAACAAGCTGGGCCCGGCATCAAACCTGAAACCATCCTGCTCAAACTCCGATAACTTACCGCCGGGATAATCATTGGCCTCAAAAACATCAACCTGGTAGCCTTTTATAGCCAAACGGATAGCTGCGGCAATACCGGCGATACCGGCACCAATGATCAACACTTTTTTTACAGGCATGGGGTAAAGATAAAATCTATGAACATAAAAAAGGGCAGAACCACGAATGATTCTACCCCCAGTTAGGTTATTGTACTGAATTTGTCCTGAATGATTTATGGAGCATGCTTCACAGCGTGCCCTGTTGACAAACTCGGCATCATAAGCCTAATATATACTCAACAGGATTTATCTGTTATTGTTTCCTTGCGCTTATTTTGGATAAGGTATAGCACCAGTAAACCTATGCTAAAGCCTTTTAAAAGGCCATCGATGGCATCGGGCTCGGAACTATAAAAGCGTTTAACAAAAAAGCTTAGTGCCAGCAGGAATAATCCTATGGGTAGCATATATTTTATGGGAATAAGCGGCTTCATGATCTATTATGTTTATGGCCCTAAAATTAGGAGATAAGTATTAAAATTCAAAAGGCAGCATTTAGCGCTCATTTGTAACACCACCGGCGAAATGTGGGTGGCTTCTGATATTCTCATATAGCATAAAGTGCGAACGCCTAAATGAGTGAAAAAGTGGGTTTACATAAATTTAACTCTTTTTTTATATAATTTTTTGATTATCAATATAATAAATTAATATTTATCATAAAAAGTGTAAACCATGTAAACCCACTTTTGCCCGACGCTCGTTACAAATGGTGCAGGTTTTAGCCCCCTCTCCTTTGGAAAGGGCTGGGGTGAGGCTATTGATGCCCCAAGGCAAAATTGATAAAATTGCTGGTAAGTCCGTAGTCCTCTGTTCCTTTACGACGGATGAAAAAGAAATCGCGGGTGATCTTGAGACCTTCAATGGGTACCTCTACCAGATCGCCTTCGGCCAACTGACGGATGATAGACGGGCGCGGCATAAAGCCCAGGCATTGATCGGCTAACAGGAAGTTTTTCAGGGCCTCTGTACCACCCAGGCGAATCTTTACCGACAGATCGGCCGGTTTGATGTGCAGGGCTGATAACGATTTTAATACCGCGTTCAGCGTTCCCGAACCACGTTCCCGAACGGCCAGCGGTGTTTTAACAAACTGCTTTAAAGTTAATGATCTGCCCGCCAGCGGACTTTTAGCCGAACATACCGGTATTACTTCATCGCTCATAAAAGGTTTGTACGATACGGTGGTGAGCTTGTTATCCACCTCGATGATGCCGATATCTACCTCGTGATTGAGCAGAGCATTCAGAATATATTCTGAGTTGCGGTTTACTAGTTGTACATCTACATTGGCATATTCGCGCTGAAAGCCCGAAAGTATGGAGGGTAAAATATACAGGGCGATAGTTGTACTTGCTCCCAAACGCAAATGCCCGGCTGCCTGCGACAGGTTACTGAGTACCGAAAGATCATATTCGATCTTCCGCTCAATTTCGGTAGCCTGCTGCAGGTATTCGTTCAGTTTGTTGCCAGCATCGGTAAGCAGAATGCTGTTGCCTTTACGTTCAAACAAAGGTACTTTATATTGATCTTCCAGGGCTTTAACATGTTTGCTGATGGCCGGTTGCGTAATAAACAGTACCTGAGCCGCCTTGCTGAAACTCAGGTTGGCAGCTACTTCCATAAATACACGGTGAGCAAAGGATATCATTTGGCTAAGTTACTTGTTTAACTTCTCAAAAAAACGACCAGTAAATTTATAGGTGATCAATTTGTGCGTCATTTTATGATTATAGTCAACCAGTGGTGTGCGGATAGTTTGGGAAGCTTTGTCAAAATAAATGGCCGGGTACGATGACCAGTCGGCAATGGAGCTCACGTCAAAATCATAGTGCAACTGGCTGTATACACCGGTAGGCGTTTTAATCAACGGCGGATTACCAATCAA
Source organism: Mucilaginibacter inviolabilis (assembly GCF_011089895.1). Lineage (NCBI taxonomy): Bacteria > Pseudomonadati > Bacteroidota > Sphingobacteriia > Sphingobacteriales > Sphingobacteriaceae > Mucilaginibacter > Mucilaginibacter inviolabilis. The sequence continues at coordinate 602,353 of NZ_JAANAT010000003.1, forward strand.
CTTACCTTTGTCAATAGTAAATATTTTTAAACCCTGCCCGGCTTTAGTAGCCGAATAAACCGAATTATAAGTAGCCAGGTAATAGACTTTACCGGCAGTGCTAAACGTGTATATTTTAGGGTACCAGAGCGATACATATCCTTTTTTACCAATGGTATCCATCTTTAACAGCGACACCGTTTGCCCGCCGTTTTTGTATTGCAATACATTATAAATATCAAAGCCTCCCTTAACCCCCAGTTGTGTGTTCCAGGAGTAGGTACGAAATATGCCATCGGCAGAAGTAGCTATCACCAGGCGCTCTTTAACCAGTGAGGTAAAGAGCAAACTAATGGTTTCGGGATATTTGGAGGTATAGTATTTGAGCTTAACGGCAAAAATCTTGTTTTGCTTCAGCAGCGAATCCATCGCTTTCCAATCCTTTTTGTGCGCCCCGTAATAGTTTACTTTTTTCAATATCCGGAGCAAATCGCCCTCAATAGCCTGCGGACTATTTTGCGCAAACACAAACTCTGATGCTAAACAACAGCACAATACAACTATCAGCTTAATGGTTTTCATGGCAAACAAGTTTAAATAAAAAAAGGGATAATCAATTGATTATCCCTGCCAAAATGTTATTTAAATGGCTATCTGCTTACGCTTCAACCGGCTGACCGATCAAATGGGCGGCTGCCAGGTACTCGGCAATTTGCACGGCGTTGGTAGCGGCACCCTTGCGCAGGTTGTCTGATACTATCCAACAGTTCAGGGTATTGTCCTGAGTTTCATCGCGGCGGATACGGCCTACAAAAACTTCGTCCTTATCATGCGCGTCGAGCGGCATTGGGTATTTCAGGTTGGCAGGATCGTCAACCACAACAATACCCGGCGATTTGGCTAACAGTTCACGAACTTCGGCCAGGTCAAAATCATTGGCAAACTCAATGTTTACCGACTCCGAGTGACCACCCATAACCGGGATACGTACGGTGGTAGCAGTAACCTTAATACTATCATCACCCATGATCTTTTTAGTTTCCAGGATCATTTTCATTTCCTCCTTGGTATAGCCGTTCTCGGTGAAAACGTCAATCTGGGGGATCACGTTAAGGTCGATAGTATAAGGATAAACTTTCGGTCCGTCGATACCTTTACGTTCGTTAAATAACTGGTCAACAGCTTTTACACCGGTACCGGTTACCGATTGGTAGGTAGAAACTACTACTCTTTTAATTTTATATTTATCGTGCAGCGGTTTTAAGGCCACAACCATTTGTATGGTAGAGCAATTGGGGTTGGCGATGATCTTATCGTCAGCGGTCAATACATCAGCGTTCACTTCGGGCACCACCAGTTTTTTGGTAGGATCCATGCGCCAGGCCGATGAATTGTCAATAACAGTTGTACCAGCGGCTGCAAATAAAGGAGCCTGCTGTAATGAAGTGCTTCCGCCGGCCGAGAAAATCGCTACGTCCGGCTTCATCTTAATCGCATCCTCAACAGAAACCACCTTAAACTGCTTACCCTTAAAAGTAATTTCTTTACCAATACTTTTCTCTGAAGCTACGGGAATTAATTCTGTAACGGGGAAGTTGCGTTCTGCAAGAACCTGCAACATTTTGGTGCCTACTAATCCTGTAGCACCTACTACTGCGACTTTCATTTGTGTTAATTTGTTATATAATAAAACATTAAACTCCAAATATGCAGATTTTTTTTGAGGAATTGAACTTAATCTATCAGATTGGTAGTTTAATATAATTATTGAATTAATGATTTATTGAATTATTGAGTTGATTTTCCCTCTTGTCTTGATTCTTGTCTCTTAATTCTCATATCTATTAATAATGGCGTTACCTCCGGCCCGCGCTATCCGCTCATACGCCACAAGGCATTAGCCACGGGCCGGTATCCGCTGCTATCGCTAACGCAGGGGAGTAATTATTGAATTATTGAATTAGTGATTTAGTGAATTATTGAATGGGACGGGGACATATTTAGTTGCAGTTGTCTTGATTCCTGATTCTGATATCTTGATTCTATTCCTTTCCCGTCAGCAGATAAGCTTCGGGCAAAAACGGGCAGAACAATGGTGGCTTGTGCGGCTGCGGGGCATAGCAAGTTTTTGCTGAAGCGCTGGGATTGCGCGAACGAAGTAGGGCAAAATAATTGCAGCCCTGGTTCTGTCCGGTTTGCAGAGTAAAGGCTATGTGCGGCAAAGAAGCATTTCTGCTGACTTGATTTTTGGTTACTTTTTATCAAGAAAAAGTAACTGGCCCTCCCGCGGCCAAGAGCGGGTCTGGAACTATTCAAAACCGCAATTCACTCAAGTCAATTCCACGGGCAGAAGCGAGGCCCGAACCATTTAAAACCGCAAATTAACCACTCACATAATCTAACCTAATCAACTACTCTCCTAACAAGAAATTTTTACCTTTGCCTAAACTCAAAAATACATGAGCGAAAAGATCTTAGTGATAGGAGCCAACGGCCAGATAGGGACAGAACTGGTTGTTGCATTACGAAAAATACACGGTGCCGAGAGCGTTATAGCATCCGATATCAATGATCCGGGTTATGCCATACGTCACAGCGGCCCATACGAACTGGTGAACGTGCTGGATAAGGACAATCTGCACCACATATTCGAGAAACATCGCCCAACCCAGGTTTACCTGCTGGCAGCCATACTATCGGCCGTGGGCGAACAAAAGCCCAAAATGGCCTGGGATCTCAACATGACCGGCCTCATCCATATACTTGATTTTGCCGTGGAGTTTAAAACTGCCAAGGTTTTTTGGCCAAGCTCCATCGCGGTATTCGGACCAAACTCGCCGCAGTTCCATACCCCGCAGTATTGTGTAATGGACCCCAATACCGTTTACGGTTTCAGCAAACTTGCCGGCGAACGCTGGTGCGAATATTACTTTACCAAATACGGATTGGATGTACGCAGTATCCGTTACCCCGGCCTTATCGGCTGGCGCGCCAATCCGGGCGGCGGCACAACCGATTATGCGGTGCATATATTTCACGAGGCATTAAAAAAAGGCAAGTACACTAGTTTCCTTTCGGCAGATACCGCTTTGCCTATGATGTATATGGATGATGCCATCAGGGCCACGATATCGTTAATGGATGCCCCGGCCGAACAGCTCACCATCCGCTCATCATATAATCTGGCGGGTATCAGTTTTACGCCAACCCAACTGGCCGAAGAGATCAAAAAACAGATCCCTGATTTTGAGATCAGCTATGCCGAAAATGATCCGCGGCAGGCCATTGCCGATAGCTGGCCAAAGTCAATTGATGATGAATATGCCCAACGCGATTGGGGCTGGAAGCTGGAATATGACCTGGCTGCCATGGCCAATGATATGTTAACTAATTTAAAAAATGTAATTTAGAGCCCCCTAACCCCCTGAAGGGGGAATAAGTAGGCTTAATGGTATAACAAATAAAAATAACTCCTTGCTCCCCCTTTAGGGGGCTGGGGGGCTAAGAATTATGGGAAGAGCATTTGAATTCCGCAAAGAGAGAAAATTTAAACGCTGGGCCAAAATGGCCGTGCAGTTTACACGTTTAGGTAAAGAGATTGTGATGGCTGTAAAAGCAGGTGGTGGTGACGTTAACACCAACTCGCGCCTGCGCACCGCGGTACAAAATGCCAAAGCGGTAAACATGCCAAAAGATCGCGTGGAGGCCGCTATAAAACGCGCCAGCAGTCGCGATGAAAAAGATTACGAAGAATTGGTTTATGAAGGTTACGCACCATATGGTGTTGCCGTTTTGGTTGAAACCGCAACCGATAATACCAACCGTACCGTTGCCAACGTACGCAGCTATTTCACTAAATATGGAGGTTCATTAGGTAAAACCGGCTCATTGGATTTTATTTTTACCCGTAAATCGGTATTCACATTTGAGCCTGGCGACCGCGATCTGGAAGAACTGGAGTTAGAGCTGATAGACGCAGGTTTGGAGGAGATATTTGTGGAAGCTGATGAAAATGGTAACGATATTGCCGTAATTCATACCGCGTTTGAAGATTTTGGTAAAATGCAGAAAGGGCTCGAAGAGCTTGGCATTGAAGTAAAATCGGCCAAACTAGAACGAATTGCACAGTCGTTCCACGAAGTTACCGAAGAACAGGTTACCGATATCATGAAACTGATTGACCGTTTAGAAGAGGACGACGACGTACAGGCGGTTTACCATAATATGGCGGAGTAAGCCCCACCCAACCCTCCCCTGAAGGGAGAGGGCTTTAAAATAAAACAAAAACAACTTGTCATGCTGAACGCAGTGAAGCATCTATTATGCAGCATGCAAATCTGAGAATAGATCCTTCGCTATCGCTCAGGATGACAAAGTAATAAAAGGAGTTTTTCATGCCACTATTCAGTTCACGTAAGGAAGAAAAAAAGGTAAAGGTAACTTTTGCCAATGGCTTGCTTTTTGTTGAAAAACCAGATGGCAAGCAGCAAGCCTTTCCACTGGAGTGGTTCCCAAAACTGATGAACGCCACCGATGAGGAGCGGGATGACTGGAAACAAACCGATAAAGGCATCCACTTTAACCAATTGGATGTGAACGTGGATCTTTAAAATAGATATGAGAAGCTAGATGTGAGATATGAGATTGAGCGATATCGGATTGTCTCACGTCTCATATCTCACATCTCAAATCTAACCCTATGTTATTCGAAGAGTTTTTTAAGAAAAAAAAGATCGACCTGGCTGCGTTGCAAGCGGCAGAAGGCGCGTTGTTTTCTGAATTTAAAACTCACTTTGAACAAATGGGCGAAAAAAGTTTCGACCATACCAAAAAATACTGGTTCAATAAACTCAGGCGACAGTTTCCGGCCGCTCCTGAAGTAAAAACAGAGAAAGTACGGATCGAAAACCCGCTGGCCGAACAAACCATTACAGAAAGCCTTACAGAGGCTGCTGCCCCTGCTCCAAAATTGGGTTTCGCACCCAAATTCCGAGCTGGTGGAGTTGCCAAACCCGCCGAAGAGAAGCCGGAAACCCAGGCAGAGGGAACTACGCCTGCTGCTGATCAAGCTGCTGCCAAGCCAGCATTTAAGCCTCGTTTTAATCCCGGTATGGTAAAACCTAAACCGGCGGAAGAGGCCACGGAGCCAGAGAAAGAGCCCGAATCCAAAGACGAGAATACTAACCCGGCTCCTGATGCCCCAAAGCCTGCATTTAAACCCCGGTTTAACGCTGCTATGGTGAAACCGAAACCCGCTGAAAAAACGGATGAGTCACCAAAAAAGCCCGAAGCAAAAGAAGAAAATACAACGCCAGTAGCCGATGCTCCCAAGCCTGCATTTAAGCCCCGGTTTAATGCTGCTATGATGAAGCCGAAACCTGTTAACAGCGAGCCTGCGGCGGAAGATCCGCAGAAAGAAAAACCAGAACCATCGCCAAAAGCCGAGGTGCCGGCTCCCAAATTGGGCTTTAAGCCTCGTTTTAATCCCGGCATGGTAAAACCAAAGTCTGCGGAAAATGAAGTTCAGCCGGAAGAAGAAAAGCCGGAAGATAAAACTGATACCCCGCCACCTGCGGAAGAGTCCGCTCCCAAACTTGGCTTTAAGCCCAGGTTTAATACGAAAACCCCTCCGTCAAAACCAACTGAAGAGTAAATTTCCTATTTGTCATCCTGAGCGCAGCGAAGGAGCTATTAGCCGATTTGCATGACGTATAACAGATGCTTCACTGCGTTCAGCATGACAAGCGATAGGAAACTACTTACTATGCGAAAATAGCCAGCTAAATAGCTCCGGCTCTTTAAAGGCGTAATCCCAGCTGTTGTGATCAACGCCGGGGTAAAGGGTAAATTTAGGATCGCCGCCTGCCTCTTTGATCGCCGCTACCATTACTTCGGAATGATCGGCTGGAACAACGCTGTCCTTACTGCCATGGAAGATCCAGAGCGGTACCTTTTTGGCATACTTTTTAGCATTCAGGCTGTTATCGCCACCGCAGATGGCAAACGCTGCGGCAAATATCTTGGGTTCGCGGCCAATAATTTCAAATGTGCCCATGCCGCCCATGCTCAGACCGCCTACATAAACCCGGTGTTTATCAACAAAAGGTTTTTCTAAAAACTGGTCGACCAGGCCCATCAGCAAACGCATGGCAATGGTAGGCTGCTCATTTACCTGGAAAACGAATTTGCGCTTCTGGGTAGCTGGATCGGTTTCCTGTTGTACGTTTGACCAGTAACTATTGGCCGGGCACTGCGGAAAAACTATAATGGCTTCATATTTCTCCCGTACACTATCCTGTAACAGGCGTGATGGGCCATATTTTAATTGTGACTCATTATTATTACCACGCTCACCGGCACCATGCAGCACAAATAGCAATGGGTATTTTTTATTGGGATCAAAATGTTTGGGGAATAGTAAGCGGTAAGGTAAAGTATCGCCTTTTACAGCAAAGCTGCCGCGATCAAAAGACGATAGATTTTGGGAACGGGCCGAAAAAGAAAATGCTAAGAGTAAACTTAGCATTCCTATAATAATTTTTTTGTGGATCATGGGCTATGTTTAAGATCTGTTTATTCAATAGTTGTTAAACAAATTTAAAGCCTTTTGATCTACATTTTTTTAATATTTTTTATTCTTAACTATTCTTGTCATTTCGAACGAGGGACGAGGAGAAATCTTATACGTCGAGATGAGCAAATCGTACAAGATTTCTCTTCGCCCTCCGGCTCTAGCCCAGCTTCTGCTCATCGAAATGACAGCGTTTTTTTGTCTACTTGCGCTCGTTTGCAACGAGTGCAAGGGCATTTTTTACTTTTTAGCAATCGCCGGGCTTTCAAAACCTAGTTTGGTAAGACCTTTCTGTACTTCTGGGCAGCTCATAAACAGTTTCCATAACAAACCCGTGCGGTAGTTTTCAATCATTACGATGATAGGTCCCTGGTCAATGGCCAGGTATGATTTGGCGTACCAGTTATGCGATTCGCTGAAGGCATCCACAAAACCATACTCACCCCAGATCTTATCGCCCAGGTCATAATAAAAATGACGCAAGGCTTTCATCGAGTATGCCGGTGTGTACGGAAATGCCGACAGCGCAGCAGTAGGTGTGATCACGCCCAGGTCATTAGTTGGCGAATGGGCATTGTAGCCTTCGTAATTATCGCTGGCGGTAAGTCCCCAGCAATTTTCGCCATAACCTTTAAACTTTTTAGGGTTATCAACACAATAGGCATGATTGATCAATGTATGATTTTTGTTCTGCTCCCAATAATCAGCATATTGGTCCTTTAAGCCTGTAGGGTTTAAGCCCAGGAACGAGTATTGCGAAAAGAAAAGCGGACCGCCATAATCAAAGCCCAAAGGCAGCTTAAAGCCGTAAAATGTTCTGCCGTTCTTGAAGAAATCGCTTTGAGCCCAGCCCCTGTGGTATACATCGGCACTTACCGGGTAACGCTCTGCCGAGGCGGCCAGTACGTAGGTGATCAGGCACTCATTAAAGCCATGTATCGGGAAGTTCATGGCCCAGCCGTTGTTTGGGCTCCAGTGCCAGTACAAAGCGTCGCGGCCATCACGGGTGTACCAGTTCCATTCCATTTCGCTCCACATCCAGCCAATCACATCGCGTATGCGTTGCTCTTGCGGAGTATTGGCAGTAAAGTATTGCCGGGCACAAAGTAAGCCCTGGAAAAGATAAGCCGACTCTACAATATCGCCACCATCATCCTTACGGCCAAATGGGATAATCTTGCCGGTTTCGCCGTTCATCCAGTGCGGAAACGCACCGTGGAAAGAGTTGGCTTTAAATAAAAAGTTAACAATTTTTACCATTCGGTTAACGGCCTGCTCATGAGTTATCCATTTGCGGCTGTCGGCCACGATGATAGACATGATGCCGAAACCAGACCCTCCGGTAGTTACCACCTCGTTACCATAATCGAAAGAGATATTACTACGTTCACGGGCCAAACCGCTTACCGGGTGACCAAAATCCCAGAAATAACGAAATGTTTGGCGCTGTACCACATCAAGCAAAGCATTATCGCTCAGGTTTTTGATAATGCCAAAGGTTTTAATGGTATCGGTGTTAGCCGTTGCAGGCTTTTGCGCCAGACAGTATATGGCCAGGCATAATAAAAATGGGGTTAACAGTATTTTTTTCATGTTTAATTAGGAGATGCCTTGTATTATAAAAAGCTGGCTTGATAATGGAACAGTTCGCCTTGCGACGGCAGAACTGTTCCGATGTTTATCAATTAACCAAAAGAGAGTTTTTTAGTAACCCGGGTTTTGAGTTAAGGCGCCGCCACTCAGGTCAATTTCTGTTTGAGGGATAGGCCATACTTCGTTTTTGCCCGCTTTCCATCCGCGTGAGCCAAAAACAGCGGTACCGCGTCCCTGGCGTATCACATCAAAATAGCGTTCAAATTCCATCGCGAATTCAAAACGGCGTTCATTGTAAATAGCTGCACGAAGCGCCGCCTGATCTGTAGTAGTTACCGGGGGTAATACACCTGCATTTACACCGCGTGCACGGGCACGTACCTGCTCTATCAGCGGAAGAGCTGCTCCTGAATTACCCAGCTCGTTATTAGCTTCGGCGTTCATGAGTAATACATCAGCATAACGTAAAACGATCTTGTTTTGCTGACAGCCTTCGTTAAAACCAGATACATACAGCGCAAATGGCACATATGATTTTTGATTGTACATCGGGTTATCGCCCGTTGCCGGGATCTTATCACCCTCTGGTGTGGTTTCGCCCCTGAATATAATGGTAGCGTCGCGACGAGGGTCGTTGGTTTCATAGGCCGCTGCCAATCCCGGGCTTGGTACATTAAAGCCCCAGCCACCGCCGGTTACACCGCGAACACCCTGTACCTGTGAGTACTGTGAGTTAGAGGCAGGCGGGTTGTTGGGTATCAGGTTACACTGTATCTCGAAAATAGATTCCTGATTGTTTTTGTGTGTTGTTCTGAACATTTGCTCATAATCAGGATATAGTGAATAGCCCATACCCATTACCGCAGTAGTGTAAGTGGCTACATCGGTCCATTTTTTCAGATACATGGCAACCTTGGCGTGCATGGTTAAAGCAGCTCCCTTGGTAACATGGCCAATATCAACAGCGCTGTAGCTTTGTGGTAATACAGCGGCTGCATCTGTTAAATCCTTTTCAATCTGCGCCCATACCTGGTCTTTTGGAGTACGTGGCAGGTTGTATTCAGAAGCATCTTTGGGCAGGGTTATGCGTAAAGGCACATCGCCAAAAGCCCTAACCAATCTGAAATATTCATAGGCCCGTATAAATTTGGCTTCGGCCACGTAACGGGCTTTTAATGATTCGTCCATGCTGATGCCAGGTACATTGGTAATTATCTGGTTGGCAAAGTTGATGGTTTGATATTGGCCTTTCCAGAAACCACCCAACTGGGCATCACCTGCGGTGATAGTAAAGTTATGATAGTCATTAAAAAAGGTAGCATCGCTGGCGGTACTGCCTTTTTCTACATCGTCAGAGCCCATGCTTTCTACAGCGATGGGAGCAAACGCAATGTTGTTCCACTCGTGCAGGTTAGCGTACATGGCATTTACGGCTTTGGTAGCATCATCCTGTGTTTTAAAAAACTGGGTGGCTGCTGTATTTTGAGCCGGGTTAACATCTAAAAAGCTTTTTTTACAGCTTTGAATGGATATGGTGGATGCAATAAGACCCCAAACAAGGGCTTTACGCATGAATAAGTTTTTACTGTTCTTCATCTTTATACTGATTAAAAAGTAACGCTAACGCCAAAATTATAGATGGCATACAATGGATAAACGTTGGCATCAATGCCACGGCCGGTAACAATTCCGCCATCGCCCACTGTTCCGCCTATCTCTGGCGAGAAGCCTTTATAGCCAAAAATGTTAATCGGGTTTTGAGCATTGGCGAATATTCTTACTTTAGATATTTTCCATTTACTGAGCAAACTAGCCGGTAATGTATAACCTAATTGAGCATTCCTTACCCTAAAGTATGCGCCGCTTTCGACATAAAATGAATTTGGCGCTGCGTTGGAGTTTTTGCCCACATTAACAGATGGATAGGTGTTTGAAGTTCCGGCACCATGCCAGCGGTGGTCATAAAAATCCTGGGTAAAGTTTTCATTACCAAAGCGGTAAGCAATATTGGCGTTATACACGCTTACACCGGTTACTCCCTGGAAATCAATAGCCAGATCGAAGTTTTTATAGGTGAAAGAGGTGTTGATACCATAGTTATATTTTGGCAGCGGATTGCCCAGTGCTACCCGGTCGCGGCTGTCAACAATACCATCATTGTTGGTATCCTGGTAAATAAAATCGCCGGGAGCTGCTCCTGGTTGTTTGGAATTGGCTACCTGTTGCGGGGTTTGGAAGATCCCGGTGACTTTGTAGCCATAAAACTGACCAATAGGCTGACCCACAACCGTACGCGTTGCCAATGCCCCGTTGGCAATGCCTGCACCACCATCATAAATAGGGTTTTGACCGGTTATTACACTCAATACCTTGTTGTTGTTGATACCCAGGTTGGCACTGATACTGTAAGAAAAATCTTTGGATGCCTGATCTTTCCAGCTTACTAAAAACTCAAAGCCCCGGTTACGGATAGTGGCCTGGTTGCCGATGATAGAGCTGTTGTTGGTACCCAATGAACCTGCTACCGGTATAGCGAAAATGGCATCCTGTGTTTCACGATTATAATAATCGGCTTCGAAGGTTAGTTTATTAGAAAACAGACCGCCTTCTAAACCAAAGTCAGATGATACTGTTCTTTCCCATACAATGGATGGAGGCACAATACTGTTGATGCTTGCTCCAGGATAGGCCACCTGCGGGTTACCGAATATGGCTGTCAGGTACGGATCTGTTGCTATAACCTGAACAGTTGGGTTGATAGGTACTACAGAGTTACCTACTTTACCCCAGCTTCCGCGCAGTTTCAGATTGCTGAATATCTGCTGATCTTTCATGAAATCCTCATTGGTAACTACCCAGCCTGCACCTACAGAAGGGAAGTAGCCATAAGTATGGGCGCCATAAAACTGTGAAGCACCATCGCGGCGGATAGAGGCATTTAACAAATATCTGTCTTTGTAGGAGTAATTAACACGGGCAAACTGTGATAATGCACGTGAACGGATCTGCCTGCCCGGAGTGGCCAGGTAAGTTACCTTCGCTGTATCAGGGAAGGATGTTTGCAGGTTGCCGTTGGCCTTGTAAGGTACATTATCTGCCTGGCCATCATTTTGCCTGGTTACGTTTTCAAGGGCACTGTAACCTACCAGGGCGGTTAGCTTATGATCGTCGTTGATTTTAACATCATAAGTTAAGGTATTTTCCCAGATCCAGTTACGCACATCGGTATGATCAACATTCAGGTTGGTTTTATTGCTGAACTGTTTAACCGTAGCCTGATATTGTGGTACGAATGTCCTCACCTCTGCCTGGCTTACATCGCCGCCGAAGCTCGATCTGAATTTCAGGTTTTTAAGGATGGAAACTTCGCCATATACATTATAGGTAACGCGTTTGTTTTTGCTACGTTGATTGTAGAAATCAATTGTTGCCTGTGGATTGTAGTTATTACCATCACCTGTGCCATAATCATTAGGGTCGCCGTAGCCACCGTTTGCTTTACGTACGGGTAAGGTAGGCGCTGCCCCATACAACTGATTGAAAATGGTTGTCGGGATATCTCTTGATGTGCTGGATAACCCACTGGCAGTATAGCCTAGTTTTACAATTTTCCCTATTTTAAAATCGTTTGATAAGTGCAGGGTATAACGTTTGTAATTGTTGGTTTGTACCAGGCCATCCTGATCAAGGTAACCAAACGAGTAGTTGTAAGTGTACTTATCCGTACCACCGCTAACCGATAGTTCATGATTGGTGATGAAAGCTTTGCGCAGGATTTGCTTATACCAGTCGGTGCCGTTACCAAAGCTGGCCGGATCGGCAAATACAGGTTTACCATTGTTAAGCGCCGCCAATTCATTTACAGCAGTAGCATATTCGGTACCGTTGGCCACTTTTACCTGGTTGGTAACTGCCTGAAAGCCCACAAAGCCATTATAGTTAATAACGGGTGCGCCCTTGGTACCACGTTTAGTGCCAATAAGCACTACGCCGTTAGCGGCTCTGATACCGTAAATAGCCGTACTTGAGGCATCTTTCAGGATGCTGAAACTCTCGATATCCTGTGGATTAAGAAAGCTGATATCATCATACCACACACCATCAACCACAAAAAGAGGTTTGGTATTACCATAAATAGTACCTAAACCCCTAATGGTGATATCCGGCGATTTGCCGGGTGTGCCGTTGTTGGTGATCTGAACACCCGCTACCTTGCCCTGCAAGCCGCTTACGGCGTTTGGAGAGGCTTGTTTTGCCACATCTGCTCCTTTAACGGTAGTTATGGAACCGGTAACGTCAAGCTTACGCTGTGTACCATAACCAATAACTACTATTTGCTGCAGCTCGTTGGTTTGTGGCAGCATAGATACATTAATGGTGGTTTGGCCACTAACCGGAATTTCCTGACTGGCATAACCTATATATGCAAATTTTAAAGTTGCATTGCCTGGCGCACTAATGGAGTAAGCTCCATTAACATCTGTTTGGGTACCTGCTGCTGTTCCTTTTACCGAAACGGTTACACCTATTAAGGCTTGTCCGTTGGTATTGTCAGTTATTTTTCCTTTTACTGTAACGTTCTGTGCAAACGCGGCGTCATAAGAAAACAAGAACAATAACATTAACCCCGAAATAGTAAAAAATCTCTTCATAGTGGTTAATAATAAAAATAATAGAATGGAATAATTGGTTTATTAGTTCTACAAAACTGAGGAGATATTAGGCGTTTATCAAAAAAACTAACTCAACATTAATACATCATTAACAAAACACTTTCTCAAGAGTAAATATTTTTATTTACAAGTATTTGATTGTTAATGAATTAATAATGACTGATAGGTTGTGTGTGTACTACAGGATTAAACTCCGTCGGTTAAACATTTATAAAGGCTGTGAGAGGTAATGATGTAGTGTTAAAGCTCAATAAGAAACTCTGTAAGGTTCTTATCATGCTCCAGATTGAGCTTTTTACGCAGCCTGTAACGCCTGATCTCGACACCCCGAAGCGATATGTTTAAGAGTGAAGCCATTTCTTTACTGCTCATGTTCATGCGCAGATAGGCGCATAATTTCAGATCATTGGGCACCAGATCCGGGTGACTGGATTTGAGTTTTTTGAAAAAGTTTTCATGTGCCTCGTTAAAACTTTTTTCAAATATGTTCCAGTCGCGCTCATCATTCATGCCCTCGTCAATCACTTTTTGTATGCGACGTAATTGATCGTCGGCCAGTTTTTTGCCCGAGCTGTCTTTCAAGTGTATTATTTCTTCGCTTATTTTTTGCAGCAGTTCATTTTTATAAACCAGGTTCATGGCTGAGTTGGCCAGTTCGCGACTTTTACCGGCGAGATCTGCCTGCAGCTGTTCATTTTTTATGTTGATGATATGCTGCTCGTTGGCAATAGCTTCCTGTTTTAAAAACTCCTCTTTTTCTTTTTGCAGTTTTTCCTGTATATGCTGCTGGTGGCGCCTGAGCTTTAAGCGGTAATAGTATCTGATAAGATAATAGCCCCCGATAAGCAGCAGTATATAAAAAAAGATAGCCACTTTGCTGGCATACCAGGGAGGCAGCACGGTAAATGTTAAAGTAGTTATGGTCGATATATTTTGATCATTGATTTTGGCCCGTACTTTAAAATGATAGGTGCCCTGGTTAAGGTTGGTAAACTCTTTCTGGCTTTGCGGTGCCCAGTCAGACCATTGCCGGGAGTATCCTTCCAGGTAATATTGAAACTTGATTTTGGCCTGCTTGTAATAGGGCAAAGAATAAGCTATGCGGATATTGTTTTGCGCGTAAGGAATCTCAATGGTGTTATGAGTGCTGTTCATATCGCTGATCACGTAAACCTTGTCGGTTACGTTTTCGATGCGGCGTATCAGTACCGGGGGGATTTTTATTGTGCTGGGCAACAGAGCGTCGTCATCATTCAATATCACAAAACCATCGTCGATGCTGATGAGGTAAGTTAAATTATTGATGCGGTTAATGGTTTCGTAGTGCTGTACCATTTGTCCGTTAAGCACAGCAAACTTATTGGTGTCGATACTCGGTTTGCCGGCTACCGAAAAGTCGGCTAGCGCTACACGCCCATGATTGATAAACCAATACCGTTTGCCCAGCGCTTTGATGATCTTACCCGAAGCCGCGAAGGTGCCCAGTTTTTTATTGAGCTGGGTGTATTTAAAAAAGCGGTCGGTGATATCGTCGTAAATATAAAAACCCGAGTCGGACGAGAAAACCACGTGGTTGTCCAGGTCAAATACATTTACGTTGTAGTTGCCGGGCAGGCCGTATTGCCTGTCGTAATATATACTGGAAGTTACTTTTTTAAGATCGCTGCTCAGCGTGAGTTTATAAATACCCTTGTACGCATGGCTTACCCATATCTGGCCTTTGCTGTCCCGCTCCACATAGCGCGATGGTTCGCCAAAATTTTCCACTTTATGACTGAATATCCAGTTGCCGGCTGCATCTTTTTTATAAACCGCCAGCCCGTTATAAATGCCCTGTATCAATAGGTCGTTGCTGAGCTTTTTGATGGTCCAGCCACCTGTCATTGCCGAAATTTTGGTAATGGTATTCCCGTTTACCTGGTACGTGCCGTTATTATGACCGCAAAGCAAGCGCCCATCCTGTAACGACAGATCCCATACCTGCCCTTGCGAACCAGGTATCAGCTTAAAATCAAATGATTGAAAAAGCTGATTGTCAGCGGTCATCCAGTCACTATAAAAAAGACCCTGGTTGGTACCCAGGTAGATCTTGTTGTTAAAAATAATACTGGCGTAAACGGTTCCGAACTTGCCGGTTTTATCAAAATAAAAGTACAGCGGAGAGTTTACCTCAATACGGTCGATGCCATTATCCAGACCCGCCCACAGGTTTTGCTCACTGTCGGTATATAAGCTTAATACGGTATTGTTTTGCAGCCCGCTTGCCTTATTGATGTGCTGTACCACGCGGCCGGCAGTATCCACTATTACAATACCGTTAAGTATGGTACCGTAAGCAAAATATTTGCCAGGTATCCGCACTCCGTTATTCAGCTGATAGGTTTTTAAAAAATCATTAGCCTGATTGGCCCAGGGAATTATACGGGAGCCATCATAAATAAACAGTCCGTTTTGCGCGGTACCAATAATATATTTATTACCCTGAAACGGAAGTATAGACAGCACACCGCTGGTGCCTAATATATTACTGCCCTGCACATACTCCAACCGGTTGCCCTTTAGCTCAAACAAACCTGCCGATACCTGTTCCACAAAAAAACGTTTACCGGCCTGGAATAAAAACAGATAAGGCTTTGGAGCTTTAACAACGCTGATATTACCGTTTGCGTAAATAAATATGGCACCGAATGATTGAAACAGCACCCTGTCGCCATCGATATATATTTTCCAGATCTCTTCGTTAATAGGACGATACTTTTTAGGCACCAGGCTAATGAGCGAGTTATACTTTAAAAAGCCTTTATTATCATCCTGCCAGTAGCCAAATTCGCCAAAGGCGCCGGTGTATATTTTGCCTTTGCCGTCGGCCGAAACTGAGCGTACTACCAAATCATTAGGCATATGGTGCTGCTGCCAGTATTTACCGTCGAAACTTAACAGACCTTCGGCATTGCCAAAGTACATGATACCCTGTTCATCTCGTGTAACCGACCAGTTTTGGTTACCCGACTGGTACATGTTTTTGGTGTAGTTTTGAACATAAGGTACACCTATGCTTTTGATATCAACCGCGCCGGAATGAAAAATAGCAGTGAAAAACAGGTATAAACCAATCCAAATAGCTTTACGCATAGTGCTTATAACAGATACCCGAATGTGATCAGTTGCACGAAAATACAGTTTGCCCCGGATAAAAAACAATAGCCGCCCTATAATTGTATTATTAACAAGCACAAAATGGCTATTGCAGATACTAAGCTATTTTGTTAGCTTGCAATTAAACAACGATAAACTAACAAACATGAAGAAACTATTTACCATGCTAATGCTCGCAGTAATGAGCTTTGGCGCCGTTACCAGCTACGCACTACCTCAAACTAAAAAAGATGGCACTGCCGATAAAAGGTACAAAGCAAATAAAGTGAAATTAAAGAAAGACGGAACTCCAGATAAGCGCTATAAAGCCGCTAAACCAGCAGCAGCTCCGGCTAAGAAAAAAGCCTAATAAAAAAGAATCCCCGATGATATTTTCACCGGGGATTCTTTTTATGGAGTTAGACTTACGAAGTTTTAAAAACTTCGTAAGTCTTTATAAGTACCGGGGATTCTTTTTTATTGGTCAAACTTATTCGGCCAGGTGTATCTTTCCTTTTTTCTGCACGTTTACAGGTTGAGGTACTTTTACATAATAGCCCGTGCCATCGTACTCCCTTTTGCGGGGATGGCTTTGACAGGCATCGCTGCAGCAGCCTTCCATTTTGGTGCCGCATTCATCGCATTGGGTAAAATGCTCATTACACTCCGGATTGGCGCAATTGATCATTTTGGGCGTAACCTTACCGCAGTTGCGGCAGGTTGATATCACCACCGGGTTCACACTGTTTACATCAACAGAAAGGCGGTTGTCAAAAACATAGCATTTGCCTTCAAAATCTTCGCCACCGGCTTCTTTCCCGTATTTGATGATGCCGCCATGCAATTGGTAAACATCCTTAAAACCTTCATGCAGCAACAGTGCCGATGCTTTTTCGCATTTAATGCCACCGGTGCAATAGGTTAATATCTTTTTGTCCTTGTATTGGGCCAACTGATTGATCATCTCCGGAAAATCCCTGAAATTTTCAATATCCAGCGTTACCGCGTTTTTGAATTTGCCCAGGGAGTGTTCGTAGTTGGAACGCACATCAAGAACCACCACATCGTCGCGGTCCTTCATCGCCAGGAAATCTTTTGGTTCCAGGTGCTTGCCGGTTTGCTGCTGCGGGTTAATCACATTAGGATCGCGCAGGCCAGAGTGTACAATCTCTGATTTATACCGCACGTGCATTTTTACAAAAGAAGGGGTATCTACCACATCCAGCTTAAAATCAATACCGGCAAAACGCGGGTCGGCATGCACCGTATCCATATAAGTTTTACAGGCTTCGGCTGAGCCCGAAACGGTACCGTTAAGCCCCTCGGTAGCTACAATAATGCGACCGGTTAAACCTAAACTTTTACAAAATTTTAAATGATCGGCAGCAAATTGCTCCGCATCAGCTATTGTTGAATAACAATAGTATAGTAGTGTATTATATTGTGCCATAATCCATTGATACCGCTGCAAACGGTGTTAAATGAGGCGCAAAGATACGATTTTGAGCTTTAAGCTCAAAATCGGAAGTCAATATTGAACATCGAATGTTGAATTTCGAATAATGAAGTTGTTTTAAGAAAATGTAAGTTCTTATTTTATCCTTCGATATTCGAAATTCAGCATTCGGCGTTCATTATTAAATACTTTCACCCTACCTTATGCCATAAAATATCCTGAAACCTTGTATATATTTTTGGTTGCCGGCGTAGGAAATACCATAGTCAACCCGGAAAATGAGGCGTTGTACACCGATATAAAACTCGCGGTAATTGGTATTGCCTTTGGTAGTAAGGTAATTGGCGCCTATGAGTTCTTCCAGTTTTAACTTCCGTAGCAGGGGTATTCTGTTAAATATCGATCCGGCAAAATTATGCTGATAATGGGCTTCCAGGAACGCGCCGTTGGTGCTGTAAGTATAAAAAGGTAAAAAGTGGAAACTGCCCACATAAGTTGGGTCGAAGGTTAAACCCTGGTTACCCAAAAAGTGGTTATAATCCATATAATACAACTTATTATTATTGAAAAAGCCACCGGCAGATATCTTAAACGACGAGAAACCGGTTAACCCGAAACGGATGTTATTTTGCGAAATATCAACTGAAGCAAAATCATAATCAACATCAGAACCAAATGCATTTTTGATACCCTTACGGTAGTTCACAGTGAGGGTTGGGTATTTTGAAGGCAGATTGAATTTACCGGTTGGCCTGGTTTCATACTGCTGATCAAAAGTAATGGTAGCCGATGCCGTGAAAACAAGGGCCTGATTATCCGGAAATAATTCCGAGTGATCATTAGCAGGTGTTCCCGGCGGGGCCAAAGGATTATTGGAGGTAAACTCCCGGTCCTTTACATCCTTAAACTTGCCAAAAGCGGTATTATATAACTGGCTGCGGCTGGCATAACTCAGGTTGCCATTGAGCAAAACACCATTCAGTATTTCGCGCTGATAGCCAAACATGCCGTAATGTGAGCGATAATATTTTACATAGTTGTTTTCGCTGAGCAGCGTACTCAGTGTATTAAAGTATAAGGAACGTGTACCTACGTTATTCAAATCGAGCACATCACTGCCAAAACCGGCAAAGAATTTGGCGTTATGGAAAGGATCATTCAGATACTCGCCATACATATTGGCGCTTAATATTTTGTTGGAGAAGCCATACCGTACATCGGGTGTAATGCTGTACGATCTTAAGCTATCTAAAACATGTGTATACTTTATTTTGGCATTGATACCGAAGCCCTCCACCGTGTTGTAATAAAATGTTTGGATGAACGGGAATATATACAGGGAGTCTTTTTCATTGCGGCTGCTGGCATGATATCCAAATATGAGGTAGCCCGGATAATTAATATGATTTTTGTGGTGTTGCAGGGTATCCAGGTACCGGTCTGTTTTTTTGAAAGCCGCTATACTATCCTTTTTCTGATAATCACGGGCTTCCTGTTTGGTTAAAGGAACCGGACGTGCCGAAGCCCAGTAATCCTCCTTTTTAGAGTTGGCAGTAGTATCAACCTTTAATATTTCACCGGTAAAAAATCTATCCGGGAAGGTAGGATTAATTTTATAGTTGTTGTAAATGGTGTTATAATAGCCGCCAAACCTAAATCCTAACACCTTACCCTTAAAGTTAAATTGTACCGATGCGGGCATCCATACACTGTCGGTAACGGCAATATATTGTTGTTTTATTTGTAGTGTATCAATCAGGTTAATGTTGCTTCTTTTATTGGTTACATATAAATCGGCAGCGTATATGCGCCAGTCGCCCTCTACTATATATATATTGCCTTCAAAGTACTGGCCGTGTCCGCGGCGTGGTATTACCTGTATTTTATCAATAGTACGGCCATTCTCAACCGAGGTGCCCAGCAGCTTATAGCGATAAAAAATACCGGCGAATGCGGCTACAGGCGATACAAATCCCCGGGTACTTAAACCGTTAATGGCAAACACATTCTGATAAAAATTTACCTGCAAATCCGAAGCCTTATTATAGCTGAACGCGGTGTTGATACCCGCCATTTTTTTGGCGATGGTTATTTCTCTTATCTTATTTGGTTTTTGAAAGCTGAGGTCGGATAATGACTCCGACTGGTAAAGAATCCCCCGGCCGTTAGAGTCGAGATCAAGGGTTTGCCTTACAGCCGGTGATAGCAATGATTTGGGTGCGCTCAGTAACCTTTGTACACCTTTGATATAAACCGCGCAGGAGTAGGAAGTAGCTTCCTCGATATAGTACTTACGTTTTTTGATCACCTGTTTCATGATGGTATCTCCGGCATCATGGTTTTTCTGGTAAACAGATGCCACCCGGCCGGTAGCAAACACTTCATCCTGCATCTGCACATTCAGCTGTTCATCATGGTTGGCTATAGTTACGCTTACAATTTTTTCATTATAACCCACCACCCGGTAAATGACACTATAGGTACCCGGACTCAGTTTAAACTGGTAAGCCCCATCCTCATTGGAAGTGGTACCATAAGTGGAGTTTTTGATGTATACCGATGAGAATGGTACCACGTTATTGTTCTGATCCGTTATCCGGCCCGATAGTAAATATTGTTGTGCCGATGCGCTTATAGTACCTAACACAATAAAAATCAATAGTATGCAGTTTTTCATATTCTATAACTAATCAATACGTTTTAACTGCAAAATGTTTTAAATCCGCTTAATAAATATTTAACAATAAGATATAATATCGAATGTTGAATAATGAAGTGAAGGGATTGGTGTTCGATATTATTTCTCAGTTCCCTCCCCACGGGAGGGGTGCGGCTGGATGGGGCTGCTGCAGGGAGAGGTTTCTGCATAATGAAAGTTTACAAAGCGCATAAACCCCTTCCTCCCCTTCCCGAGGGAAGGAATCACACGTGGCCCGGGCTTTTAAATATCGAAAACTGAATATCAAATGTAGAATAATGAAGGAAAAGATAGCCTTGCGCATAGCCTATTCACCCGGTCTGCGCTTCGCTGGACCCCCCTCTCTTCGCCTGCGGCGGAAAGAGGGGAGTATGAATTTTTGGAACAAGGAATAAAGACCGTTTTACTCCGTCCTTGCTCTTTGATCCAAAAGTCTTTGTTCTTTCCTCCCCCTCTATGCGCGAAGCGGAGAGAGGGGTGACGAGCGTAGCGATGTCGGGGTGAGTCGAATCGGCGCCAAATTGCGGTTATTTTAATCTTTCGTGGCCAGTAGTTTGTTCAGTTTGGAGCGGGTATCAGGAAATTCTTTAAGGGTCAGCGCTTTTCTATAATAGGCTATGGCTTTGGTTTTGTCCTTTTCGGCATCGTAATAATCGCCCATGCTGTCATAAACGTTATAACTGTTGGGGTAGTTTTTGATATTTAATTGCAAGAAAGCGAAGGCCATTTTGGGATTGTCTGTTATAAGCCTAATGCCAAAATTATTGATCACATCTTCCGGTAGTGCAACTTTGTAACCCATTTGTTTGGAGATATTATCGTAATGCGATTGGATTTCGGCCAACACTACCTCCGGATTTGAATTCTTGCCGAAGATCTTCATGATCGTTTCCTGGGGAAGGCCGTAGTTTTTAAAGAAAAAGCGTAAAGCATCATATTCCGTGATCAAGGGCACCGAACCATGCGTATCGTTTTGGTAATATTTGTACGCAAACTTTAGTTTATTGACAGCAGTATCGCTTTGAATCATATCCCTGAGCTTTAATATCGCTCGGATATGAGAGGTTGCAGCCGAAGTGTCTTTCCTGGCTTGGGTGGTGTCCATCATACCCTTAGGCATGGTGTTGGCAATGCCTATGAACAAAAATTTGCCCGAATAATTTTTTTGTTTCAGTGCTTCGCGGGCCTGATTTAGCAGAATGCCCCGATCCCACCACATACTGGGATCGATAGCGATAAAACCGTTGAACATATGGGGATGATTGACCAGTGTATTGATCACCATCGATCCGCCGAGCGAGTGGCCGATGAGTATCTTGTAGGAGGTGGTAGGATAAATAGAATCGATGTGCGGCATTAGTTCCTTCTCGATAAAGGAGGTGAAGTTTTCGCCGCCGCCCGAAGTTTTTAAAGCAGCAATGCTGTTGGTAGTTAAGTCGCGCATCCTGTCGGTGTTGGGTATAGCCACAACAATCATGTCGGGGCACACGGAGTTACCAAGCTGTTGTATCATGCCCGTAACCGAAGGGAAATGAGAGTCGCCATCCAGGAGGTAAACTACGGGGTATTTTTGCTGGGCGAACGTTGAATCACGTGCCGGAACATACACCCAGAGTTTACGGGTTTCATTCAATATTTTTGAGTGGACACTATCAACAACACCCATAACAATAAGGTTGTTTTTGATAGTTTGCGCTTTCAGTGCTGTTACCGAGAACAGACCCAAAAAGCAGAAGTAAATGGATTTCTTTAAAGGGATAAGATCTACGTTCATCATAGTTAGGCTTCTTTAGATGGATGGCTCCATCAAACTTACCCATAAAAATGGTTAGAAGTTTTAAATTTTAAGGTGAATAATTTGGCTGGTAATCAATATTATCACTGTAGTACCTAATTAACCATTAGTAACCCAAGGCAACTTTTTAACGTATTAATCCAACCCTAAATAGTATAGATCAATAGATCTTTCCTTTTTGCCGACCTGAACGAGCAAGTAAACCTACAATAACCAATTATCAACTACATTATGAAAAGAAGAATCAACAACTGTTATCAACAACAATCAAACTTATTCCTGTATCGCAGCAAACAGCTAGCTGTAATTTTAATCTTAGCGACTGGTAGCATTTTGACAGGCTGTAAAAAAGAACAGGTGGCCGGTAAGGGTAATGATAAAGCAAGCTCTACAGCCGCAAATATTAACCTGGCTGCGGTAACTTTCCCTGCCAAAAGTGAGGCCTTAGTAGCCATGCAGGTTTTCAATAATCATTTTTATAATCAATATGGTACTTACGGACCTTCATACAAAGCTTACTATTGGAAAGATGATAGTCATGCCGGGCGCATGGATTTCTGGACACAGCAGGAAGCCATCGAAACGCTCATAGATGCCTACAACCTAAACCCCAGTACCGATTTTTTGAACAAGATCCAATATTTGTATAATGGTGTTCGTGATGGTTACGGAACCCTATGGTCAAATAATATCTATAACGATGATGTGGTTTGGGGATCGTTAATGTGTATACGGGCTTATCACCTCACTAATGATGGCGGTCAGCTGGATATGGCCAAAAATAACTTTAACATGATGTGGAACCGTGCCTGGGATACTTCGGCATTGGGCGGTGGATTGTGGTGGAACACCAATAACAACACCAAAAATACCTGCGTAAACGCACCGGCCGTTATCTGCGCCATGTTGTTATATCAGGCTACTGGCGACAGCTCCTATAAAACAAAGGCCAAGCAAATTATGGATTGGATGGTAGCACGCCTATACGATGCCAATACCGGCGAAGTTAAAGGCGCTATTATTCCGAACGGAACCATTACGGAAGGAGCACTTTCCTATACGCAGGGAACTTTCATTGGTGCATGCGATTTGCTGCGGGCCGAATATCCATCAGTTGATTACCTGGGGATAGGCAAAAAGGCGATGGACTATGCCATGGCCAGTTTATGCAGTTCGCCCAATGGTATATTGAATGACGAAAACGGTAACGGAGATACACAGGGCATGAAAAGCATTTTTGCCCGCTGGGCCTGCCAGTTTGTGCAGCATACCGGAACAGCAGGTACTTATGGCGCATGGCTTGATCTGAATGCCGGGCAGGCCTGGTCTATCCGCAACTCCTCCGGACTCATGTGGAACATCTGGGGAACCCGAACTTCAGATACACAGGTAATCAATGCGTTCCAGGCTACCTGCGGTGTTTCAATGATGAACAATGCCTATCTGTACCATTAAAAACTAAACTTGCTCGTTTGGTAAAGTAAAAAGTCCAGGGTTAATAGTCCTGGACTTTTTTTATAGGCTGTCATGCTGAGCTCCGTCGAAGCATGGTGGGCAGGCCTCTGAGCGCGTCCTTCGACAAGCTCAGGATGACACCTCCGCTCTTTAAATATCGAACACTGGATATCGAATGTTGAATAATGAAGTAAACATTCGATGTTCTATATTCAATATTCATTATTCGATATTATTTTTCCTTTCAGTTACCTCGCCAAATGCCTGTTAATGTTTAATTTTACCCTCTCTAAAACAGTATAGATATGTACAATACACTAAAACCGGTTTTACAGCAGGAGCTTGCCGACATTGAAAATGCAGGGTTATATAAAAAAGAGCGGATCATTACATCAGCGCAAGGTGCTGATATTACTGTTCTGGGTGGTCAGGAAGTGATCAATTTTTGTGCAAACAATTATCTGGGTCTGTCGGGCAATCCCCAAGTGATACAGGCGGCTAAAAACGTGATGGATAACCATGGTTATGGTTTATCATCCGTGCGCTTTATTTGTGGTACACAGGATATCCACAAACAGCTGGAAGCAAAAATATCGGAATTTTTAGGTACCGAAGATACCATACTATACGCTGCGGCATTTGATGCCAACGGTGGTGTTTTTGAACCCCTGTTTAATGAGCAGGACGCCATCATATCCGATGAGCTGAACCATGCCTCGATCATCGATGGCGTGCGTTTATGCAAGGCCCAGCGTCATCGTTACAAACATGATGACATGGCCGACCTGGAAGAAAAACTAAAAGCCACTAAAGATCTGCGTCACCGCATCATCGTCACCGACGGTGCGTTCAGCATGGACGGAACCATTGCCCAACTGGATAAAATTTGTGCCCTGGCCGAGCAATACAACGCCCTGGTAATGATCGATGAGAGTCACTGCTCGGGCTTTATGGGTAAAACTGGTCGCGGTACGCATGAGCACCACAATGTAATGGGGCAGATAGATATTATTACCGGCACTTTAGGCAAAGCCCTGGGTGGCGCGTCGGGTGGTTTTACATCAGGTCGTAAAGAAATTATTGATATGCTGCGCCAGCGTTCGCGCCCGTACCTGTTCTCCAATACCCTGGCTCCGGCTATTACCGGCGCTTCTATAGCGGTGCTGGATATGCTGAGCGAAACCACCGCCCTGCGCGATAAGCTGGAAACCAATACTCAATACTTCCGCAAAAAAATGACCGAAGCCGGTTTTGATATCAAACCAGGCGTGCACCCTATTGTACCGGTGATGCTTTACGATGCCAAACTGGCCCAGGAATTTGCCGCTAAAATGCTGGACGAAGGTATCTACGTAATTGGTTTTTACTACCCGGTAGTACCTCAAGGCAAGGCCCGCATCAGGGTACAAATATCAGCCGCCCATGATACCCATCACCTGGATAAGGCCATTGCGGCGTTTACCAAGGTAGGTAAAGAGCTGGGGGTGATTTAAGCCCCCTAACCCCCTGAAGGGGGAACTATAGGCTAACCAGTCATGCCGAATTTATTTCGGCATCCCATAGGACAAACGACGTTTTGGCATACGATTTAATTTTCTTATATTGTATAAAACCACAGCCCGGCTCCCATAAAACAGGAAGCCGGGCTGTTTAGTTAAAGAGAAATAAGACCCCGAAATTGATCGTTTAATCCGTAGTTAATTGATTATCAAGTATTTAATACTTTTTAAAGTCTCAAAAACTACTCAAAACCACGTTGAAATTTGTTAAAAAGTGTTAAAATAGATGGTTTTAAGCCAATTTTTGAACGTTTTTAACCCATTTTCAGACAGAAAAGTGTTAAAATTTAAGGTTTAAAAAGTTTTTGAGAGCGGCGCACCAAAACATCGGATCATTTATTTGTTAAACAATTTTTCAATTAATGATTTTTTAAGAATTAATTAAGTGGCGATAACAAATTTGGGTTTTATAACCTTTTATAATAAACCCATGTTTAATTCTTCCAGATTGCAATTCATATTATTGGCTTGGCTACTATTGACCGGAACTCTGGTTTACGGCCAAAGCAAGCACAGCCAAACTTCGGCATTTACCAGTTATAAGGGCCTGGTGATGGCGGGCTACCAGGGCTGGTTCAATGCCCCGGATGATGGCGGCGGCCGCGGCTGGAACCATTATAATTCGCACGGAAAATTTGAACCCGGTTATACCAATATAGATATCTGGCCGGATGTAAGCGAGTACAAAAAGACTTATAAAACGCCCTTTAAACATGCCGATAGCAGCTATGCCTACGTATACAGCTCGCACGATGCATCCTCTACCGAAACGCACTTTAAATGGATGCAGCAGTACGGTATAGACGGGGTGTTTGTACAGCGCTTTATTGGTGATGTGCAGCGGGGCCGGGGTAAAGCGCACAACGATGTGGTGCTGGGTAATGTGCTCAGATATGCACAAAAATATAACCGGGCCGTATCGGTAATGTATGATCTTTCGGGCATGCAGGCCGGCGGCGATTCGCTGGTGATCAAAGACTGGAAACATTTGGTCGACAGTATGAAACTAACCAATCGGGGCAACAAGCAAACCTACCTGTATCATAATGGCAAACCACTGGTGGCCGTATGGGGAGTCGGTTTTAACGATCATCGCCGTTATGGCTTAACCGAGGCCGAAAAGATCATTGACTTCCTGAAAAACGACCCGGTTTATGGCGGATGCTCTGTGCTGCTGGGTGTACCCACCTACTGGCGCGATTTTGGAAATGATACCGAAAAAGACCCACGTCTGCATGATATATTGCGCGAGGCCGATATTATCCATCCCTGGTTTGTTGGCCGGTACAATGAGCAATCGTACCCCGCATTTAAACACCGCATTGCCGAGGATATAGCCTGGTGCAAAGCCAATAAGCTGGATTATGTACCCGTGGTTTTCCCGGGTTTCAGCTGGCATAATATGAATCCTCGCAGTCCCCAAAATCAGATCCCGCGTAACCGCGGGCAGTTTTACTGGAAACAGATCACCGGGGCCATATCCAGCGGTGCCGAAATGCTTTATGTAGCCATGTTTGATGAGGTTGACGAAGGTACGGCCATACTTAAAGCATCCAAAAATCCGCCGGTAGGCTTAAGTACTTTTGTGAAGTATGAGGATGATATCCCCAATGATTATTACCTGTATTTAACGGGCTATGCCGGTAAAATGCTTCGGAAACAAATACCGCTTCAGGATAGTATACCGCCACCAATTAACAGGGGCAAAAAATAAAAAGATTATGTAATTTGTGCCTAAATAATGCCCAAACTACAATTGCTCTCCTTTATTAACCGTATAAATACATCCTTCAAAAAGAATGGCGGTAAGTATATCATCAATTTCTTGTTATGGGGAGCGGGCATCGCTTTATGCGGACAATTAATTGCTCAGTTATTTACCGTCAATCAATTAAATAAAGTTACTGGTATCATCGCGACAAAAGAAGCCGAGATTACATCTTATGAGGCTGGGCGAAAACGAAAACCAAATTATTCATTGGTAGTTACCTTAAAAGATAAGCAAACCTATAATATCGATTTCGATACGGACAGAGATTGGGCAATAGCTGATCAACTGCGTATCAACGAAAATATCACGCTTTATAACCCTTCTTTTATTTACAATTTACTAAGTCTCGACTGTCTTGATTTTGGGAGCAGGGTTAGCCAGGTTGAGGCAAATGGAAAAATTATATATAGTTTTAAAGCTCATCAAAGCAAAGCTTGGTTCTTCATCGCTTATTTGATTACTGCTATCCTGATACTGGTGTTTATAAAAAGCAGACTAAAAAATTGATCAGGCCCAGTCACTCAATATTGGGTGCCAATTTCCCATACCCTGGAAAGAATAGTGCCATTTATGTTTAGATAAATCGATTTTAGCAAAATTCTATAACATTTTATAATTCAAGTGTGCGCTGTTAATGTTTTATTAATACGTTATTATTTGCGGCGCATAGCTTAGCTCCCGGTCGGCAGTTCATCCCGGTTGCCGATATACAAAATATTTAAACCTGATAACTGTACATTTTATGAAGAAAAAGTATGCCGGTGCGCTGGCTATTTTAATGATGGCGTTTTGCTCTTTTGAGTCGCCTGAACCACCTGTTAAATACCCTTATCAAAATGCCGCTTTACCGGTTGAAAAACGGGTAGCCGATCTGTTAAGCCGGATGACGGTTGCCGAAAAAATAAAACAGTTGGATATGTACAGCGGTCATGAAGTGGCCAATATGAAAGGCCATGAATCCGTTTCCTATTCAGATAGTGCCCGCATCGCTATAGGTACCGAAGGCATTGGCTCGGTACATGATCTGTATCCCTTAACTTCTGATATCAGCAACCAGATACAGCGGTATGCTGTTGAGCATACGCGTTTGGGTATCCCAGTGCTGTTTATTGAGGAAGGCCTGCACGGCTACTCGGGCTTGGGGAGTACTACTTTTCCTGTTCCTTTAGCGCTGGCCGGAGCCTGGGATACTACGTTGGTACATCAAACAGGGCGCATCATCGCTACCGAAATGCGGGCGCATGGGATTGCCATGGTATTGGGCCCGGTGCTTTGCCTACCGCGCGACCCACGCTGGGGGCGTGTAGAAGAAACCTATGGCGAAGATCCTTACCTGGCTGCCGCCAATGGTGTGGCTATGGTAAAAGGTCTGCAGGGTAATAAAGTAAGTGATCCTGACGCCGTACTGGCCGAGCCCAAACATTTTGCCGTACATGGTATACCCGAGGCTGGTAGCAATACCGCCCCGGTGAACATGGGCGAACGTGAAGCGCGTTCCTCATTTTTATATGTGTTCGAAAAAGCCGTTAAAGAGGGTGGCGCCCTGGGCATGATGGCTGCCTACAGCGAGCTTGACGGCATCCCCTGTGTGGATAACAAATGGCTGTTGAAAGATGTGCTGCGTAAAGAATGGGGCTTCAAAGGCTTTGTATTGTCAGATCTGGGGGCTATCAAAATGTCGATGATCAATCACCGGGTAGCAGCCAATACTGCTGATGCTATGGCGCAAACGCTTACTGCCGGGCTGGATATGCAGTTTTATGATTTTCCGCATACGGAGTTGATGAGCGCCATCAAAAAAGCACTGGCCACCAAACAGCTGAGCATGGCTGAGCTTGACCGGGCCGTGGGTGATATATTGCGCGTTAAATTTATGCTGGGGCTGTTTGAGCACCCTTATGTTGATGAAAGTCTGATTAAAAAAGTATTTCATACCGATGCGAGCCGCGCCGTGGCCCTCAAAGCAGCCCGGGAAGGTATCAGCCTGTTGAAAAACGATAATGCGCTGTTACCGCTTAATTCAAATATGCGTTCGTTGGCGGTTATCGGTCCGCTGGCTACCAGTACTTATCTGGGTGGTTATGCTAATACGGATGGTAAAGGTGTAGCCGTATTGGAAGCCCTAAAGCAAAAAGCGGGTAGCGATATGAAAATTGAGTATCAAGCTGGCTACTCTACCAAAGATACCTCCGCAGCTAAGCAAAGCGAAGAACTGCAAAAGGCGGTCGACCTGGTAAACCATTCGGATATGGCAGTAGTGGTGCTGGGCGAAGATATCAATGAGGTGGGCGAAGGAAAAGACCGGTCGAACCTTGACCTTAATGCCCGGCAAACCCGCTTGATAGAAACTCTTCAAAAAACGGGTAAACCCATTGCTGTGGTACTGTTTAATGGCAGGCCGCTATGCATCAACTTTGTAGCTAAAAATATACCCGCCATTGTAGAGTCGTGGTTTTTGGGCGAAGCCGGAGGATTGGCCATTGCCGATGTACTGCTGGGCAAGGTCAATCCATCGGGTAAATTACCGATGACCTTTCCGCGGTCGACCGGGCAGATACCTTATTATTATGACCATAAACCAACCTCAAGACACGTATATGTTGATCAGGATACCTCGGCACTGTTTGCGTTTGGACATGGCCTGAGTTATACCACGTTCGCCTATTCGGGTTTAACCGTTAGCCCGGGGACTATACCCGTTAATGGTACGGTGAATGTTGGTGTAACGGTGAAAAATACCGGGAAGGTGGAGGGTACTGAAGTGGTGCAATTGTACATCCGCGATGTGATCTCCAGCGTTACCACCCCGGTAAAATCATTAAAAGGCTTTAGCCGAATCACACTGAAACCCGGTGAAAGCGGCAAAGTGCAGTTTAAGTTAAATGCAGAAGAGTTAAAAATCTGGAACCGCCAGATGAAACATGTGGTAGAACCCGGCGAGTTTAAGGTGATGATAGGTTCATCATCCGAAGATATCAGGCTGCGGGGGAGCTTTTCGGTGAAATAGATTGGCAGATGTGCAAATATGCGGATGTGAAGATGTGCAAATGAGTTAAAAATATTCTGGAGTAACATTATCCGGGATTTAGTTGATGTTACCGGTATTATGGTAACGGGTATGCCCGGGGTGAGAGCCGGGCATATTTATAGACAAGGCGTGAGACGCAAATATGCATCTCTACATGGTTGTTTTTGTCGAGGCACATATTTGTGTCTCCCTTTTGGATATAATATAAAAAGCCCACTGTCAAATAACAGCGGGGTTCTTAGTGTGCTGTGGTTAATAGGAATTTATGGTTTAGGTACCGTTGGCCTTACGGTGGCCAGTGCTTTTGTTTAGGAAATCTGGCAAAAAGTGGGTTTACACTTTTTGTTGATAAATAATTATAATTATCTGATTATCAATTATATAAATCCATGTCAACCCAAAAAAGTGTAAACCATGTAAACCCACTTTTACAACGTGTTTATATGGAGACGCATGTGATGCGTCTTAACATAAACAAAAGCCCTGCTTTTATTAACAGTAGGGCTTTTGTTATGAGATGATTGCAAAGTTATGGCTTAGGTACCGTTGGGCGTATGGTGGTCAGTGCAATCTGCCCCTTGAACATCTTCGCCCCATCGCCGGTGAGCCTCAGGTAATAGTCGGACGAGCAGGGTGTACCATCTTCGTCGAGCGATTTAAAACCTGAGCCTGCAGGTACAAATGCCTGAGTTTCGGCGGTCTTAGCAATCTGGTTGCTTTCGTTGTATTCGTCGAACATCGAGATGTAGATACCCTGCGCGCCGGCCCGTTTCATATTATAAAACTGGCGCCACATGAAATCGCCGTGAGCCCGTTGCTGGGCGCTCAGGTCGCCAGGCAAAACGCAGGGTTGATAATCAATACCATTAGCCGCGCAATAAGCTTCATCCGGAACATTAATGGTATTATAAAAATTGTCTGATTCGATCACGTTACCTATGCGGCCGACCATCCAGGGCGATAACATATTAAATGCCTTATAAGTATTCAGAAAGCCGGGCCTGGAATCGCTTTCTTCCTTACGCCAGTGTGTTGGCACGCCACCAATAACGTAACAGCCCTTGCCCTTAAACCAGTTGATCACATCCAGACAGGTAGCTGCCGAAAAGTTATGATTGTCATCATTAAAACCAAAGCCCCAGATGCATACCACCGGCTTACCATTTTGTTTGGCATAGGCTGGCGAGGATGTATAGGCAGACATTTTATTGGTCCAGTCGGTTTCCATTTCTGTGGCCATGTTGGTCCAGCCGCTTACATCGTACATAATGTAAAATTTTACGCCGTTCTTTTCTGCGGCGATCTTTACTTTGGCGGCCATGGCATCGCGTACCGGGCCTTCCAAACCGCTGGGATTAAAGCGCTGCAGGGCGGCACCGTCAATACCATAATCTTTCATCCATTTAAACTGTACATCAACCGTTTGATCGGTATAGGACGAAAACACACGGGCCTCGCTGCCGTTGTTCAAATTGGCAAAATCGGTTTTAAAGGTAGTGGTGTAATCACGTACATCCGGCCATGCAGATATAGCTTTATTGGTTGGCGAAGGCGCTTTTGCCCAGTCGTTTGACCAATGCCAGAACATGTTGATGGGCGATCCGTCGCCGGTAGCGGCAAACCATCCCTGGTAACCAACCACAACTTTACCCACTACATCGCCTACCGGCGAAGGTGTAACAACCGGCGTGGTTGTAGGGGGAGTTACTGGGGGTGGTGGAGTGCTATTATCCGTTGTTTTTTTGGAGCAGCTACTCATAGAGCAACTACTGATCATGGCCAATAAGGTTATTAAGCCTATGGTGCCGAATTTATACTTTCTCATTAATTTAGGTTTTAATTGAGGTAGGATAGTAGGGTTGAGTTAATAGATTAGTTTTTTATTCCTGTAGTTGGGATCACCTTTTTAATGGTGCCATCGGCATTATAATAAAGCTTATCTACACAAACCGATCTTTCCCAATCCTGGTGCGAGATAGCGCTGGTGTGGTAAAAAGAATACCACTGCCCTTTATATTTTACAATAGAACCATGATTGGTATAGCTGTCGGTTGGGTCCATATAAATGCCTTGTGATTTCCATGGCCCCAGCGGGCTGTTGCTGGTAGCATAGCGCATTTGGTTGTGTTTACTGGCTACATCATGATTATCTGAGTAGGATAAGTAATAAATGCCATTGCGTTTATGAACCCAACTGGCCTCGTGAAAATCCTCCAGGCCTTCCATGGGTTTCATTTCGCCGTCTATCTCCATCATGTTGTTTTTTAGCTTACCGCCTTCGCATTTGGCGCCACCGCCATAGTAAAAGTAGGCCTGGCCGTCATCGTCAACAAAAACGCAGGGATCAATCATGGATTTAAGACCTTTGATATAACCCTGTACCGTAAAGCCACTTGCCGGACTTTTACTGGTAGCTACACCAATTTTCCAGCTGTCGTTCCATTTAGAATCACTGGGGTGAGGGAAGTAGAAATAATAAGTTCCGTTTTTATACGCACAGTCTGGCGCCCACATGAAGCCACCCTCGGGCCTACCCCAGGATATCTGACTGGCACGCAGTATTTCGCCATGGTCTTTCCAGTGCACCATATCGTCTGTCGAGAAAACATGGTACTGATCCATCAGGTCGCAGCCACGCGATGGCGAAATATCATGCGAAGCATATACATACAAACGCCCATCTTTCCAAACATGGGCCGATGGGTCGGCAGTGTACATTGACCTGATAAAGGGATTACCTAAAGCTGTATCGGCTTTGTTTTGGGCCACAACAGGGGACACCATTAACGTAGCCAAGCCAAAAATTGAACAGAACCGTTTTAACAAAGTTTTGCCCGTTAATGGTTTTAATAAATGAGATATAATGATCATTACAACGTGTTATTAATGATGAAAATGTAAAGGTTTAACTGGCAGAGAGATATGCTCTCCGCCAGTTTGATTGTTTAAATTGATTAGGTTAGGTATGAAAACTATTTTGGAATAAATTGGATGCCATCAATACCCGTAGTCAGATCGGCAGTTGTTGCGTTGGTAGTCCAGAAAAATATTTTGAAATAATTAATGGCCGACATGTCCGCTTCTCCATCACCTGCTGCCTGGGCATCGGCAAAATCAAGTGTAATTTGATTCCAGCCATTTTTTAGCTTAGGTATTATAGGTGCCAAAGCCCAGCCAAATCTTTTAGAATCGGGCCCGCCTGAGCTACTGATCTGTATTTGGCCATCTGCTTTGAGCTGACTAACATCGGCCACATTAAACCAAAATGAAACTCTTGAATTATCTTTCGTGAACGTTGTATTTAATGGAACAGGGAGTGTTTTAATAAACTGCATAAAGTTTTGCCCGGCTTTAATGGTACCCTGAACATAGCCTGTTCCTTCTTTTTGACCAACAGTTATTAAAGCTTGTGTACCACCGGCAGCGTCCCAGCCGTCAACCTTGTCGCAATTATCAAATACAACAGGCGGTGGTGGTGGTACAATTGCTGCCCTGATATCATCGATGCCATAATTTTGATCTGCTGTTACTTTTGCAGTCGTCGAGAAGAAAATTTTTATAAAGTTCATGGCTGTTAAATCGGGACCGCCATCGCCGGTTGGCTGTGCGTCTCTGAATTTCAGCTCCAAATGGTTCCATCCGGTTTTTAAAGTTGGGAGGATTTTATCGAATCCCCAGCCAATACGTTTCTTATCCGGATCGGCAGCGCTGCTAAACTGTACCTGGCCGTCTGTACTCAACAAAGAAACATCCTGAACATAAAACCAGAATTTTAATTCGCCTGTAGATAAAGTTGCTTTTGTATTCACGGCAGCGGGCAGCGTTTTAATAAACTGCATAAAGTTTTGCCCTGATTTAATTGTTCCCTGGATATAACCTTTTCCTTCCTTTTGGCCGGTTGTCACCAAAACGGGATCGCCGCCTGCTACCTGCCAGCCGTCGGTTTTATCAGCATTGTCAATTACCACCGATGTATCAACCACCGGCGGCTTTGTGGTATCAATAGGCGCAGGTGGTTTAAGGCCCGAGGTATCCCGCGAAACATATTTTTCTTTTTTGCAGCCGGTAATGATAAGGCCTGTTATGAGGATGGAACATACCATCAATGTTTTTATAAATTTCATTTCCTTTTTTGTTTAGGTTAATTATTTAGGAACATCTACCTGCACTATTTCCGAAAAATTGGAGCTGTTAAAGCTGTCGCTTAAACGTACCCCCACACGTACATAAAATGTACGGCCTGGCAGCAGGTTGGGCACGGTTAAGGTTACCGACTTGTCGGCGTCGCTCATATCCGTGAAATTTTTGTTGATAGTTATCGCGTTCACATCCGAAAAATCCCGGATAGAGGCTCCGGCACCCACCAGTTTGGTGCTATTAACGTAAGGCTGCGTATCCTTAATAGTTGGCAAGCCTGCAGCAATAGGGGCAGTGAGGGTATACTTAAGCGTTAAGGTTGTACCGCTTAAACTTGTAGTAAAGTTTTTGATAATGATGTATGGGGTAACCGTAAAATCGTGCTTGGTGCCCTGGGCAATGTTTACCACTATAGTATCGGTAACCGGCCAGAAAGCTCCCCCGGTTGGTACTACTTTATAGGCGCTTTTAAACAGCTTGGTGTCTTCAAATGTACCATCAAACTTACTGGGGATAGTTTGCGGGGTTGTCCAGCCGATTTGCTGTAGCTTGATCTGTGTACTGCCACTGGATGTTTGTAAATTACCTCCTGCAGATGAAATGATATTGCCCTGAAATGAGGCGTTAGGGCCATCATAGTTATCTATTTTTGTACAGGCAGAGATTGTAAAAATAGCTGCCACCACTAAAAAATTGCTGATTAACTTTTTCATATTTAAAATTTTTAATGCTTAATAGTTAGGGTTGTTTGGAAGCAGGTTAGGATTTTTGCCGATCTCGCCGCCAGGGATACCTTCGTAATAAAATTGTTTCTGGAAGGTGTATTCTCGGTTAAACAGTTCGGGCTCGGCCAGGAAAATGAATTTGTTTTCGTTAAATATGTAATAAGGCATCAGGCCTTTAAAGTGCGCGCGGTCAAGAACCACGTCGGCAGTACGCCATCTTTTTAAGTCCCAATAGTATTGATTTTCGAAGGCAAGTTCCATGCGTCTTTCATTACGCACCTTAGTCAGGTCAATTGATGTGTATAGTGTAGCGCCGGCCCGTGTGCGGAGCTGATTGATAGAGCTTAGTGCATCAGTAGGGTTGCCTAATTCCATTGCGGCCTCGGCGCGGTTCAGTAATATTTCACCATAGCGCAGGTCAATCCATGGTTGTTCGCTCCTGTTCAGATCAACCGCAGCCTGCGGTTTGTTATAGTCAACATACTTACGTACATAAAAACCTGTACGGGTTAATTCATCACCGCCGGTCCAGGGACCGGTAAAGCCGATAACCTGTTTACCCTGATACAAGGTTTTGGTATCGCCTGCCAGTATGTAGGAGCGGGAGTTGGGTTGTTTGGCCACTTCGGCCGCAGCAGTTCCGCTAAAAGAAGGATATATACCCCGTTGCATATCAAAGGTGAGTCCTCTTAAAGTAGCGCCGGGAAAATAAACGGTAGCCAACAGGCGTGGTTCAAGACCCTGCATGAGGTCGGCGCGGTTATCAAAACGTTTAGGGGTGCCGTCGTCATTGGTTACTTGCAAATTCCCCCAAAGTTGTACCAGATCTAACGTTGGGTACGAGCGGGAAAGCGCGTTGGCTGTCATGTAGCGCGGCGACATGGTAGCATCCCAGCTGTGCGCAGTTTGGTTAGCGATAGAGTATTGTTTAATGAATATGTTTTCCGGGCTTCCGCTTTTCAGGAACAAGTCGACATAGTTTTGTACCTTATCTGAATTGGCATTGTAAAGGGAATAATGGCCTTCCAATGCTTTTGCGGCGTCATAAGCTGCCTGGAAGTATTTAGTAGCCTGATCGGCCGGGATACCTACCAATCCAGCGGAGCGTGCCGGCCCATCAACAAAGTTTACGGAACCGTATTTGGCTATACAGGCTGCATACAGCATGATCCTTGATTTTAATGCGATAGCCGCGTATTTATTGGCCCTGCCGGCATCGCTGCTTTCGGGCATCATCTGGTAACCCAAATCAAGCTCCGATCCAATAAAATCCCAGGTTTCCTGTTCTTTATTACGATGTACCTGAAGGGTTGACAATGGAGCTGCCGGATCTTGTGGTTCCTTGATAAGCGGTACTCCTCCATAACGTTTGGCCAAACCAAAATAATAGTAAGCCCTTAAAAAGTGAGCTTCGCCCAAAAGCGCGTTGACAGTTGGCTGGGTTAGGGTAGCCACATGTTTAGGTAATTCAGATATCAGAATGTTCACATTCCGGATATCGCCGTATGGCCAGTACCCGAAACCTCCGGCAATATCCACGCCGCCCCAGGGCCCAACTTCCTCACCGGTTACACCAGCCGAATTGTAAAAATTTTCCCAATCATTACTCCCTGTTTTAAATCCCTGATCTGGCCTGTATTTGAAGTCCTCGATAGGTAAATTCTGATAAATAGTTGCTAAAAACGATTTAACACCCGCCTCACTGCTGTATATAACATCGGGAGTAAATATATTAGTTGGCGGGATGTTCAACTTCTGACAGGAAGTTACCGAGGCTCCAACGGTGATAGAAATGGCTATGATTAATTTATGTATACTTTTCATATGTCAATAGTTTAAAAGGAAACGTTAGCGCCCAGATTAAAAGTCCTGTTCATAGGGTAGGTGTATCCGCCCAGGGCTACGCCGAAATTGCCGTTGTCCCGAGGATTGGGGCCCTGGTGTTCCGGGTCATAGTTCTTTAATCCGGTGAAGGTTAACAGGTTGTAGCTGTTTACATATACCCTGAGTTTTTTAACACCTATACTTTTTAAAACAGAAGGAGATAATGAGTATCCAAACTCTAATGATTTTACACGCAGGTAGCTGGCATTTTGAATGGCTTTTGTGCCTTGTGCATCCGGCGAACCCATTGCAGGATAAAATCCGGGAACCCATACTGTGTTGGGGTCAAAAACATTGGCATAAGGATCTGCCGTGTGCCAGCTGTCCAGAAAGCGGGTGAGGGCGCTTCGGCCATACATCAGCGGTGATGCAAATTGTTCACCGTATTGTACATAAACGCCTGCAGCACCTTGTAAAAGCATATTCATATCAAAACCTTTATAGCTCAGGCCAATGGTAAGCCCGTAGTTATACAAAGGGATATCGGTAGTGGCAATAGGGTGGCTGTCTTTATCATCTATTACCCCATCATTGTTCCAGTCTTTATAGTAGTAGTCGCCGGGAACAACATTGTTATTGCCTCCGCCCGTGTTAACGCCATAATTGTATATCTGGTTGTAATTGGTGAATTGCCCCGCATATTCAGGTCCCCACCAAACGTTTTGGTACCTGTTGGTTTGGTTTTCCTTCCAGTTTAAATACTCGTTGCCTGATCTGCCTCGAAGAACATTCAATGCTTCTAACCGTGTAGTACCTATGTTACCGCTAAGGTTTAACCCAACCTGACCAAGGGTGGTGCGATATGCCAGACTAAAGTCAAGGCCCTGTACCCTGTCGCTGTTATAATTAATCTGTGGTACAGCCGCTCCTACTGTTCCCGGTAAGGCTACAGAAGGTTGGGCAGGTAATCCGGTCCTGTCGTTTCTGAAAACTTCAATGGTACCATCTATTTTTCCGCCAAACAGACTAAAGTCCATCGCGATGTTTTTGATGGTATTTACAGACCAGGTTAAACCGGGATTTCCCAATTTAGGTGCCGATCCGTTTACTGCTCCCGCACCAAAAATATAACTGCCTATAGGATAGGTGTATCCGTTAACATAATTGAATGCCGGAGCATTGGCTTCATCACCGGTTTGGCCATATGATGCCCTGATTTTTAAATTGGTAAGGATGTGTTCAGGTATAAGGCTTCTGAAAAAGTTTTCCTTAGTCAACACCCAGCCTACTGATCCGCCGGGAAAAAAGCCCCATTGATCCGGTCCGGGCTGATACAGGTTATTGCCATCCCGGCGAAAGCTGAACTCGGCCAGGTACTTACCTTTATAATCGTAATTGAACCTGCCGATAATGCTTTTATGCGCACGATCCTGCAAAGCACCGGCATCCATACCGCCAGACATATTGGAGTTTTGCAAACCCCCGAATAAATAATCAACCGGGATTTCGATGTCGCGGTAGGCGTTAAAGTTATCGGCGGTTTCATGGCTTTGCTCATAAGTAGCCATGGCTGTTATGTGATGATCTGTAAAAAAGGTGTGGGCATAGTTTAAAGTTACCTGTGCCAGTGTGTTGAAGTGGGTATAATAAGAGCGCGTTATACCTGCCGGCGAATTAACTAAACTGGGTATATATGTATCATTGGCCGCGCTGTAAGTATATAAAGAAAAAGACCTTTTGATTTGGTTATTATCTGCCGTGCCATAATCAATGTTAAACAAGGCCTTGGCGCTTAGCCCCTCTATGCCGGGTATATCATAAGTTAAATTTAACTGGCTGGTAATGTTCTTATTTCTGAACCTTTTTGAACCCACTTTACTGGCATCTGTAATAATGGATGGATTCATATTGTCGTCCATTACAGCAGGGTATAAGGGGTTGTCGTTAGCATATATCTGGTGTGTGGGTATCTGGTTCCAGGTATATTTATAAACAGTCCATTCATCAGTGTATGGCTGGTTTTTCTCATCCATCCAGGCCGATGTTAATACCTGTGCTTTAAGTCCTTTGGTTATGCTGGCGGTAACATTTGAGCGGAAGTTATATTTGTTGTAATTCAGATCGCCGGTTTTAAAAACACCATCTTGTTTTTGATAACCAAAGTTGAAGAAATAGCTTATTTTATCGCTGCCACCATCAATGTTCAAATTGTGTTGTATCTGGTTAGCCGTTTTTCTGAAAACCATATCTATCCAGTCGGCTGATTTGCGCGTACCGTTAAGATAGGGCTGGATATCGGCATAGGAAAATTGGGGGGTAACGTTGGATATAAAGTTATTGGCGAAATCGCGTTTAACCTTTTCATTGGTCAGCATCATATAATCTACAGCCCCAACTCCTTCCGGCATACCTAAAAAGGTTTGTATCGCATCGTTAACAGAGTAGTTGATGTTGATTTTTCCGTTCTTCGATCCCTTCTTGGTGGTGATCAGGATAGCACCTCCGGCGGCACGCATACCGTATATAGAAGCAGCAGCATCTTTCAATACCGAAATACTTTCAATTTCATTAGGGTCCATGCGGCCTATGGTCGACTGGTCGCCACCGATAATACCATCAATCACCACTAAAGGAGCGCTTTGGTAACCCCTGATGTTTAAATTGTTGGCATAGGAACCCGGCTCTGCGGTTGTTTGAACGATACGTATCCCGGGGATTTTACCGGTAAGCATATTAATCACACTCTCGTTTTTGGTGGTGACGATCTCTTTGCTTTGTAATGTTGCAATTGAACCGGTTATGGTGGCTCTTTTTTGTACACCGTAGCCTACAACTACTACCTCATCCAGACTTTTATTGGTGGTTTTTAAGGCGATAACACCACCTTTAATGTCTTTAACCGCTATTTCCTGGGTTACATAGCCAATAAATGATAGTTGTAAAATGGCATCGGTATTCGGGACGTTGAGTTGGAACTTTCCGCCTACATCAGTAATGGCGCCTGTGGTTGTTCCTTTAATTTTTACACTTACCCCCGGAAGTGTCGACCCATCGGTTAAGTCAATTACTTTTCCGCTGATCGGGATCTGCTGGGCGAACAAACTGAGCGGGAAAAGGAAAAATAGAATAAGTGAGTATTTAAGTTTTTTCATACTGTTTCTCGTTAATGATTAAGTTTAAATTATTGGTTACCTGGTTAAGGTGGTAGGTATAATGCGGCAGCATACCTACGGAGGGTACTGTTGATAGTGATTCATGGTTATATCGGTTAATCTGGTACACTAACTCTTGGCCGGTGGGTTGGCAAAAGCGGTGTACAACTGGTTTATAATTGGATACAAAACAAGAGCAGACGATTAATAAAAGATAAATAATTGATTAATATGGGAGCTATTTTGAATTTTATCGCAATCGATTGTAATTATTTTTGATAATTGCTGATGTACTTTATTAAGTACTGATTCAATGATGGTTACTGCTCTGTATGTGATAGTAGCGGGCTTAATTAAAGCGCTAATTAATGGTCATGTTATGAGTATGACGCTGGTTGAAATGATCAATATCGTTTGGCGGTATTCCAGAATAGTAATTTGTAAAAGAGTTATTAACCCGGGAATTAAGAGTTTACACTTTGGGAAGGCTTTTGCTAATGGCTTGGGCGACAATTTATAACCTTACGAGGATGAAATGAATTTTGAATTTTTGGGTTAACATGTTAACCCACTTTATAACACCAAAATTAACTTAAATATTTGATTTTCAATTACATAAATTAATTTTAACCATGAAAAGTGTAAACCCATGTAAACCCACTTTTATAAAATGGCCAGCCTGTTCGGGGAGTATGCTTAATCCATCTTTTAATATAATGTCATGGAGGGGGAAGATTTGAAAACCAGGCCAAAGAATATTATCTTAACACAAAGATTATTTTAAACTAATATTCAATTGATGCTTAAGGTTGTTTTTTGCAACGAAAATTTAACAGATAGAAAACCCACCCCCTCATTATGAAAACTAACTCGCGCTATTTAAAAATCGGAACGCTACTGATTGCGGCCATGGGCACTGTAGCTGTAAGCGCGGCCCTTATGAGCTTCAAAAACAAAAGTAACCCCATTACCGATCCGGGGATCAATAAGGTTGGCCACGTAGTGGTTATTTATTTAGAGAACCATAGCTTTGATAACCTGTATGGTCAGTTTTCTGGTGCCAACGGATTATCAACAGCGGCAATTGATAATGTTACCCAGGTTGATGCCAGTGGAAAGGCTTACACTTATTTGCCTCCGATATCAGGTACAAGCGTTTTTCCTACCAATTTACCAAACACCTATTTTAATATCGACCAGTATGTTCCTTCCGATCAGGAAACACCCGATGTGCTGCACCGCTACTACCAGGAACAAATGCAGATAAACCGGGGTAAAATGGACAAATTTGCCTTGTATAATACAACGGCCGGTCTGGCTATGGGTTACTATAAAACCAATTTACTGCCTTTGGTGGGTATGGCTCAAAAATATACCCTTTGCGATAACTTCTTCCACAGTGCCTTTGGAGGATCGTTCTTAAATCACCAATGGCTTATTGCGGCTGCAAGCCCGGTATTCCCTAACGCACCGGCTAATATGGTAGCTAAAGTCGACGCTTCCGGTAATGTAACCAGCGATGGCGTAATTACTCCCGATGGTTATGTGGTAAATACCTGTTACAGTGTGAATGCGCCACACCCGGCCGGTTCAAATGCGGCTACGCTGGTTCCAAATCAAACCGCACCAACCATTGGCGACAGGTTAAGCGATAAAAATATTTCATGGGCCTGGTACGCCGGCGGATGGGATAATGCCCTGGCAGGTAAGCCAGATGCCACCTTCCAGTTTCATCATCAGCCATTTGTTTATTTTGCCAAATATGCCGATGGTACCCAGGCCAAGAAAGATCACTTAAAAGACGAAACCGCTTTTATTGAAGCTGCCAAAAATGGCACCTTACCAAGCGTTTCATTTATAAAACCGTTGGGTATAAATAATGAGCACCCGGGTTATTCTGATGTGCAGGGTGCCGAAAGCCACACCGTTGAATTGATAAACGATGTGCTAAACGGTCCTAATGGCAAAGACGCCGTCATAATTATAACCTATGACGAGAATGGTGGATTCTGGGATCATGTGGCTCCGCCTGTAATTGATAAAAAATGGGGACCCGGTACACGTATACCTGCATTGATCATTTCGCCGTTTGCTAAAAAGGGATATGTAGATCATACACAATATGAAACGGTAAGTATACTATCATTCATCGAAAAAAGATGGAATTTACAGCCACTTACTGATCGGGATAAAAATGCAGATCCGATGCTTAACGCATTTGAGTTTTAAACTCAGGTTAAGTACAGCGTTTTATAAAATAATATTAATCAGGGGACAGTTCGATGGAACTGCCCCTGTGCTTTTTTACCATATACCGGGCAAGGGAAGTTATTATACATGAAGAAAGTTGTTTTGATAGGGATAATGCTGGTTGTGGTAGTAAGCTATGCTCTACTATCAAGCGGAGAAGAGAAAGCTACCCCGGCAAAAGCGATAGCACATGTGTTAATAGCACAGGTTGATGATCTTTCATTTTTTTTGAAAGATCAATTCCAGCCAGCGGCCGAAAGTAATTTACCCAACGAAAAACAGTTACAGCAGCTATTCCTGCAGGCGCGTCTCCGATACAAAAAAATAGAATGGGCTGCTGAGTATTTTGATGCTGCTACTACCAGGGCGGTAAACGGGGCGCCGGTGCCTGAGGTAGAAATGGGCAGCGGACAAGTGTTTGAACCGGCTGGGCTACAGATTATAGAAGGGTATCTATTCCCCCGGTATGATGCCAGCAAACAAAAGGATCTTGTAAAACAACTTAAAACTATACAATACGGTTGCAATAAATACAAAACGTATTTCAGCAATATTGATATCCTGGATGGACAAGTGTTTGATGCTGCCCGGCTCGAAATATTCCGGATATTGACGTTGGGTATAGTTGGATTTGATGATCCGCTAACACAAAAAAGCATGGCCGAAAGCGCCGTAAGCCTGGAAAGCCTTAAAAATATTTTAAAGTATTACGCTGGTAACGATGAGCAATCCAAAAAGTTGGCATCGCAAATTTCGGCTGCTGTTGTATATCTGAAAGCCCATCCCGGGTTTAATAGTTTTAACCGGGCCGAATTTATAACGAGGTATGGTAATCCAATCAGCCGCAGCATTGCCGATCTGGAACAGCATTTAAAGATTCATGTGATCAGGTATAACCGTTTGCTGAACCAGGATGCCAAAACCCTTTTTGACCTCAATGCTTTCAATGTAGATGCGTACACACCCAATGCCGATGCAGTATCGACCTCACAAAAAATAATGTTGGGCAAAATGCTGTTTTCTGATCCAATATTATCTGGTACCAGAACCAGGAGCTGCCGCTCCTGTCATCAGCCCGAAAAAGCTTTTACGGACGGATTGATCAAAAACACGGTGATTGGTACTAAACAGCTATTGAAAAGAAACACGCCTACGCTATTAAATGCAGGCTTACAGCCAGCTCAGTTTTATGATCTGCGCGCAATTACACTAGAAGATCAGGTGAGCAATGTTGTCGATAATCCTGATGAAATGCATGGTTCAATGGCTATGGCTGCCGAAAGATTATGGCAGAATAAAAACTACAGGCAGCTTTTCATGAAGGCATTTCCTGTAGTAAATAAACGTGCAGCAATAGATACGCTTGAGGTGATGAACGCCATTGGTTCTTATGTGCGCAGTCTTACCGCCATGAACAGTCGTTTTGATGCCTATATGCTTGGCAATAATAAAGTGATGACCAAGGATGAACTGCATGGTTTTAACCTGTTTATGGGTAAGGCCAAATGCGGTACCTGCCATTATATGCCCCTGTTTAACGGCAATCTCCCTCCCCGGTTCATTAAAATGGAGAGTGAGGTTATAGGCGTACCAGAATCGGCAACAGGGCATGTTATTGATGACGATCTGGGCAGGTATAATCAGGTACAAACGCCATCGTTTAAGCATGCGTTTAAGGTAACTACAGTTCGTAATTCCTCACGTACAGCACCGTACATGCATAACGGGGTATTTAAAACACTTGACGAGGTGATGGATTTTTACAACAAGGGCGGAGGCGCCGGCCTGGGTATAAAAATTGATAATCAAACCCTGCCTCTTGATAAATTAAACCTCAGCGCTAAAGAAAGCAAGGATATTATCGCGTTTATCAAAAGTTTGGATAGCCGGTATTAAGCCGGTTCTGCTGTCTGCCCGGTATCCGGAGTTATCGTTTCCTGTTTTATTTTTATGCGTTTTTTTCGGGGAGGTTTTGGGGCTTCTATAAAGAAATACAGAACGTAACCCATGATCAGTCCTGATACTAACCCACCGATATGTGCTGCGTTATCTGTATTGCCAATCAAGCCAAACAGCAGATTAACCCCTACAAAAAACAGGAAGCTGAGCAAAATGCCTTTTTTATTTCCTGTACCGCTTTTATTAGTTGTTAGCAGTGCAATCGCGACACCATACAACCCAAATATGGCTCCGGAGGCACCAATGCTTACAATAGTTGGATTCCACCAGATGCTTGCAAGGCTTGCCAATAAGCCACATATAAAATAAGTTATGCCCAATTTTAAATTATC
Source organism: Mucilaginibacter inviolabilis (assembly GCF_011089895.1). Taxonomy (NCBI): domain Bacteria; kingdom Pseudomonadati; phylum Bacteroidota; class Sphingobacteriia; order Sphingobacteriales; family Sphingobacteriaceae; genus Mucilaginibacter; species Mucilaginibacter inviolabilis. The sequence goes on from NZ_JAANAT010000003.1 coordinate 646,445, forward strand.
CAGCAACGACCTTAAAAAAGCAGCTACCAATAGTAAACCGAACATGTTCATCAACAGGTGCATTACTCCCCCATGTAAAAACATGCAGGTAATAAGCCGCCACCATTCACCGTTTTTTACAGCAGGCCCGTAGTTTGCCCCCCATTTGTACAAGTCGGCTGTATCAAAAGATATCACGCCCAGACCAGCGAAAACCATAATGGTAAAGATGAGCACATTTACCCCGATTAATATACCAGTAATACCGGTGTCACGCCATTTCATACCTGCGAATGGTTTGAAAAATGCCATTGCATCTGCCTGCCAGGTACGGGGCGTATATTTCTTTAATCCGGCACGATTGAGTTTTGGGATAGCTATCAGGATAAGCCATATCCCCGCGCCTATTCCAAATGAATAAAATATCCATTGTAGTTTGTCTCCGTTTCGGTTTTCAAATACTCCTTTCTGAGCAATCAGAATAACCTGGCGGTCAGCATCCCCGGAATACGCAGATGATGTTTTAAGTGCATTTATAAAGCCTCTGTGAGTATCACTATTTCCGATATGATCCAAATAATCGAAAAGGTCCAAATCTTTGCTGTTAAATTCCTTCTCTGTATCTTTTGCAAACGCTGTATAAGCCTCATGTTTTTCTGTATTGCTCATGCTGCTGCTAACGGATTTGCTGTATTCTGTGCCTAGCCAGGCTACGGGTGAATTATATTTGCCTGCAGAATCGAGTATGGGCGATACGATGTCAATATAAAAAACAATGTGTTCGCTGTTTCTGCCGGTTACTTCGCTGCGTATGTAAAAGGCACTACGCTTTTTATCAATAAAGTGTTTTTTTAAACGATAGTATTTAGTTAAATGATGGCGATCGATCTGCTCAATGGTTTGTAAGCTCGTTAGCTTGCCGGTGGCGGTAATAAGATATTCTTGAGCGATTATAGTAGGAGCCAGAATGGCCAGAGCTGCTACAAAATAGTATAAGAAAGGTAAATTGTTTCTTTGGGTTTTTAAGGACAATAGCTTCACGCGGGGCCTTAACCATATAGCTACGGCTAAAATGCTTATGGCCATAGGGAGCCAAAAATTAACCAATTCCTCGTTAGGCGATATTAACTGCCAGTACATGATCAACAACCAATTTAAAAACGAATAAATGCTGATGACCAGCAAGGAAATAATGAGATATGGCAGATAGATGAGCTTTAGCTTCGTTAAAAAATTGGTCATAATTTAAACTGTGAAAGTGTTGGTTAAGGTTATTTATTATTCTGGGTTTTCTCCGGCGTCCTCATGCGTAAACCCGGGATTGGGAGCGTTGTAATGATCCAGTGTTTTTTGAAGCTGCTGTCTGATCTGTTTGACCAGCAAGCGCGGACCAAGTACTTTCATCTTGGAACCAAAACCCAATAACTCGCGTTCCAATTCAAAGTTCATGATCACTTTGATGCTGAATATTTTGCCGGTTTCATCCTCCTTTAATAGTTTCTGGGTATGGTGCAATGGTTTGGTGATTACGTAAGGTGCATTGGCAGCATCTATCCAAAACACCACAAGATTATCACGCTGTCCTAAACTTTTGGTAACGCCCAGCACATCATTATAATAAGTTGCCAGATCGATATCTTTATTTTCACGATAAGGGTCTTCGTGTTCTTCAATGGCTTGTACCCGGTCAAGCGCCAGAGTTAGCAGCGGCGAATAGCGGTTATGTGACCTTCCCAACATAAACCAGCGGTTACGATATTCCTTCAATAAATATCCGCTAAAGCAAAAAGTGCTGGCCGCACGGGCCTTAAATGACTGGTAGGTTACACACATGGTTTTACGAGCTACAATGGCCTTACGAATGGTTTCGATCCAGTCAAGTCCTTTCAGGTTATCATTCTTTTCAAAATCAATTACCGGGGCGCTCTGTGTTTTTTGGGTGTAGATCTTATCCTCGAGTTTACTCACCATCTCGTTCAGATCGGTAAAATGGTTAAAGCCTTTGAATTGTTTGAGCAGATCAGATACCTCGCCCAATACCTGCATGTCCTGCTGGTTAAGCGGAATGTTGGTAATGCTGTAGCCTTTATCGGCATAGGTGTAATATTTTTTATCGGTAACAATAATGGGCGCTTCGTAACCAAGTTTGTTGCTGCGCATCATTTCGATATCGGCCTGTATGGTGCGGCGGCTTACGCCGCTGTCTATCCCCTGATATTCATAAAGTGCATCAGCACAAGCGTCTATCAGATCATCGAGTGTCCATTTTTTTTGACGATTTTGCAGGCAGCCGTCAATGGTTCGATAGCGGATAAGAGCGTTGCGGTTTACTGGCATAACTTTATTATTTCGGATATCGGATGTTCGAATTTGGAATTTTTTTAGAAAATTATGATTTTATTTCTTACTGCGCAAATACGTTGCGCAGTAGGTATTTTACTTTGTATCATGAGAAAAGAAAATGAGGCTCATAACCTCCCCCTTCAGGGGGCCGTGGGGCAAAAAGAAAAAGTAAGCAACAACGAGTTAAAAGCCCTGGGCATTAACGACGTTAAAATATTAGAGAGCTTTAGCCGCGTAGCTAACGGGTTATTGAAACATGGCGTAATGGATAAAGCCACCATATTAGCTAATCTGGAAGCACTGATTGATGATCCCATACCATATGCCATGAAAAAAGGTGGTAAATTCAAGAACCTCGCCGAAAGCGTTGTCGACTTGCGTAAAGAAGGGAAATTCATGAAACAGCAGCGTACCGTACATGCCTTAAAAACAGAAATGGCCGATTTCCCGGTTTATGGTTTAGAACATATTGAAGTGGGCGCCTTGGCACAGATGAAAACAGCTGTAAAATTACCTATAGCTGTTGCCGGCGCTTTGATGCCTGATGCACATCAGGGTTATGGTTTGCCCATTGGCGGGGTGCTGGCAACTACAGCCAATACCATTATTCCCTTTGCTGTTGGCGTGGATATTGCCTGCCGAATGTGTCTGAGCATTTTTGATTTACCTGCAATTGCCATAGATACCGAGACAGATAAATTAAAAAACTTGCTGAGCGAACATACCCATTTTGGCATGGGTTGTACCACTAAGGTGCACCATGACAGCTCCTTATTTGATAGCCGTACCTGGGGCGAAACCAAGGTGATCCGTATGTTGAAAGATAAGGCTTATGCCCAACTGGGTACATCTGGTACAGGTAACCACTTTGTGGAGTGGGGTGAGCTTACTTTGGCAGATGGCGCTTTGGAGGGTATACCTGCCGGTAATTACCTGGCTCTGCTTTCGCACTCTGGTTCGCGTGGTTTTGGCGGTAGCATTGCCGATCATTACTCAAAAATTGCCATGAGTAAAACCAAATTGCCAGCAGAAGCTAAACATCTGGCCTGGCTCGATTTGGATAAGGATGAAGGGCAGGAGTACTGGATTGCCATGAACCTGGCCGGCGAATATGCCAGCGCCAACCATCATGAGATACATAACAAAATAGCCAAAGCGCTTAACTTAACACCGCTTACCCGCATCGAAAACCACCACAACTTTGCCTGGAAAGAGCAACTGGCTGATGGTACCGAAGTGATGGTGCACCGAAAAGGAGCAACTCCTGCAGGCGAGGGTGTACTGGGTATTATTCCCGGCAGCATGAGCACGCCCGGCTTTGTGGTACGTGGTAAAGGTGATGTACGATCTATCAATTCTGCTTCACATGGGGCAGGGCGATTGATGAGCCGTAGCGCGGCTTTTAAGACTATCGACCGTGCCTCGGTAGCTGCCAACCTGATAGATAAACGTATCACACTCATGGGCTCAGATGTTGACGAGGCCCCAATGGCCTATAAGGATATCCACACCGTAATGGCCGCCCAAACCGATCTGGTGGAAGTACTGGCTAAATTTGAACCACGCATTGTACGTATGGCCGATCCTAAGGAAAAGCCTGAGGATTAGGATCAACGGATAATATATTAAACCCAACATCCGGATATTTAAACCAGGCCAGAAATGACTTAGTTTAAATACTTCCGGATGTTTTTCATTTGATGTATATGCCGTTGGGTATGAAAACAAATAAAATACAGCCATTCTAAACGGGTCAGGGTGCCGTATTGGGGTAATTCAAAATCAGGATAAATCAGGGTCAGGTCAGTAGTTCTTGACAGATTGATCATCGGATCGAAACCATTTTCAAGCGATCGTAAAATCGCTTCTTTTTCTTTGGGAGTGCTGGATGGCTGTATAAAATTGGGTGCCGTCATTTTGATGTCGAAATTCAGAAAAAGATCACGTAAGGGCTCGATCTTTTCTGCCGGATCGCGTTGCGTGTCTGTACCTGTGGCTTTTAAGATTTCTGCCCCGCCCGATGAGAATTTAACAATATGCTCTGCTACCTGACCTGCGGTCCAGCTGTTTTCAAAAGGTATCTGGTTAAATTGCTCCTGGGTAAAACCTGAAATGGTTTGCAGCAGATCCTGCCTGGTGTTTTCCAATGCTGTGGTGATAGTGGCTATCATAATTATAAGGATGATGTGAATATTATTATCCGGTAAATCAATACATAAAATTACAGTCCTTTATTTAATTTGCGGGATGTAAGCACGACAAAGAATAGGCAATATGCGACAAAGTTTTATTGTGCCTGTTTGCCGTATGGCCTGTAGCTTATGAAGCCTCTTGAGAGTTCGAGTCTCTCTTCGGGCATGAGGATCTAAACACGATCCTAACTCATAATTGGACTTATTTTTTCATTAATTATAATTCTAATAGTTTATATTTTTCATCACTCAACAAGTGCTTGATTTGTATTTATATTATTGATATTTAGTTTGTTGTAGATATTTTCAATCAATTATTGATTTATATTTTCTCTCCGCCACCTGATTTTTAATACATATTACGCCATATACTTCCCTCCTTTGTATTAATACCGGGCTGCCCTAAAGCCCGGCAGCTGTAACCAATTAAAAACCAATTACCTTATGAGAAAGCTCACTGTTTGTATGCTTATGGCCATGCTATGTTTTGGCTGCAAGAAAAACTCTACGGGAAACAATCCTGATCAACCTAATTCTATCAAGAACAAAACGCTTGCTGCTGTTCAGATAGGGAAGTCTACCTCCAAAAAGATCTTTATGCACTGGATGCCCTGGTTCGAAACACCAGAATCAAAAGGTGCCTGGGGTTATCACTGGAAAATGAACACTCAAAACCCCGACATTATTACCAATGGCCGTCGCCAAATTGCTGCTTATTATTACCCGCAAACCGGCCCCTACGCCTCTAGCGATCCAGATATTATTGAGTATCAGCTCCTGCTCATGAAATACTCAGGCGTTGATGGGGTTACTATCGATTGGCCCGGTACCCGTGTACTTTATGATTATCCCGACAATCTCAATAACTCCAATGCCCTTATCGCTAAGCTGAACGCGGTAGGTCTGCAGTTTTCTATTGTGGAGGAAGACCGTAACTGGGATGCCGGCCAAACCAGCGGCGCCCACGGCGATTTTACCTACATGCAAAACAATTACTTTAACCAAGGTAATTACCTTAAGGTGAACAACGTGCCGGTAGTGCTCAATTTTGGTCCGATAACTTTCCATTCATCCAGCGAGTGGGATCAGATACTGGCTGGACTGAGTCCCAAACCAAAAATTATCCCATTGTATGGCTTTACCAGCCAGGTTGGTGCTAACAATGCAGGCGGTGAGTTTCCGTGGATATATCAGGATCATCCAACCGTTGTGGATAATTATTACGCGCAGGCATCCAGTTTCCCTATCTCGGTGGGTGTAGTATATCCGGGCTTTAATTCGTTTTACGCCGCTGGCGGTGCCAGTGGGCCAACCTGGCAAATTGCCTATAACGGTACTTCAACCTTTAGCACTATGCTGGATAAAGCGTTGGCATCAAGTGTAGGCATTATTCAGTTTGCCACCTGGAACGATTACGGCGAAGGTACCATGATTGAGCCAACCGTTGAGTTTGGTTATGGCTTTTTAACCACCATGCAGCAAAAGCTGGGTGTACCTTACCATCAGCATGAGTTGGAGCAGATCTACCGTTTATACCAATACCGTAAGCAATACAAGGGCAATTCCAGCGTGCAAAATCAGTTGAACCAGGTATTTACCTATTTTGCCAATGTGCAACCTGCCGATGCCGAAAATTTAATGAACACTATTAGTGGCGGTGGTACCACACCTCCTGTAACTACTGGTGTCAGTATCAAAAATAAATGGCTGAGCACTTATCTGTATGAGGATAACGGGCAGGCAAAATACAGCTCGTCGAGCACCGTAGCCAATGGCAAATGGACGTTGGAGCAGGTTAATGGTCATACCCGCATTAAAAATGTAAGTACAGGTCATTATCTCAACATTGAGCACCTGTACAGCTATGTTGAATGTACTTCCGTGCCGGATAGTTTTTACAGCAGCTATTGGGTACTGGAAGATTACAATGGATACAAACGCCTCCGTAACGAATGGCAGAATACCTACCTGAACCTCGAAAACCAAAGTGGCCTGGCGCAATGCACCGCCATTGGAGCCACCGCCGAAAGCAGTCAGTGGACGCTTAATTAAATTTTACCAGTGTACCGGGTTAAATTATCGCCCGGTACACTGTTTTGATCTATTTCAGTTTCGTGGTCATATCAAAATGATCAACAGTTTTTATGCCTGTTGGCGATTCATTGAATGCAGAATACAGCACATATTTTTTATCCTGATCAATACCGGGTAACGTTTGATTGATCACTTTTTTGATGTTTTCGTTTTCCTGTTTGATAGCTGTTGTATCTTTTAGTTTGATAGATGATATGTAATAGATCATCGGAAAAACGCCCTCTGGTGTAGTTTGGTTCATTATCCGGATAATGTGCGGATGGGTTGAAACCAGTTTAATAGCCAGCGGGAATTTATAGGTGCTGTAAGCCTCTTTCAAAACTTTATTGTAAAAGTTGCTCATCTCCTCTTCGCCATTGTATTTCCACAGATCGCTGGGGCGCGAGCAATCTATGGCTGAGGAGGATATATTTAAAGCATCTATTAAAAAGCCTTTGTTGTAGCACTGTTGAGCCTGGTTTTGCAGTTCAGGAGCTGTTTTGCCGTTAAACGTGTAGTGACTTACATCCAGCTGACTCAATTTCCAGCCATAGTTATATTTACAGTAAACAGCCGCGATCATGTCCTGGTTGGGTATGGCTTTATTTTTAGGCACAAAAAACGCAAAGTACATTTGGTGTGTTGCGCCCTGGTAGGTTAGCGAATAGCCGTTTGGGCCCTTGATACCCGAGCTGATGGTATCGCCGCTTATATAGCGGTTCACCACATAATATTCATCAAGCAGGGTATAGTCGTTTGCTTTTACCCGGTTACTTACCAGTTCTATTTTTCTGTTTCTATAGGGATGGTCAATAAAATCCCTCGACATCATATTCTCCAGTTGCTTTTCATCGTTTACTTTCAGTTGTTTAAAAAGCTCAGTGTTAAGCTGATGGAATTTATCAGGGCTGCTGATCTGTTCATTTTTCCAGCTGCCGGGTTGTGTGGGTTCGCAACTTTGCAGCGCAACCATGACCAGCAAAAGGCCAAGTACCTGCGATAAGGATGGTTTTAATTTCATTGTGAATATTAAAAGTAATTAGGAGATACTATTTTAGTCATTTGCGATCATATTGTCAAATGTCCGGCGTAGATATTTCCAGCGTTGAAAGGAGCTTTTAAAAACTTTTTAAACCCTGAATTTTAACATTTTTCCGTCCAAAAATGAGTGAAAACAGGCTTGAAAATCATTAAAAAAGCCTCGTTTTAACACTTTTTAACAAATTTTAACGCGGTTTTGAGCGTTTTTTGAAACTTTAAAAAGCACTAATTAATTGATTGTCAAATAACTATATGTGAAATGGCCTGTTTTGGACTATTTTTCTTCTTAGCAAAACAGCCCGATTTTCCTTTTGGATCAGGAAAACCGGGCTGTTGATATATACAAATATACACATTTAAAAGGAGAACCAGCTTTGTTATTGCTTATCAAAGAGCGCTCAATAGCCGTTGCAGATTTTTTTAATAAGGCCAAATTCAATAATTCAATAACTCACTAATTCAATAATTACCCTGAGGCCGGTACAAGATTCGAACTTGCGGACATTCCTTTTGCAGAGGACTCCCTTGAACCACTCGGGCAACCGGCCATTTTATAAAATTTATTACAGAAATTTCTGTAATAAATGCGCGCTTCACCCTACCCGGCCCAAGCCAGCTAAGCAAAACAAATCAGAGCAAAAACAACTACTGTTATTTTTAAATACTCCTGTTTTCCTACGTGGATTCGAACCACGACTCTCAGATCCAGAATCTGATGTGCTGCCATTGCACCATAGGAAAATAAACACCTGTGGAAATAAAAGGACTTGAACCTTTAACTGGCACCGTATAAGGGTGCTGCTCTAACCATTGAGCTATATTTCATTTATAATCAGTAGGGTAACCCGGACTCGAACCGGGAACCTCCTGCTCCCAAAGCAGGTAATCTGGCCAATTGATATACTACCCTGAAATTTATCACCCAAACAAAAAATCCCCTTAGATTTATCTAAGAGGATTCACGTGTTTGATTATATTTTTCTCAATACATAGCTATCCCCTCCGATAAATCGGTTGCGGTATGCAGCATTGTATTGTTCTTGTTTTCATGATGATGATGATACGCATTTATTTTATAAAATCAAGAAATTTCTGAAATTTTTTTAAACTGCTTGTATTCTGAATATCCAGATTTTGTAGGTTTTTTATATCAGCTTTTTAAGTTAGCCAGAGTTGGCAAATCATTATTGCTGTTCAACAACGTACAGTAGTTGTAATATTTCCGAACGGTGCATCTTTTTAAAAATTTTATATAATTGATTATCAATTATATAAATAATTGGTACGTAATTAGTATGCTAGAGTATATCTCGTATAAATCTATTTGTCAGATCTCTGGATTGGGAATAACCGAGCATTTTAATAAACTGCAAAAAAATAAATAATGAAAAGAATAGTCCCCTTATTTTTCTGGTTGTTTGCAGGTAGCGTGGCAGCACAGTCTCCAAATAAATCTTCTTGGGCTCCTTCCGATAATTCAACCATTGTCCGTATACATCGTGTTGAACAGGTAAAACTGGAAATGCCGTTTCCTGATGGAAGCTCCTTCAAGAATTTGAAGCTTGATGAGGTAATGGCAGCTTATCATATTCCAGGACTTAGCATCGCGATCATCAGTAATTATAAAATTATTTTTAGTAAGGGTTATGGAGTAGTAACCCCAGGTTCATCGCGGCCGGTAACTCCTACCACCCTATTTCAGGCCGCTTCTGTGAGTAAACCTATAACAGCAATGGCATCAATGGCGCTGGTAGATAAGCATGTTTTAATGCTTGATGAAGACGTTAACCATTTTCTTACAACCTGGAAAGTTCCATCGAATACTTTTACCGAACAGCACCCCGTTACCTTACGGGAATTGATATCTCATCGTGCCGGGGTAAACGTACATGGTTTTGCAGGATACAACAGGAACCAATCTTTGCCAACATTAATACAAATTCTGGACGGCGTGAAACCTGCAAATAACCCTCCAATACGGGTAACTGCCGTACCCGGAGAACAGGAAAGTTATTCTGGTGGGGGAATTGTTATTGAACAGTTACTCCTGACAGATGTTACACACAAGCCGTTTTCGGCTATCATGGATGATCTTGTGCTGCATAAGCTCGGGATGATCAATAGCACGTTTACCCAGCCATTAGCCAGCCAATGGCGCTCAAAAGCAGCTTCCGGAACAAATTCAAATGGAAAGGCTGTTCCAAATCAATGGTTTGTTTATCCTGAGCAAGGCCCGGCAGGTCTTTGGACTACAGCTACAGACCTGGCCAGATTTGCTATTGGACTAGCCCGCGCCTGCAATGGTACGCCCAGGGCTATCCTGTCACAACCTCTTGCCAAAGCCATGGTTACGCCATTTAATGATGGAGGTGCACAATGCTTCCATCTTGATCCTATAAATAAAGGTCTATTCAGTCATAACGGGCAAAATGAAGGTTTTGAAAGCCTTTTGGTTATGAATTGGAAAACGGGGAATGGGCTTGTTTTGTTAGCCAATTCTGATAACGGGGAATATCTTTGGGATATATTACTGCAGGGCGTTAGCAAAGAATTTGGCTGGAATTATCACTTTGATCAAAAGCCAAAGGAATGGTTGCTTATGGCGCAGATAGTCGGGGTTGACGCCATGTTAAAGTATTTTAATACTCAAAAGGCAACTGGACTCTCGGAAAATGAAGCAGGAGAAGGAGATTTGAATCAAATGGGATATTTCTATCTTTCCGATGGCGAGGTATCTAAAGCTCTTTCAATTTTTAAGGATATGGTACAATTATATCCTACATCTGCCAACGCTTATGATAGTCTTGGAGAAGCTTATATGGCAGCAGGAGAGATGGGTGCTGCAAAAGAAAGTTACTCAAAATCACTGGCCTTAAATCCGCAAAACGATAATGCACGCGAAAAAATCCTCCAATTGGAGCGAAAGTAAAAGGATAGTCAGTTCTCTGTGTCTCCTGAACCGGGCTTGAGGTTTATCAATGCCATCACATCCTTATAGATATTTTTATCCATCTCATAAATAAAAAATAATATTTTCTTCGTAAAATGCTTGCAATGAGTAAGTTTTATGCTTAAATTTATATAACCAATTGCTCTAAAACCTTAATTTCAGGAGGATTCGTCATGAAGAAGAAAGCTACGATAGTTCCTCAGCCTGATAAGACTGAAGCTACCCACTCAGAATTACTTACCAATCACCCCAACAACCCTAAAATGTACCGCGATCATAAAGTATGTGATCATTACACACATGGAAGGACTAACAAATTTCCATTTGGCAGCAGCCATGGGCCGGCCTGTTTTTAAGGGCTCCCGTTTATAAAAATGTTTGCTGTATGGGTGCTCATCAGTACCCAATTCACTACTTCTGCCTATACTGATAAAATATTTTATGCATTTAACGCGCCTGTGTTATTTGCTCTTTTACTTATGCAGTTATACCTGGCAGTATCAATGCCAATCATGCCCACACCAACGGCATTGTTTGGCAAATGGAGTCCGGGCTAGTTTTTTGCACACAGGGCATAAATTAAAAAACACTTCGTCTGGATTATCTTTGAGGATGCGTTCGGCACAGTTTAGCGTAAATTGAATATAGCCTTCGCTCAAGTAATTTAGTATCAGAGGGTCATCACTGAGCCAACCGGTTTTTAAATACACGCGGGTTAATCGTACGTCTTTGGTTTCGTCCAGTTTAAGGGTTGATATGTGGTGCCTTAAAGCCTTCCTTTCTTCCAGGTTCATTAAATGAGCATAATGGGCTACAATGTAATCGGCTTTTTCTATGGTGATATCCTCCATTTTATAAATATCTCAAAAAAAATTAAAATATTTTTTAACTGCGCAAATACACTGCGCAGTGCCTCCCAATCTTTGTATCAACAAACAAAAAAAGAAGGGAGGTTCCCAATGAAATTTAACTTATTAAGCCGTAACAACACACAAACCGTAAACCACGCAGGTGCAAAAGCCTTTGTGATGAGTGCCGAAATGGAACTATACACCGCGGTTGTTACTTGGAGCTTAAATGATTCTTTTTACGAAAAGAACGATACGCGTATGGAACGCCTGCGCACATTGATATATGCTTGTAACCCGGTGTTTGTGGGTAAGCTGGCTGTATATGCACGTACAAAAATGTATTTGCGTTCGGTTCCGCTGGTTTTGGTTACCGAATTGGCTAAGCTGCACTCGGGCGACGATCTGGTTGCCCGGGTTACCGCCGGGGTGGTGAACCGTGCCGATGAGATCACCGAATTGCTGGCCTGCTACGAAATGCTGAACAAGCGTACCGGTACCAAAAAGCTTAACCGCCTGAGCAAGCAATTGCAAAAAGGCTTACAGGCTGCATTTAACCGTTTTGACGAATATCAGTTTGCTAAATATAACCGTGATGGCGCTATCAAACTGCGCGATGCATTGTTCCTGGTGCACCCAAAGGCAAAGGATACTGTACAGCAACAACTGTTTGATAAAATAGTGAACGGTACCCTGCAAACACCTTATACCTGGGAAACCGAATTATCGGCCCTGGGCCAGGTTGGATTTGATAGCGAAAAGCATAAAGCCGAAGCATTTAAGGCCAAATGGGAAGAATTGATAGACAGTGGTAAGCTGGGTTATATGGCCTTGCTGCGTAACCTGCGCAACATACAGGAAGCTGGTGTAAGCTACGCGCATTTCCAAAAGGTATGCGCCCGTTTGGCCGATGCCGATGAAGTTGCCAAAGCAAAGCAGTTTCCGTTCCGTTACCTGGCGGCTTATCGCGAGCTGATTATTGATCAGGGTAGCCAAAAGGTGCCTGTACAGCACTTTGTCAAAAGAATAAAGGGTTTACTACAGGATAATAACAAGGGTTATACCGGCGAGTTACTGGGTGCTTTAGAAAAAGCGGTACAGGCAAGCGCTGCCAACATCAGAGGTTTTGGTCATGAAACCCGTGTGCTTTTAGCCTGCGACGTGTCGGGATCAATGCAGACACCGGTATCGGCAAAGTCCAAAATACTGCTGTATGATGTGGGTTTGATGCTGGCCATGCTATTACAATCACGTTGTACAAACGTAGAGGTGGGTATGTTTGGCGATACCTGGAAAACGATAACTGTGCCACGTCATAATATATTGGGTAACGTGCAAGAGTTTTATCGCCGCGAGGGCGAGGTGGGTTATGCCACCAATGGCCACCTGGTTATCCAGAGCATATTATCGCGCAGGGTAAAAATAGATAAAGTGATGTTATTTACCGATTGTCAATTGTGGAACACTCCGGGTGTTGGTTACCATATCAATTCATTATGGGTGCAATACAAAAAAACGATAGCGCCAGATGCAAAGCTATACCTGTTTGATCTGAAAGGTTACGGACAAGCGCCACTGCAGTTACTGCAAAATGACGTTTACCTGGTAGCCGGCTGGAGCGATAAAGTTTTTGAGGTGCTTGACGCCTTGGAAAACGGAGGCACAGCACTGGATGCTATCAATAACAGCCCCCTAACCCCCTAAAGGGGGAATAGAGGGGGCTTAAGCATATCGAACAATGAATTTTGAACGCCGAACATCGATTTGTTTTTCACTTCATTATTCAGCATTGGAAATTCTATGTTCGATATGATTTAAATAAGGAAGAAATAATAGAGTTTAATAAAAAAGTCATCCCACCTCCTTTAGGGGGCCGGGGGCTAAGGATGCCGTAGAAAAGGGTTACTTCGTCACCATTTAGGGGAGGGCAGTATAGCGTAAAGTTATGCTGAGGGTTCGAGTCCCTGCTTGACAGCCCCCGCTACCTTTTTCGCCTTTGCTCCTTATTATTAAATGAAACTAAAAAATATATGCTATGAAGCAGGAATATCAACTAGAGAAAACACTTTGGACAGATACCGATTTTGACGTAATGGGTTGGCACGATTGCCCTGTTCATGCGTTATCATTTGACGATGAGGATAGGTTTCTATTGGATATTGATTATATGTTTGAGTGGGTACTGAAGAAGAATAAGCGAAACTATCTGTTCCGGATATCGCCTTGTACTTTGGTATTTGACAATGTGTATGACATCGTTTTGGAAACAGACCATACAAAAATTATTATTGACAATATTTCAAGAGAGAACCCGCGAAAGCCAAAAAACGCTGCACCCTTGAATGAAGATTTGGAATATGATTGGACAATTGAAACCACCGTTGGAGTGATACTATTTAGATCAACCGGTTTTAAACAATATATCAGAAAGGCGCCTGTTCTAATCGGGATGCAACAATTGAATTTAGAGGAAAGAGGTGGTATTAGTTTTAATAGAATGTCTTTTGCATAAATGAAAGTATTTAAGAGAAAAAAGATGCCGTAGATCAGTGTTACTTCGCCTGTCACGCAAAATCAAACGCTGATTAATTGTAGCTCTTTTTTAATCAAAACAAAAGAAGGTGCCGTAAATAAGTGTTACTTCGAACTCCAAATTCCCAGGTCGCCGGTTCGAGTCCGGCCTTTAGTTTAGGCTAAAGTAGCTCAGATGGTCAGAGCAGGCACACCGCAAGGTGTAGTAATACACTTATTGAATTGTTGCCCTTTTTAAATGATAGAAAACTAACGATATTGAAAATAAAAGAAGGTGTCGTAAAGGAGTGTTACTTCACAATCCAAAGCTAAGGTCGCCGGTTCGAGTCCGGCCCCGAAAGGGTAGTTGAGATGGTTAAAACGTAGAGAGCAGAACACTGCTTGCCTGTAACCCTTTTTAAAGAATGAAAAACCTCTGTAAATTCCCCCTTTAGGGGGCCAGGGGGCTAAGGTGCCGTAAATACGCGCTACTTCGTGTCGCCGGTTCGATCCCAGTTCCTGGATTCAAACTTCCGGGGTAGCTCAGTTGGTAGAGCAGATTAATGCGTGTATTGCTTTTCGCCCTTAAAACAAAGGAGATGCCGTAGAATAGCGTTACTTCGAAACCTTAACTCAAAAAGCGCTATTTGTTTTTCGCTCTTCTTTTTAAAAATATAAAGGTGCCGTAAAATGGCGATGCTTCGGTCAGAGCGCCCCGATGATATCGGGGAGGCGCGGGTTCAAATCCTGCCTTTGTAGCTCAGTTATTTTGCCATTTGTTATTAGCCCTTTTTTAGTACTTTATACCTAAACCTGAAATAAAAGATGCCGTAAGCTGGTGTTACTTCGCCTGGTTGAGGCCGTGAAAGCGGTCCGGGTTCGAGTCCCGATTCGTACACCTGCTGCCTGTTGCTCTTTTATCTTTTGTATTATTGTTAATCATAATGATCATGACTGAAACTATCCAGCAAAAACTCCGGGAACTGGAGCAAGTTCAAAATATAAAAATATTGTACGCCTGCGAATCGGGCAGCCGGGCCTGGGGCTTTGCCTCGCCCGACAGTGATTTCGACGTACGCTTTATATACGCCAGGCCGCTTAATGATTACCTGGGTATAAGCGATATGCCCGACGTGGTTGGTCTGCCCGTTAATGAGGTACTTGATATAGGAGGTTGGGACCTTCGTAAATCGCTGAAACTATTCCTGAAATCAAATGCTCCACTGTATGAGTGGCTGCAATCACCTATCGTTTATAAAGAGGATGATAATTTTGCTGCCGAATTACGGCAACTGATGCCCACTTATTTTTCGTTACGTTCGGGCGCTAACCATTATCTTTCTATGGCGCATAACACGCTTACTGATGATCTGCAGGCGGAACGGGTAAAGCTCAAACGCTATTTTTACGCGCTGCGCCCAACCTTGGCCTGTTTATGGACGGTTGAAAAACAAACTGTACCGCCCATGGAGTTTGATCATCTGCGGGTACTGATAACCGATGATAAGATACAAGATGCCATAGATAATTTGCTGAAACGCAAATTACAGGCCGACGAGAAAGCATTGATAGCACCGGTTAGCGAGCTTAATGAGTGGCTTGCGGATACATTAAATAACTGTCGCCATAAAATAAGCGAACTGCATGCTGAAAAGCATCAGCCTGATGAACTTAATGCACTGTTCAGAAAGTATGTAACAAGCCATGACTTTTAAAGAATTAAAACAACACCCACAGTATCTGCTGCTTGATTGTATCAGCGGAAGTACCGCTTATAACCTGAACGTACAGGGATCCGACATTGATAAAAAAGGGATCTTTATACTGCCCCGGCAACAATTATATGGATTTGCGGGTACGGAACAGGTGGCCAATGAAAGTAACGACGAGGTTTATTTTGAGATAGAACGCTTTATTGATCTGCTAACCAAAAATAACCCCAACATACTGGAGTTGCTGAGCACACCCCAGCAGTTTATAACCTATCGTCATCCTTTGATGGATTTGATACGACCGGAGGATTTTTTATCGAAACTTTGCCTGGGTACTTTTGCCGGTTATGCGCAGACACAGGTGAAAAAAGCCCGCGGTTTGAATAAAAAGATCAATAAACCACTGGGGGATGATCGAAAAACCGTACTTGACTTTTGTTATGTGCTGCACAATAATGGCAGTGTTACTTTACAGCAATGGCTGCATGATAACAGATTGCAGCAACAGGAATGTGGCTTAACGGCGCTTGATCATTTCCGGGGAACCTATTTGCTTTATCACCAAAGGCAAATGGAGGGGAGTGTTTGGCTGCGCGGCATTTTGTCGGGTATGGATGCCGACGATGTGCAATTGAGCCAGGTGCCAAAAGGTGTGGAGCATATGGCCGTATTGCATTTTAATAAGGATGGCTATTCGGTTTATTGCCGTGAATATAAGGAGTATAAAGAGTGGGAGGCAAAGCGTAACCAGCAGCGTTATCAAAGTACGCTGTCGCATGGTAAAAATTATGACGCCAAAAATATGATGCATACGTTCAGGCTGTTGAATATGGCCGAAGAAATAGCCGTGCATCAGCAAGTGATGGTTCACCGGCACGACCGGGAGTTTTTACTAAACATCCGCAATGGTGAATTTGAGTTTGACGACCTGATGAAAATGGTAGAGGAGAAAATGGAGTATATAAAAGAACTGTACGCGACATCAATATTACCAGATAAACCCGATATGCAAAAGGCTGAAAATCTGCTGGTGCGGATACGGGAAAAGTTTTATGGAGATAAATAAACTGCTAAACAAAACGCCTCAGATTGAAAGATCTGAGGCGTTTTGTTTGGGATATAAATTAGTGCGCATCAGGTATACTTACCTTTGTTGCTTTTACTTCCTTTCTTTTTTTAATGGTGATAATCACCAAGGGGATGCAGCAGGCATTTAAAATAGCCAGTAGTAAAAATGCATCCATGTAGCTTAGTAAAAAGGTTTGTCGTACTACGATGTTTTCCAGTGCGCCGATGGATTGCTGGATAGCACGCAGGTAATTGGAGCCATGCGCCATAAAATTCTGGACAAGGGATTGCTGCCGCATGATGGTTTGCGGGTCTGAAGCGGTAACATGTGTAATTAAGGCGGTTCGGTTGGCTGCCTCGCGGTGTGCTATGTAGGTATTAATTAAAGCAATGCCGAATGAGCCACCCATTTGCCGCATCATATTATTGAGTGCCGCACCCTGTGGTATCTCGGCCGGTTTCAATTCCGAAACGGCCAGTGCTGTTAACGGAACGATCAGCAGGGCCGCGCTAAGTCCGCGGAAGATCAGCGGAATAAAAAAGTAAGCACTCCCGGTCGCCAGGTTTGATCCCGACATGATGTACCCGAACGCTGCTGATAAGCCAAACCCTAAAATGATGAGGTATTGCGGTCGCAAACCACTTTGCAGCATCTTGCCTAAAAAAGGCGAGATCATGGCTGCCATTAAAGTCCCGGGCAGCAGCATAGTTCCGGTTTGGAAGGCAGAGTAACCAATGATGCGCTGTGAAAACAAAGGAAAAACGAACACATTACTAAACAATCCAAAGCCCAAAACAAAAGTCATGATGGCCGAAATGGATAAGGTAGTGCTCTTTAACACCCGCAGGTTAATTACCGGGAAGGGGATCCGCAGTTCCCACCAGATCAGAATGGCTATTGATAATGCCGAAATGATGCTGAGTACCAGGATATAGGTTGCCGAGAACCAATCGTCGGTTTGGCCGCGCTCTAAAACTACCTGGAGCGAGCCTACGCCTACGGTAAGCAGAAAGATGCCGAGCCAGTCGATACTTCGCCCATCGGTTGATCTTTTGGTGGGCTTCAAATAGATATATGACAACAGCGCTGCCATAATCCCGATAGGGATATTGACATAAAAAATCCACTGCCATGATAAATTATCCACAATATACCCTCCCATTACCGGGCCAATAGACGGGCCGATAATGATACCCAGGCTGAATATGCCGCTGGCGGTTGCCCGTTCTTTTGGAGGAAAAGTTTCAAAAAGGATGGATTGTGAGGTAGATAACAGCGCACCACCTCCGATACCCTGTAAAAAACGAAAGGCCACAAGCTCCCACAAATTATCCGAGAACCCGCACATGGCCGATGCCAGTGTAAACAATAAAATAGAGCCGATGTAATATTGTTTCCGGCCAATCTTTTCGGCTAAAAAGCTGGTCATGGGGATGATGATCACGTTGGCAATGGCGTAAGAGGTGATTACCCAGGCGGTATCTTCTAACGAAGCGCCTAAGTTTCCACTCATGGTGTTGATAGATACGTTAACGATGGTAGTATCGATCAGCTCAATAATAGTGGAGGTGATGATCGTGATAACGATGATCCATTTTCTGAAACCGGTTTCCATAAAGGATGTATATGTATATGATTTTAAATAAACAGGAGTTTAGTCATGTATTCGAATGGAATTGCCCTAATTGGACAATTCATGACCAAAAACCTTTTGCCTGGATGTTGGAATGTCCCAGGTTTCTTAATAGGGAGCGCAGCTCCACAACCAACTGGCGATTCCCTGTCAGGTAAAATGAGGTGTGTGCAGTGCAGTAACCCTGTTCTGCCAGCCAGTCGGCCAGTTCATATGGGTTGGTTAGTGTACATAGCGGCGATCGGAAATAATCTTTAACTAATTGCCCGGCGTGTTGGCTGCCCAGTAATACGGCGCCATCAAAACGGATCCCGGGTAAGGTGAGCTGCTGTAAGGCGAGCAGGTGCCCCAAACTACTGGCATCGCCAAGGCCCACAACCAGGTTGGTGGGATGAGGTGATTGATGCGTATCGCCTATTTTTATGTATTGAACAGCGTCGCCGGCACTAAGCTGCTTCGCCCAGTTGCTTCCACAGCCTTCGTGCGCGATATCGACGAGCAGCGAGCACGTGGCTGTTTCCGCATCCCAACCAAATGGGGTATAATCGCGGTAGCATGAGTCGCCCACCCTGAATTTAATATAAGGAATTTCGGTCCATTGGTGCATAGCAACAAGGGGTAAATGCAGGTCGATCTCTATGATGGTAGCGGGCTCCCAAACACGCACTTCCAGCACCCGCCCGGTTTGGAGCAGCTGCGGTCCGATGAATCTTGCCGCTTTGTTTTTGAATTGTTGTAAAATAGATGTTTCCATGTAACATTTTTTTGATGGTACAAAGAAACTGGCTTTTTAAGTATAAAGAAATGGCGGCTTTGGCGTAATGATAGGACTATTTTCGGTATTGTTCCCGAAAGGCAATTGCTGAGGTGCCTGTTACTTTGCGGAACAAGCGAGAGAAATAAGAATGATCGGTAAAGCCCAAAGTGTGGGCAATTTCTTTAACGGTAAGCTGGCTATAGTATAACAGGCGTTTGGCTTCCATGGTTACTTCCTGCTGTATCCAGTAACTTACCGGGAACCCGGTGACTTTCTTCAATGCTTCGCTTAGGTAAGCTTCGGAAACATTGAGCATGGCGGCGTAATCTGCCGGACTTTTATTGGATCGCAATTCTGCTACCAGCAGGCTTTTAAACTGACTGGTGAGCTGAGCCGGGCGGGATACTTTTAAATTTGTACCTGAATATCCGTTATAGCAGCCTGCTGCGATATTTAAAAAAGATTTTAGTAAAGCATGAATGGTTGTTGCATAAAAGGGATCGTTATCATCCTCATGATATTTTTCGAGGAGCAGCGAAAGCAGGTTTTGACACTGTCTGAGTTGGGTATCATTGAAGGTATAGGGCTGCTGAAGAAATAGCTGCCCCTCAAATACTTTCCGGCATTGGGGGGATATCAGTGAGGTATCCACAGCAATATACCAGCCGCCAACTTCTTCACTAAGGATCCGGTGATGTACCTGCGTTGGCAGGATATAATAAAGCATTCCTCCTGATAATTGAACTTTATTGAAATCGATCACCACAGAACCGACTCCATCTTCCAGCACAAAAAAAATATAATGATCATCCCGGTGCGCACCCAGTATAGCGGGATCACGCTCTGATGGCTCTCCTTTTATAAAATGCTTAATGTGTAAACCCAGGCCAAGGCCGGTTTTATCCTTTAATAAATGAAGAGGGATATTGTTCATTACTCAAAAGTAATCATTTTGGATATTGATGCATGGAAAGCGCCAATTTTAGTAAATTCAATTTAGTATTTTAACCTTAAATATGATGCTTATGCTGAACGATGTATTAGCCGGTTTTTATGAACGCGACCTCCGCAAACTGATAGAGGAAGTGAACTTGTTTAAAAATGAAGAAGACCTTTGGCGAACCCAGGGCACGGTGAAAAACCCGGCCGGAAACCTGGTGTTACATCTCATCGGCGGCCTCAATCACCTTATTGGTAAAACACTTGCCAAAAGCGGTTATGTGCGTAACCGCGACGAAGAGTTTAGCCGGAAGGGTGTAAAAAGAGAAGAACTTGTAACCGGACTTGAGGAATTGATTTTGCTGATCAATCGTACCATAAAAAGCCTTACTCCGGAGCAGATGGATGGAGAGTTTCCCATCTTTTTTGACAAACCACATACGTCTGTTAGTTACGTATTAGTACAATTGATGGCCCATTTGAATTATCATTTGGGGCAGGTGAATTATATCAGGCGGGTGTTGGAGTAACAAGGATGATATTTCAATTAACGGGCAAAAAGTATAAAGCTCGTCTATTCTCATACCGGAAACTTTCATGTATAAGTACATAGATCAAACCCCGCACTTCAGTAAAAGTGCGGGGTTTATTTTTATACCACATAGGTAACCTGATGAGCTTCCCAATGCCTGGGTACCTCCAGTTTAGCTATCAGTTTTTCCATGGCGGCATGTGGTACTACGGCATCCCTGTTTTGGTTTTGCTGATGCAGCTGTGCATAAGGCACTTCGATATAAACAATATGGGTACGGGCCTTGTATGTACTGAAAAGATCAATCAATTGCATACGCATCTGGGCGGTAGTATTGGTCGCGTTCCATACAAAGCTTTGTTGCTTGCGCAGATATAGGCGGGCCAGTTCTTTAGCTGCCTGTACTACCCGGCCGTTGCCTGCCCGATCAGTTGGCGATACACCCTGTTCATTTCTGAGTTTATCCAAAGATATCACAGGCATATCCGGATAGGTCTTTTTAATAAAAGTATCCTTACCCGCACCGGGCAATCCGCTCAATAAAATAACCTCGAAAACAGGTTCTTCAAAAGGAACATAATCTACATAGGCATCATCATTTTGCATATAATACCACATCGCTTCGGTTGTAGCGAACGGATGGCTTGAGCCCCAGCAGTTGTTTTCCTGGCAAAAAGCCTCAAAGCAATCTATGCGATACAGCATCTCGGCCTGATCGTCACAGATGCGACCAAGCATATCGGCCCGGGCAAGCAGCGCGAGCCATTGCGTATTTACCTCCATACTGGCTTTGACCAGCGCTTTTAACGGATCTGGTTTCTCAAATATCCACAATGGCAGGCCGTGATACCGTACCAGCCCGCTGATCTGCTCGCGTATGGCGAATGGGGTCGGGATAGTAGTATATAAAAGCTGCCGGGAGGTAAGCGCACCCTTGCGGGCGTGCCCGTGCGAGGTAATACTACCATCAGGCTCTAATACAGTAGTGCTGTACTTTTCTACATCATGTAATAATGCCGATGCCCATAATATTTCCTGCTCCTGTGCTGTTAGCACCTGGTAAGATACTTGCTGCTCCAGGGAGGTTAATACCATCTGCGTATGTATGGCTACATTGCCTTCGGCATGGTAGCGTTTATCCTGTGGAACTTCGCTCATGCGTTTCACCCAGTCAAATTGCTCCTCGAGGTAGTTCCAGTTTTTATTTTCAGTGATGGTCCACATAGGTGCCTCCTTCGTTATTTAGTTTGGCCCGTTTCCAATGGCGTGTCCAGTGCTCATCGGTTTTCACGTGCCCTTTTCTTACATATTTAAATACATTTTGTGCAAAAGCCGTTACCGGGTAGGCGGCAGCATTGCGGGTAACAATACCTTCCATGGTTACCGGGCTGCAAGTTGCTGCATCATACGGTTGCAGCGCGCCGGGTTTCCGGGTAATATCTATAACCTGCTGTTCAAACAATGTCTTATCGGCAGGTGGTGTAAATACCGAAATCTCGGGTACTACGGGCAGCCCCAGCATTGCCGCATAAAATTGGGTTTCATCCCAGCTTAGCCACTGATCATGCTCGCGAATGGCAAACACGTAGAAGTGGTGTTCCAGGTTGCGATATTCTATGGAATGAACCGCATAGAGATTCTCGACAAATATTTCCAGCGAGCCCAGGTCATTTCTGACCAGCTGCCAAAACCGGCGAATACTTTCGGTCCATGGTGATATGGTTGGTGCCGCGTGTGAGCGTGCAAAGACACCATGTCGCGAAAGGCAATTGTTTTCACCATCGAGTTTTTCGGTATGTACTAAAAGGGGAATCTTTCTAAGATGATCCCAGTAGTCGTGTTGTATCCTGTCATCGCTGGTAGTGCCGGGCGAAAACGGGTAATGATACGTACGGCCATATTTTTGTGAAATAGCCATGTTATAAAAAGTTAAGTAAAAGAAAATAGAATTTTACTCCTTCCCGGGATTGGGAAGGTCATTTAACATCAATATGCAAATGACATTACATGGCTCAAGATTTAAAGCGTTTTTTAATATGGATGCAAAGATAATAAATTATTATACCTGTGGAGCTTTGAAAGCCAGGTATTTGAGATGTAACTTTATTGATCGTTAAAAATTATAAACCAGTAGCCATATGCCCATAGAAGAAAAAGCCGATCTGCTGAAATTTCTCGCGCCCTTCCAACCTGATGTGCAGGAACGGGCCTTGTGGTTGCGCGATTTTGTTTGGGACCTGTTTCCACAAGCTAATGAACTCATTTATGATAATTATAATGCGCTGGCATTTGGCTGGTCGCCAACGGAAAAAACAGGGCATACTTTCTGTACCATCGCTGTTTTTCGCACCAATAATAACCTGCAGTTTGGCTTTTATCAGGGTGCCGGGCTTACCGATCCCGAAAAGTTACTGATAGGCAATGGCAAGCAATACCGGTACATCACTGTTCCGGATGTTAAGGCCTTTCCGGTTACTTATATCAAACAACTTTTGCAGCAGGCCTGGATCAATTCACTTAAACTGGTAAAAGATCCAAAGCAAATGATGCAAGGTGAAACTATTACCAAATCAATTTCGGCTAAGCAACGGGGAAAGTAATTTTTCACATACATTTTGTATTGCCCCTATCCAAAGATGGTAGGTAACAACAAACACTACATGATTTTTGGCTAAAGCCCATATAGTTTTACTTGATAGCCCGTTGGTTGAAACCAACGGCAATGAAAACCAATTGACTTTCTTATTCATTGCCGTCACATTTATGTGACGGATAATCAGGGTTGCAAGTCAGGCTTTAGCCAAATCTGATCTTCTCAAAACTTATAGGGCTTTTTTGTGAACATTCCAACATCACTCCAGATTAAATCCCCCTGTAACATTCCGCATTTTCCTTAGTCACAATCCTCAGATGTAACCTAACATATTTGTTATACTGTTTAGGATGCACGGATTAAAAAAGCGTATATATTAGACTAATATTTAAAATATCAATTCACGAACAAAACAAACTTGGTCCCTGCAATATTATAGGGATGCTGAAGTTTTTAATAAAATACTTTTAACATGGCTATCAACTTACAAAAGGGACAAAAAATAGATCTCGGTTTATCAAAAATGACAGTTGGTTTGGGCTGGAACCCGAACGAAGGTACAGGTTACGATTTTGACCTGGATGTATCGGCAATTATGATAGACGAGAACAGATTTGTACCTCAGGATGAATTTTTTGTTTTTTATAATAATGTAGATTCTCCCGATTCGGCCGTTCACCATACCGGAGATGACCCATCAGGTGGCAACAGCGATGGCGGCGATGATGAATCCATCAATGTGGATCTGACCAGAGTAGATTCCAAGATACAGGAAATATTATTTGTAGTAACCATACATGAGGCACAACCCCGCAGGCAAAATTTTGGCCAGGTGCGCGATTCATACATCCGCATTATCGACGAGTTGACCGGCAGCGAAGTATGTAAATATGAACTGGGTGAAGACTTTTCGATCGAGACGGCTATCGAATTTGGCAGATTATACCGTCGCGGCGGTGCCTGGAAATTTGAAGCATCGGGCGTGGGTTATAAGGAAGACCTGGCCTTCTTTTTAAGTAAATATTTTAAAGGGCAAATCATTAAGTAAGAGCCCCCCGTCTCCTGAAGGGGATGCTTTTTTTAATAAGAGAGTTTTAGAGCCCTTTCCTTTAGAGAGGGCAGGGTGAGGCTATTAAATTATACAACTATGGCAATTAATTTAGTAAAAGGTCAAACTATTGACCTGCGTAAAAATGATAAAGGCGAGAGTTTTGATCTGTCGTCGGTTACTATTGGTTTGGGCTGGGATGTAAAGCAAAGTGGTGGTGGTGGCTTCCTGGGTAAACTGTTTGGCGGTGGCGAAGAAGCTGAATACGATCTGGATGCCATCGCATTTCTGCTGGATAAAAATGGCAGAGTGGCCGACAGGGGGCGCTCGTTTCAAAAGCCCAATGGTAACACCGTTAGCTTGTACGAAGGCGATGTGATCTATTTCAATTCTATGCGTCACCCATCGGGTAATATCTGGTTGACTGGCGATAACCGTACCGGAGCGGGAGATGGTGACGATGAGCAGATTATCGTAAAGCTGGATTCGCTCGACCCAAAATTCGACCGGATCCTTTTCATTGTAGCTATATACCAGGGCCGCAAAAACAACCAGCATTTTGGTATGGTGGATAACGCTTTTATCCGCGCGGTGGATAACCACGGCAAAGAGATAGCCAAGTTCAGTCTCTCAGGCGATTCAACCTATAATGGCATGTGCTCCATGACCTTTGCCGAAGTTTACCGTAAAGACGGCACCTGGAAGTTCCGAGCCATTGGCGAACCGCACACTACCGATAATTTTTTAGAACTACTTAAACAATATTAAAAAAGAAGAGAGTCAAGAGATAAGAGTCAAGAATCAGGATAGGAAAATAAACAAACTTTTTTGTCTTAATTCTTGACTCTTATCTCTTGACCCTGTTCCCCAAAAACCTATGCCTTATTACCAGCACTATTCTTTTGATCTTTGGCTAACATTGATCCGATCCAATCCTGACTATAAAACCGAGCGTACCAAAATATTTCACCGCGATTTTAATCCATCGGGTAAAAATATTGATGAAGTGGCCAAGGCATTTCGCACCGTCGACCTGATGTGTAATGCCATTAATGAGCGTACCGGTAAGAATATAGATTCGGAAGAAATGTTCCTGATGGCGATTAGCCTGATTAATGATAATCAATTGAATTTGAATGATATCGATACCCAAAAGCTTTATGCCGATATGGAAGCGCTGGTGTTTAACTATTTGCCTACGGTTTATGAATCTGTAACAATTGAGGTATTGGATAATCTAAAACAAAAAAGCGGTGCCACATTTAGCTTGCTAAGCAACACTGGTTTTATAAAAGGAGCAACATTAAAAAAAGTACTGGCCAAATTAAAGATGGATAAATACTTTGATTTTCAGCTGTACTCAGACGAGGTGAGCATGTCGAAACCAAACCTGGAGTTTTTTAATCTGATGCTTGAAAATATTAAACAGATCAATAAAGAAAAAAATATAACTTTAACGGGCATCATTCACATTGGCGATAACCCTAAGGCCGATATTGAAGGTGCCACGACGGCAGGCATAAAAAGTTTGCTTGTCAATTCAAACAACACATCCATTTCTTCATTATTAACTTATTATAGATAAAAGGATTTTTGGAACAAAGAACAAAGATTTTTGGAGCAAGGATTTTTTGACTTACAGAATAAAGAAATCACTAATTCACTAAATCATTAATTCAATAATTGCTTAATGAACACTACCTACTCATTACATCATATTAACCATGCGCAGGCATTTGGGTTTAACCCGGATGATTACAGCCGTTTTAAATTTGGCGATGATGCGGTGGCCAGGCACTTCGGTGTTCACCTTGCCGATGGTTTTATCAGGGATTACCTCATCGAAAACCCCATTAAACAGCAAATTGTGGTGATATCGAGCCCGTACTCGTTTATCCCTACGGCCACCTTTGCCATGAAAAACTGGTTTGTGGCCCGGCTTAACCGCTGGCTGGCCCGGCATGGTTATCCCGTAGTGCAGGAAACCAAGGTACACCGTACTATCACCTACAAGGAAGATTACGGCGAACTGGATGCCGAGCAAAGAATGAGCCTGATCGGTAACGACTCGTTTCATATCGATAAGAATTTTTTGCAGGGCAAAACGCTGATATTTCTGGATGATATCAAAATAACCGGCAGTCACGAACGCATG
The DNA here is from genome assembly GCF_011089895.1 of Mucilaginibacter inviolabilis. NCBI lineage: Bacteria > Pseudomonadati > Bacteroidota > Sphingobacteriia > Sphingobacteriales > Sphingobacteriaceae > Mucilaginibacter > Mucilaginibacter inviolabilis. The sequence goes on from NZ_JAANAT010000003.1 coordinate 672,820, forward strand.
ATCATGAAAATGGTGGGCGAATACGGGCTCAGCAACGATATATTCATGCTGTACTTTGCCGAGCTGGTAAACAAAAACATCCATCCCAATATCGAGAACCATTTAAATTATCACCAGGTAAAAAATATTTTTGATCTGGATGGCATTATCAAAAGCAACAGCTTCAGTATCAATACCCGTATCGTAAAGTATATTTTAAATTACGATTTTGAGAGTTTTTGTATTTTTATTCAGGATCAAACTTTTGATTTTATAAACTTGCTTTATGATATGGCTTTGGGCAATGGCTATCATACCATTGAAGCTTACGAACATAACCTAAACTTTATAAAAGAAAACCTATTTTTAAACAATCATAAATTAATTCAACATGGCAATTAACTTGCAAAAAGGTCAACGGGAAAGCATTAATGCCCCCAAATTTACCATTGGCCTGGGATGGGATACCAACAGTTCTTCAACAGGGAGCGCGTTTGATTTGGACGCTTCTGCTTTTATATTAGGTGATAACAAAAAAATTGTAGCCGACGAATACTTTGTTTTTTACAACAACCTGAAATCGCCGGATGGCGCTGTTGAACATACCGGCGACAACCTGACCGGTGATGGCGATGGCGACGATGAGCAGATTAAAGTTGACCTGTCGAAAATTGACGCTAAAGTAGCCGAAATATGCATCGTGGTAACTATACACGAAGCCGAGGCACGCAAGCAAAACTTTGGCCAGGTACGCAACTCTTTCATAAGGATATTTGATACCGCAACGGGCGCTGATATTTTAAAATATGAGCTGGAAGAGGATTTTTCGATAGAAACTGCTGTTGAGTTTGGCCGTATCTACAAAAAAGATAACAACTGGAAGTTTGAGGCTGTAGGCGTTGGTATGAAAGGCGGTTTACAGGATTATTTAACCAAATACCAATAATATCATATGGCTATCAATCTTCAAAAAGGACAAAGGATAAGTCTGGAAAAAAGTAACGGCAGCAAATTGCAAACTGTTTGTGTTGGCATTAACTGGGGCGCTATTGAAAAAAAAGGCCTGTTTGGTTTTGGCACTACAAAAGAAGCGGTTGATTTGGATGCCAGCTGCGCACTATATGATGATAACAAACAACTGATAGATGTAGTTTACTTCGGTCACCTGAAATCAAAAGATGGAGCGGTAAGGCATAGCGGCGACGATTTGACCGGCGATATGAGTGGTGATGACGGCCTGGACAATGAAGTGATCACGGTTGATCTATCGGCCTTGAGCAGTTCTGTTGGTTACGTGGCTTTTATCCTCAATAGCTTCCGCGGGCAGGATTTTGGTACTATTCCTTTTGCATCTATCCGCATTTATGAAGGTACCCCAACCCGGGTAAACGAAGTATTTGCCACCTATGATATTGCGCACAGCAAAGATTTTGCCGGCCATGTATCTATGGCGATGGGTGTATTTTACAAAAAGAACGGCGAATGGAAATTTAACGCCATTGGCGAACCAACCCGCGACAGGAAACTGGAAGAGTCGGTTAAAACCATGGCACAGAATTATTTATAGGGAGTTGTCAGTAGTGAGTGGTCAGTTAAAAGGAACTCACTATTCACCACTCACGATTCACAATAAAAAACTCAATACAATGGAAGGCACACCAGGAAATAACGAACTAAATATAACACCGGTTAATTTAGATATTAATCCGGCTCCGGTTAATAATCCTAACACACCGGCAAAATTGCTGGATAAAGAAGGTAATGTCGATTTAACCAATATTACCCCTACCGAGGTGCAAAAATATGGCGAGGTAGCCAAGGCCCTCGACCCTAAGGATGTAAACTCCATCCTCAATTATGGTACAGAGGTTCAAAACTCGATGGAAAAGTATAGCAATACTTTCCTCACTTCGGTACGTACCTATAACTCGGGCGAGGTTGGTGGTCTCATTAACGAGCTGCTTACCGAACTGAACTATATTGATGTGGATGAACTGAACCAAAACGCGTTCACCTCTTTTATATCGCACATACCTTTTATGAAAAAGCTGGTGGTTGATGCCAAAAAGCTTTTCCAGAAGTATGATACGGTAATTAACAACATTGATAAGATCACCAATAAGATCAAAGCAGGTCGCGTTAATTCATTAAAGGATAACAGCTCGCTGCAAACCATGTTTGACAGCAACGTGGGCTACATCCACCAAATGGAAGAGCTCATTATATCGGGCCAGTTAAAATACAACGAGCTGAGCGAGCAGCTGGCACAAATGGATGCCAATCCATCGGCCTATAACGATTATGAAATTGCCGATATGCGCGATTTTGTGAACCGTTTAGACAAACGCCTGGCCGATCTGAAAGTGGTACGTTTCATCATGCTGCAATCGCTTGCGCAAATACGCGTGGTGCAAAGCAACAATACTACCATTGCCGAAAAAGCGCAGTCTATCGTATCTACCACTATCCCGGTTTGGAAAAACCAGCTCACCATTGCTGTGGCGTTGAACCGCCAAAAGGAGAACGTGGAGATGCAGAAAAAGATCTCGGACACCACCAACACCATCTTGCAAAAGAACGCCGAACTGCTGAAACAAAACAGTATCGATGTGGCCAAGGAAAATGAGAAAACCGTTGTGTCGCTGGATACTTTGAAGAAAACAACCGCGTCGCTTATTGAAACCCTTACCGAGGTTAAACGCATCCATGAAGAAGGTACTGCCAACCGCAAAACCCTCAACACCGAACTGCAAAACCTGGAAGTGGAACTGAAAAAGACAGTGACCAACGCATAAGCCCAATTTGTCATCCTGAGCGGCAGCGAAGGATCTGTTCTGCGATTAGCATAGTTCATGAATAGATTCTTCGTTCCTCAGAATGATAAGTTTAATATATTACTCCCATCGTCTGTGTCTTCACAGACGATTTGCATTCCGGGGTATTGGTTACCTGTGAGGACACAGGCAACGGGTTTGGGAAGATTTAGTTATCACTCATATTTTCGTAAATTTGCATTTAATCAAAATTTGAGGTTGCCAAATTGATGGATGAAAGCAGGTTAAATATTTTAAATCAGTCAAACCGGATGCTCAGTAAGCTGCAATTGCTTTCTGTTTTTTTTGGTGATGACATTATTTATAAAATATATCTGCGCAGCCAGGTGATCCACAAGCTTTTTGAAACCAATCCCGAGCTGGATATCAATAAGCTCGATCTGTTTCACCTGCAATTTACCCAAAGCCTCATCGATCTGCTTCGCAAGATCAAAAAGAACAACGAAACCAATGTGAGTTTACTTTTTGACGAGATCCAGATCAACAAGGAAATGATCGACCGGCTGAATGATCCTTACTATACCCAGGCAAATTTTAACCTCGAAAAACAGCGCCAGGCACTCAAGGTTAATTTATCATTGCGGAAACTGTTCCAGGTATTGTCGGATAATTCGACCGATAATCCGTTGTCTAAAAATATCAATGCGTTCAGTTCCCGGTTTGCGCCCGACTTTTTTTACCCCATTGCACCTGAGTTATTGCAGGAGATAACGGCCTACAACGATAAAGATGTTTACACCGACGAGTATGCCATTATTCAGCGTAAACTGATGGGGGTTTTGTGTAAATATGAATTCAAAACTGAGTTTTACTGCGGATTAAAAGCTGGTACCCAGGTTGCGGAAGTATACAAGTTTGTGGATGATGACCGGTACTATATCTATTCACTTGCTGATAACCTGTTCCTGTTTCTGGATATTGCAAAGTTAGCCGGTATCGATATGACTAATAACCTATCGAAAAAGGAAAAACTGGTACACGAACTGCGGGATAAGAACGACAAGCTGGAGGGTAATGCCGCCGCCATGAAAGCAGCCATGCCCACAGAGATCAAAAACCTGCTGGCCGACAATTATAAAAAAATATCAGACATGAGCTTTATGGAAAACATCAGCAACATTGATGTACAGGCCAATATTTTAAAAAGCATGCTGAATACCGATTTAATTTAGTTTATTTAACCCGAAATTAATTCCTTACCTGTTCTATGGATTTCTTACACACCATCCTGGGCCCCGACATTAAAGCCGGTTTGCTCATTATTTTAAACCTTATTGTGATCGAGAGTTTGCTTTCGGTTGATAACGCCGCGGTACTGGCTACCATGGTTTTGGATCTGCCGCCCACCCAGCGTAAAAAAGCGCTGAGATATGGGATACTGGGCGCTTATATATTGCGCGGGGTATGTTTGTTTTTGGCAGCCTGGCTGGTAAAAATATGGTGGTTAAAACCTATTGGGGGCTTATACCTGTTGTACCTGAGCTTTAATTATTTTAAAGGGAAAATTCAGGCGGCCAGCGGCGATGGAGGGGATGAAGAGGTGGATAAAAGCAAGAACTGGCTGTACCGCTCAACCGTAGGTGTATTTGGTGTATTTTGGGCTACCGTAGCATTAGTAGAACTGATGGACCTGGCCTTTTCTATCGATAACGTGTTTGCCGCCGTGGCCTTTACAGATCATGTAGTGTTGATATATATTGGCGTATTCATCGGTATACTGGCCATGCGTTTTGTAGCTCAAGCCTTTGTGAAGCTGATGGAAAAATTTACTTTTCTGGAGACGGTTGCCTTTATCGTGATTGGTGTTCTGGGAATTAAATTATCGGCATCACTGTTTGTGCACTTTAATGAAACATCGTCCTTCTCCAAATTTATGGAGAGTGAAAAGGCTGATATTTTTACCTCGGTATTTACCGTTGGCGTATTCATTATCCCGGTATTAACATCGCTGTTATTTAACTTTCCCAAAAGGCACACCACCGAACCTGAAGTAGCCGAAGCAGCCGAGGATGTGCTGGATAAGCAATAATGATGTTCATTGGTTCATTTGCTCATTGGTTCATTCGTAGTAAATCGGCAACAATGAAGGTTTATACTGCTAAAACCAATGAACTAATGAACCAATGAACTAATGAACCAATAAAAGATGAACTTAAACAAAATAATAGCATCCATATTTGGCATCGGGTTTTTAAAAGGTGGCGGTACCTATGCGGCTATAGTAACCTGCGGGTTTATTTGGCTGCTATGGCAAAGCCCGGTATTGCAAAATCCCTGGTATCTGCTTGCCATTACCATTGTAATAACCCTGCTGGGTGTATATGTAAGCAACAAGGTTGAACCAGATTGGGGCGAAGACAGCTCACGCGTGGTAATAGATGAGGTTGCCGGTATGCTGATAGCGGTTGTGTTTGTACCCATAAATATCTATTGCCTTATCGGCGGACTAATCCTGTTCCGCTTTTTTGATATTGTAAAACCCCTGGGCATCCGCAAAATGGAAGCCCTACCCAGCGGCACCGGCGTGATGATGGACGACGTACTGGCAGGCGTTTACTCCAATATACTGGTATGGGCAGGCTACCTGCTTTGGCTTAAGTTTGGTGGATAAAAAGTCGGAAGTCATCCCGAATTTATTTCGGGATCCCACATGGAAAGCTAATCACATGCACGGTTCAACCCTGCTGATGAGATGCTGAAGCAAGTTCAGCATGACCCATGCTCCATTTACAAATTGCCTTTCCTAATCTCTTCCACGGCATAATTCACTGCGCGAGCCGTTAAAGCCATGTACAGTATCGACGGACTTTGATTGCCGGTGCTGGTCATGCAGGCGCCATCGGTCACAAATACATTTTTGCATAGGTGTAATTGATTCCATTGGTTTAACAAGGAAGTTTTTGGATCCTTGCCCATGCGTACGCCACCCATTTCGTGGATGTCCAGCCCGGGAGCTTGTTTGTTCTCATGCTTCTCGATGTTGGTACAGCCTGCTTTTTGCAGCATATCAGCGCTTTGGGTTAAAAAATCCTGTATCATACGTTCATCGTTATCATCGTACTCTACTGAGGTGATCAGGAGTGGAATGCCCCATTGATCTTTCTGATCTTTACTAAGGCGTACGTGATTGCTTTCTTTGGGGATAGTTTCGCCCTGCAGATACATGTATACCTGCCAGCCTCCGGGTTCAGTCAGCGAGTCTTTATAGTCGCCGCCAATTTCTCCTACAGGCTTTTCGGCCGGATGTTGGTGACGATAAGCACCCATAAAGGTAGTAAATCCCCCTTTGTAGTCGGTTTCCTGTTGATGGAGGTTGCGGTAATTGGCCAGGATTAATTCTGTTGGATTCCGGCCAAAATAATATCGGTCTAAAAAGCCATCCATGCTGGCGGTTACCGACGCGCGATAGTTTTGGAAGGCTACGTATTTGCCCAGCAGTCCGTTATCGTTACCCAAGCCATTAGGAAAGCGCGCCGAGGTTGAATTCAACAGGATGAGGTTGGTGTTCAATGCCGAAGCATTCATGAAAATGATCTTGGCTTTATATTCGATCACCTCTTTGGTGTTGGTGTCAATCACTTTAACACCTGTGGCTTTACCCAGCTTTTCATCATAGATAACGGAGTGCACCACTGAGAATGGTCTAATAGTAAGGTTGCCTGTTCTTTTGGCCCAGGGCAGCGTTGAACTTACCGAACTAAAATAACCCCCAAAAGGGCAGCCGCGCATACACATATCGCGTGCCTGGCATTTGCCGCGTCCCTGATCAAGATGAACCTGGTTGGGTTTGGTTAGATGTGCCCATCGCGCGTGTACCAGGTGACGGTCGGGGTAATACTCACTGATTTTTTTGCTGATCACCTCCTGCACACAATTCATATCAAAAGGAGGCAGAAACTCGCCATCGGGCATGGCCTCAATGCCGTCTTTATTGCCACATACACCAATAAATTTTTCTACGTGCGAATACCATGGCGCCACATCATCATAGCCGATGGGCCAGGCAATACCGTAGCCAAAACGCTCGGGATTGATAAACTCATATTGGCTCCAGCGCTGGCAGGCCCGCCCCCAGGTGAGTGATTTACCGCCAACCTGGTAGCCCCGTATCCAGTCGAAGGGTTTTTCCTGTATATAAGGATGGTCCTTATCTTTTATAAAGAAATGCTCGGTAGCTTCACCAAAACCGGCCGCTTTGCTGATCAGCGGATTCTCTTCCAAAAACTCCCGGGTCATTTGCCCGCGATGTTTAAACTGCCAGGGATCCATGGTGGCTGTTGGATAGTCTTTAATATGTTCCACATTCCGTCCGCGTTCCAGTACCAGGGTTTTTAAACCGAACTCGCACAATTCCTTGGCGGCCCAGCCACCGCTAATGCCCGAGCCTATAACAATGGCATCATAAGTTAAATGATCTGTGTTTGCAGTTGGTCTTTCTGTTGAATCAGGCATGGTGATTGATGGTTATATATAAAAGCTATTCAATATTTTATTTGTATAGATTTCGCCGATATCGATGTGTAGTTATTCTTTTATTTTACTGCTTATTGAGCTTTTCTGCTGCACCATGATCCAAAAAGATCTGTGCGTTTGGCAGATTTTGAAAGATGGAAGCTGGTATATCGATAGTCGTCGGTCCATTCAAAGCCTGTGCTATAATACCCGCCTTTTTCGTGCCGCTGGCAATCAGTACCGGGGTTCGTGCTTCGGTCAGATGACGTAAGCCCAGCGTAATCCCCTCGGTTAGCTGCGGTTGCTGTGCGAAATACTTTTTGGCCACATCGATAGTTACCGGGGCCAATGCGGAGTGATGTGCATACGTGTTAAAATCTGTACCGGGTTCATTCAAACCGATATGGCCGTTCATCCCAATACCCACGATCATCATATCCATTCCACCCAGATTAGCAATATGCTCATTCATTTTTTGACACTCTTCATCAAGATCAGCAGCTTTCGCATCGAAAAATCGTACTTGCTCTGGTGCTATCTTTAATCGTGAAAAGAAATGCTCATGCAGGTAATGACTGCAACTGCCTTCATCGTTTTTATCCATACCAACCCATTCATCCAAACCCACAAAATGCGCTCGACTAAAATCTATTTTCCCCTCCTTGGCATATTGTACCAGGAATTTAAACATCCCGGTTGGCGATTCGCCCGAAGGGAAGCAGATCAGTGAATCGGGCTTCTGCTTGATCTGCCGCCACACCCAATAAGCTGCCGCGGATGATAAGGAATCGTAATCTTTATACAGTTGAATAGTCATGTCCGCTTATTGATGGTTTAACCAAAGGTCGATAGGCTTAGCTACTTTGGCCGAGAACGGCAGGTTGATCTTTTTACCCTGTCCAGCCGAAGCATAGGCCGCGTAAATGATCTCCAGTACGGCGCGACCATCTTCGCCAGTTACCAATGGGGGTTTATCGTGGCGCACACAATCAATAAAGTGTTTCAATTCATGCGGATAGCCCTGGTTAAAAGCTTCCTCAAAAATGGTGAAGCTCCAGCCCTTGGAGGTATCGGCTTTTTCCATCGCGTAACCGTAACCGTCGCGACTATAGGTTACCGCGGCATTGCCCATAAACAGGTCGGCATAAATTACGCCCCCTGTGCCATATATTTCACAGCGGTCGTCCATGCCGCCATGTTTGGCCCAGCTATTTTCGGCTACAGCGGTTACGCCATTCTCAAATTCTACAATAATCACCGAATTATCTTCGCCTTTAGTACGGTCCTTATGAAATACGGTGCTCATGGTAGCGTATACATTACTCACTTTGGCGTGGTTAAGCATCCACCTAAACCAGCCCAGCGCATGGCAGCCCATATCCATAATAACACCACCGCCGGCCAGGTTTATATCATAAAACCAATCGCTGTGCGGTCCCGAATGTTTTTCGCCCTGTTTCAGCATAAATACCTCGCCTACGGCACCATCTTTTACCAATTGCCGGGCACGCTCATATTTTGGTGCGAAGCATAATTCTTCGGCGTACATCAGCTTTACATTGTTGGCTTTGCAAACGGCAATCATTTCATCGGCTTCTTCCAGCGTTACGGCCAGCGGTTTTTCAATAATGATATGCTTACCGGCATTGGCCGCTTTGATGGTAGCTTGCGCGTGGAGATAATTGGGCAGGCAGATATCCACCACCTCGCAACCAGATTCGGCAATAAGCTTGTCGATATCATCAAACCATTGTGCTATCTCATATTTTTCGGCAAAGGCTTTGGCTTTATCCGGGTTGCGGCCATATACGGCAACCACTTCGGCCTCGGGTATAAAACGATGGTATGATTCCATGTGGATATCGGTAATGAAACCGGTCCCGAGTATGGCCACTTTGGTTCTGTTCATGGGTATAATTATATTAATTGGTTCGGGAGGCGCATGTGATGCGTCTCTAATTTAAATTTCATGCTCGGCACTTGTAAGCCAGGCGTGTTAGGTTTATTCAAGATTACTGAATTAAATACTAAATCAAAAAAAACAATTAAAGTTTTAAAAAAGGATTTAGCATCGGCAGCAGGCAGCATTTGAATGGCCTTTTACAAATTCGCTGGTTTATTTCTGCGGATAAACATTTGCAATTTAAAAAGTTAATACATAGTATTGTGTAATATTGACACAATGATTGTTGTTTGTTGTTAATTAGATATTTATAACCAAACTATTGCCAGTGCTGCATCATCTGTTGCCATGGCATTTATAAACTGTACATAACCTGTATAAATTTTATGGCGAATCAATTTAAACTCCTGGCTTTGCTGGGACTGCTGCCTGCAACCGTAGTAATGGGGCAAAACAAATGGACAGAAAGCAAATCGGGCGACGTTGTTTGGGTGACCAATTCCGGCGGCCAAAACCTGGGTTATTCCATCACCTCCGGCGTAAAAATATTAACGGTAGATGGACTGGCGTTTAAAGACCTGAATAAAAATGGCAAGCTGGATAAGTATGAAGACTGGCGCCTGCCGGTTGATATACGGGCAAAGGATCTGGCCTCCAAAATGAGCGTGGAGCAAATTGCTGGTTTGATGTTGTACAGTAAGCATCAGCCTATACCCGCCGCACCAGCCGGGCCTTTCGCCGGGACTTATGGTGGTAAGGTATTTGCCGAAAGCGGTGCCAAACCTTATGATCTGTCTGATCAACAAAAGCAGTTTCTGGAAAAAGATAATGTACGGCATGTGCTCATTACTTCGGTGCTGAGCCCGGAAGTAGCAGCGCAATGGAATAATAACGCGCAGGCATTTGTGGAAGGTTTAGGATTGGGCATCCCTAATAATAACAGTTCCGATCCGCGGCATGGCACTGTAGCAACTGCCGAGTTTAATGCGGGTGCCGGGGGATCGATCTCGATGTGGCCAGGTTCGTTGGGTTTTGCCGCTACGTTTGATCCTAAGGTGGTGGAAGATTTTGGTCATATCGCCGCATTGGAATACCGGGCCCTGGGTATCGCTACGGCGCTTTCGCCGCAAGTAGATATCGCTACCGATCCGCGCTGGTGGCGGGTTAGTGGTACTTTTGGTGAAGATCCGCAACTCTCGGCCGATATGGCGCGGGGGTATATCGATGGTTTTCAAACTTCTGTTGGCGATAAGGAGATTAACGGAGGCTGGGGATACGGCAGCGTGAACGCCATGGTAAAACACTGGCCAGGCGGTGGTGCCGGGGAAGGCGGCCGCGACGCGCATTATGGTTATGGCAAATATGCCGTTTACCCCGGCAATAATTTCAAACAACATTTGATCCCCTTTACCGAAGGTGCTTTTAAGCTGAAAGGCAAAACGGGAATGGCTGCGTCGGTAATGCCTTATTATACTATATCTTTTAACCAGGATACCAAAAACAAAGAAAACGTAGCCAACAACTATAATTCCTATATCATTAACGACCTGCTCCGGAAGAAATATCATTTTGATGGCGTGGTATGTACCGACTGGCTGGTTACGGGTGATGAGACCGCGGTCGATCAGTTTTTGTCGGGCAAATCATGGGGTGTAGAAGGGCTTTCGGTAGCACAGCGTCACTATAAAATACTGATGGCTGGTGTCGACCAGTTTGGTGGTAATAATGAAGTGGCTCCTGTGGTGGCCGCCTACCAGATGGGGGTAAAAGAACATGGCGAAGCGTTTATGCGGGCAAGGTTTGAGCAGTCGGCAGTGCGGTTGCTGCGTAACCTGTTCAGGACGGGTTTGTTTGAAAATCCATACCTCGATCCACAGACGTCAAAAAGTATTGTGGGCAATCCCGATTTTATGAATGCCGGTTACCAGGCGCAATTGAAGTCCATTGTGATGTTGAAGAACAAGGGTAATGTGCTGCCGCTAACTAAAAACAAAACGGTATATGTGCCTAAACAATTTACCCCGGCGGGCAAAAACTTCCTGGGTATGCAAACTCCCGAAAAGCTGGAATACCCGGTGAATATAGAAACGGTAAAGAAATATTTTAAAGTGACCGAAAACCCTGATGAAGCTGATTACGCCCTGGTGTTTATCAACAGTCCGAACAGCGGCGGTGGTTATAATAGTGACGATGCCAAAAATGGCGGCAACGGTTATGTGCCAGTAAGTTTGCAATACCAAAAATATACCGCAACCGATGCCCGTGCTACCAGTATAGCCGGCGGCGATCCGCTGGAAAAATTCACCAACCGTACTTACAAAGATAAATCGGCAACGGCTATCAATGTAACTGATTTGGCTATGGTGAACGACACCTATGCCAAAATGAAAGGCAAGCCGGTTATTGTTTCGGTAAATATGGCCAACCCAATGGTGTTTTCGGAGTTTGAGAAGAATGCCAATGCCATTGTGGTTGATTTTGGTGTACAGGGACAAGCTACATTGGATATTTTAACGGGCAACAATGAGCCATCGGCATTGTTGCCGCTGCAAATGCCTGCTGATATGCACACGGTTGAAAAACAGTTTGAGGATGTACCCCACGATATGAAATGCTATGTGGACGAGCAGGGCAATACCTATGATTTTGGTTTTGGTTTAAACTGGAAAGGTGTTATTAATGATGCCCGTACCGCTAAGTATAAAAAGGCTGGAGTAAAACCGTAAGTTATAAGTGGTAGGTTAACTGTACTGATAGGTTTTGGGCTAAAGCCAATAGTTGCTCATTTGAAAACCGTTGGTTAAAACCAACGGCAATGAAAGGGGAATAAGTTTGTTTTTGTTCATTGCCGTCCCATTTATGGGACGGATGATGAAAACATTTGCTGGCTTTAGCCAAACCGTGATTTTGCGAACACTTGCATTGAATAGACCAAAATTTTTTTACCCCCAAAATTCTTCAGTAGATGCAACCGGGGAAAGTAGTTCGAGCACGGGTTCAATTTCAAGGCCGCTGGCCCAAAGGTCGGCATCAAATTTTTTGAACGATGCTAAAGATGTCAGTAGCTCATGGGCTGCTTCATTTTCCAATTGATCAAAATGCATGAATGTTTTTCCGTCGGGTAGTAACCAGCAGCCATATTTAATTCCCGGATGGTTAAGTTCTTTTAATTCTTTTACAATACCAGCAATATTAGCCTGGTTGAGGGGGGCAAATTCTGGCGTAGTGGTGTATTGTACTCTTACTATTTTCATAACGGTTTGTTTGGGTGATTGGATGAATAAAAGTACTGGCTAAACAGCAATTGTAAAATGGGCAAAACTGACATTTTACAGGGCGTTTTGCGACAGGATGATAAAACGAATGTGATGATGCCCGTTCTGTTAAATATAAAAAGACCAGGGTAAAACCATAAATTAGCTGATGGTAAACCTTAAAATAGAATCATGAAAAACTGCTTGTTATTATCTGTAATGTTGTTGTACTGCACTTTGGCCCAGGCTCAAAAAGCCGATATGACCATAGTTAAAACCGATGCAGGGCTCGTTTCGGGCAGTACCAATGTTGCAGGAGATGTGCATGTATTTAAAGGGATACCCTTTGCTGCGCCGCCAATTGGTGATCTGCGTTGGAAAGCGCCGCAACCGGTAAGCCCATGGAAAGGTGTAAAACAATGCACCGCTTTTTCTGCCAGCCCCATGCAGCCAAAGCCCCATGAGTTTGGTGTTTATACTAAGGAATTCCTGATCCCCGATGAACCCATCAGCGAGGATTGCTTGTATCTGAACGTATGGACAGGAGCCCGGTCATCCGCAGAAAAACGACCGGTTTTGGTTTATATCTATGGTGGCGGCTTTTCTACAGGAGGTGCGGCCGTGCCCATTTATGATGGCGAGGCCACCGCGAAAAAGGGGGTAGTATTTGTGGTGATCAACTACCGGGTTGGGATATTTGGTTTCCTGGCTCATCCGGAATTGAGTAAAGAGTCGGGTCATAATGCTTCGGGAAATTATGGCTTGATGGATCAGCTGGCCGCCTTAAAATGGATCAAACAGAATATCAAAGCTTTTGGCGGCGACCCCGATAATGTAACTATAGCGGGGCAATCTGCGGGTTCTATAAGTGTCAATTGCCTGGTAGCTTCGCCGTTGGGAAAAGGTCTGTTTCAAAGGGCTATTGCCGAAAGTGGCGCCGGTTTTATTGGTCAGGGAGCGTCTGAACTGGCCGGGGCTGAAGCCAATGGCGTAAAAACAGCGCAGGCGCTGGGTGCTAATTCCATTGCCGAATTAAGGGCAAAACCAGCCGCTGAACTGGTTGGTAAAGGCCAGCAAAATCATCCCATTGTAGATGGTTATGTATTGCCTCAAAGTATAGCACAGATTTTTGCCGAAAGTAAACAGAACGATGTGCCGCTGCTTACCGGTTGGAACGAGGACGACGCATTTATAGGAAAATTGAAAAACGCCACAGATTACAGGGCCGAAGTATTGGAACAATACGGAATCAGGTCCAATGCTTTTATACAGCTTTACCCTGCAAATACCGATGCCGATGCTGCAACCGCGCAGATCAGGATAAACCGCGACAAATTATTCGGCACTCAAAATTATACCTGGGCGAATACGCAAAGCGAAAAAGGCCACGCCAAAGTTTACGTTTATCGCTTTACCCGCCGTTTGCCAGCCACGGCCGATTTTGTAAAATATGGTGCCTTTCATTCCGGCGAAGTAGCCTATGCTTATGATAACCTCCGGTTTTTAAATCGTCCATGGCAGCCGATTGATCATCAGCTGGCCACCATGATATCAACTTACTGGGTGAATTTTGCCAAAACAGGCAACCCCAATGGTAAAGGATTGCCCGTGTGGCCTGCGTATAATAGAAGTGATAACCAGATCATGGTATTAAGCGAAAAGCCAGCGGCGACTACTTTGCCTGATAAAGCGGCTTTAGACTTTATGCTGAAAGAGGTGAGCGGAAAGTAAGTTTTATAATTTTTGCTCAATTACTTTTACCGCATTACCCCGCTCCAGTGAATGATGGGCCATCCACTGGCTTTCATGCTGTGCAATCTTCTTTTCAACCTGAATTGCCATTACCTTGGCTTCCAACCTGCTTAAACAAAGCTTTTTGTTTTGTAATTGCGAACGGCTGTCCATAGTCATTACCTGTATACCGGTAGGGATGTGTGTGCCGCGTACGGCTGTTTCCACCTTGTTCACATTTTGACCACCTGGGCCAGATGCCCGGGTAGTTTCCAGTTTTACGTCTTTACTATCAAAAGACGAATGTTCGTCCACATTAAAAATCCCAACGCCCACAAACCAGTTTTTGCGTTTGTGAAATTTGCGATAAGGGCTTTGCGCTATCCATTGTATGGTGCCCTGCCATTCTGCTATAAAGGCATCCAGCTTATTACCTTGCGCAAGCAAAGTGGCCGATAATAAGGTGCCGTTTGTACCTGCTGATTTTTGTTCAACTATAGTTAATTCCACCCCTAATTGCGCGGCTTGTTTTAACATTAGTTCCAATATTTTGTATACTACCCGGCAACATTCCAGCGGGCCTTTACCCGCTGTTATTTGTATAATCACTTTTTCCATTTTACTCGTTATTCATGCGTACAATGCTGGGCGAAAACACACCCTGTACTGTTATTAATTCTGTTTGTGCCTGCATTACCATATCGATATCCTTATAGGCCAATGGGTTTTCTTCCAGACTGCCTCCAATGAGCGTGACATCTGCCTGTGTTAGCATTTTTTTAAGTGCCGAGTTGGTATTGCTTTCCCTGGCTTGTTGCCTGCTCATAGCCCGGCCCGCGCCATGTGCCGCGGAGTATAAGGCTTCGGGTTTGCCCTTGCCCGTCACCAAATAAGCTGGAGCGGTCATGCTGCCGGGGATAATGCCCAATTCGCCATCATGAGCCGGTGTGGCGCCTTTACGGTGGATGATCGCTTCTGTACCATCGGCAAGCTTATCCTTCCAGGCAAAATTGTGATGGTTCTCTACTTTATACAATGCCTTTAAACCCAGTGCCCGCAATAAATTGCTGTGGATACGGTCGTGACAGGCCCGGGCGTAATCGCCGGCGAGGGTCATACTTAGCCAATACTCCTGTCCGGCTTCGCTATTCAGATCGAGCCAGGCCAGCGGTTGTGCTTCACGTGGCAGTTTACAGTTATTCATAGCGATCTGCGTATAGTGGCGGGCAATATTGGCTCCCAGTCCACGGCTACCCGAATGACTAAGCAGGGCCATATACGTATTGGCAGGTAGGCCCACCACATTGTTATCCGTCAGACTGATCACCCCGATATCCACAAAGTGGTTGCCGCCACCCGAAGATCCCAGCTGTTTCACAGCCTTGCCATGCAGCTTTTTCAATAGCGGTGTTTCCCTGAATGCAGGATCATCAAGTACTTCATGATCCTGTGGCATCTCCAGGCCGCCTTCCATTCCAAAATGGGTATGGATATTGATGGCCTGTTTGATCTGGTGGCTATACCGGTCGATAAATTTTTCATCTGCATCAATAATAGTCAGCGCCATGCGGCAGCCAATATCCATGCCCACGCCATAGGGGATCACCGCGTTGCGAGTAGCCAGCACACCACCAATAGGTAGGCCATAACCGCTGTGCGCATCGGGCATCAATGCCCCCTGTACACTTACCGGTAAGGATAAAGCCAACTCCATTTGTTTTATAGCCGATGCCTCGATATTATCCTCGCCATAAATTTTAAATGGCAAGGATTGTTGTGTCAGCTCAAATGAATTAACGGTTTGCTTCGTAGCATCATCCATAAACAACCCAGCTATTTTTTGTGTAGCAGGATCATGAATATAAGCTTCAGGCCGGTTCCGGATATCGGTTAATAGCGTAATGATATAGTTAGTGTTCCGGTGTTTAAAATGTTTGGCTATAGTATTGATGGCCATGCTTTTTTGCTTATCGGTACTGTAGCCTATGTTGGTTAGTTCTTTTGTTTTTAAATTGCCCATAGTGGGTTTATTTTAATAATCCAGGTAGGCTTCTGTTGAAGCGTACTTGGGTTTGTTTTTTAATGGGTTAATGTATTGGAGCTTTTCAAAAGCATCAACTTTCCAATATCTATGATTCACATTTTTTATTTTATCAATGCGTGGCCATAGATGATTGCGCCTGATATGACTTGCGATTTCATTGATCTCTTTTTCGAGCAATTCATCGTGTTGTTTTTTCTCATGGATGATATGAGGTTTTATCGTCAACACAAATCGCCAGGGTTCAATAAATACATATTCAATCATCAGCCGGTTGGAATAGCGCGACAACACTTCTCTAGGGCTAAAAAGCGCCTTTTCAGCTTCTGTAAGCTCTCGCTTATTATGAAGCCAGTCATAACTGTTAATAGCTCGCAACTCCTGTGGTTTTTCCAGGAACGTATAGCGTTTTCGCCTTCTTTTTCTTTGTTTAAAAGAGCGGTCGTGATGATAATAGCAGGTATTTATTTTGTTGAGCAAGTTTTGGTAAAACTCAGCTTTCGGGCCTCGCTGTATATCATCGCGCAATATAAAAAAGCGCTTCCATCCCTTTTGGTATGGGTTTTCGAGCGGAACCATTGGCAACGTGCGACGTTTCTCCCACAAACTATCGCGTAGTTTATCCAGCCTTATCAGCTGCTTATCAAAATCTTTTTTAACAAGCCGCTTCTTTCTTCTGGCCGATTTTTTAATGTACGGCCAATCATGTATGTCCATCGGACTTTACGTTTTAACGTTTTCAATTTTATTGGTGATTTTTAAATTTCGTCCACGGTGTGGATATACCCATTTTGAAAAGCGCGGCGTAAAACCTGGAACACGAAGAATCCGGACAAACAAAATTTGAAGCTGATCAAAAGATCATCAGCAAACGGGTTTCAGTAAAATGAAATAGCAATGATTGTCCGCCTGGTGCAGGCAGCCGACTAATGGGATATGTTGGAGATACTTTCTTGCATGATTCCCGGTATTAAGTAATTAATAGTGAGAATTGATCGCAAAGATGGGAAATGTTTTTTAAAATGCAAAATGGGCCGCTTCCCGGACAATTGCTTTTTAAGGCAGGGGGGCTCCGATGGAGCCGTTAAAATAGTTGCTTATACTATAAACAGGTTGTTCCTCTGGAACCATCATCTTTTGGAGTTCTGGACTCCGGCGGAGTCTCCTGTTTATAGTATCAAATAAATTAGGTTTTTGGCTCCATCGGAGCCTCCTGATAGCTTTTGGTACTCCGGTTTGTTTAGTTCTTCTGCTGCCGGATGAGGTTTTCCAGCGCCTGCAAATGTTTTTTGAAGGCAGCACGGCCTTTTTCGGTCACGGAATACCGGGTATTGGGTTTACGGCCGATAAAGCTTTTTTGTACCTCCATATAGGCCTCCTTTTCCAATGCTTTCAGGTGCGAGGCCAGGTTGCCATCGGTAAGCTCTAATAACTCTTTAAGCGAGTTAAAATCGTAGCTTTCATTGGCAACCAATACGCTCATGATCTGCAGGCGTATGCGGTTTTCAAATGCTTTATCAAACTGGTCTAACGATATTTTCACGAATCGTATTTAAAGTGCATCACCGCACCGTATATAATATGCAGCACGCCAAAACCGATGGTCCAGAGCAGCAGGCCATATCCCGGTATCAGCGCGGCAAGCAAACCTAATAAAATCTCAATTATCCCCAAACTCTTTACGCCCGAATAGGTATAATGACTGCCTGCAACCAATGCCAGCCCATAAAATATCAGTGTAGCTGGTGCAACAATACCATAATGGGCATGGTAAATAAGGATGAATGTAAACAAGCCACCACTTACCAACGGAATAGCCATATTGATCAGCAATCTTTTGCTGCCCGTGCTCCAAAAAGGCTGATTGTTTTTCTGCGCTTTTCTGTAGGATAGCCAAATACCTGTACCAATGGAAAGGGTCAAAACAGCGAAGGCTACAGCGAATAATTCGGCAATGGATATGATATTGTGACGTTCGTAATTGCCGGATTTAAGCAGGGTATAGCCAATACCCGCCCCGATGAGCGCATAAATACCGGCCATAACGCCCGACAGGCCACTAAGCGAGATGAACTTGGCCGAACGTTCCATCAGGTCGCGGATGGAACTGAGCTCGGCGTGAATGTCTTTTTCTTCCATTAAAAGTGCTTTGATTTTCAAAGTTAATAAGATAGTTTGGAATTGCAAGAGGAGGAGAATAAAAACACGGTAAGTGCGAAGTTTAGATTTGTCATCCTGAGCGGAGCGAAGGATCTATTTTTCAGTAGGTATGGCGTATACCCGCTCTTGGCCGCGGGAGGGCCAGTTACTTTTGTCGCCACAAAAGTAACCAAAAAGGCTGTCAGCAGAAATGCTTCTTTGCGCTCATAGCCTTTGCCCTGCAAATCAGTCAGAACCAGGGCTACAATTATTTTGCGCTACTTTGTTCGCTCACATCCTTCCGCTTCAGCAAAAACTTGCTATGCCCCGCAACCGCACATGGCTAGCATTGTTCTGCCCGCTTTCGCCGGAAGCTTATCTGCTGACGGGGAGAAAATTCAATAATTCACTAAATCACTAATTCAATAATTGGTCCCTGCGTTAGCGATAGCAGCGGATACCGGCCCGTGGCTAATGCCTTGTGGCGTATGAGCGGATAGCGCGGGCCGGAGGCAACGCCCTTATTTAGAATTAAAAATCAAGACAAAAGCAAAACCCAACTCACTAATTCAATAATTAATAAGGCTTATCTGCTGACGGGAAAAGGAAAAAAGTTATTTCCAATCACTAATTCACTAAATCAATAATTCATTAATTAAGCACCTCCACCCCGCGTTTTCCTGACAACAAACGAAGAGCCTTAATAAGATATAACCAATGATGATACCGCGTGACAAAAGAATAAAGATTGGAGTATTGATTATTTTAATTATATTTTCAATAATTATTGAAAATTCAAAATAAATAGTAATTTTGTGTTGTTGAATCATCAGAACATAAAATTATAGCAGTATGAAAACGCTAAAAGATCATATGGTACTTTTTGATGCAGAATGCCCCATGTGTAATGTATATACCAAAGCTTTTGTTAAAACCGGTATGTTGGCTGGCAATGGTCGGCAGGCTTATCAGCAGGTGCACGAAAGTAGCTGCCCGGTGTACGATCGCCAGCGGGCCGTTAACGAAATTGCCCTCATTAACCTCAAAACCGGTGATGTAACTTATGGTATTCAGAGCCTGTTTAAAATAATTGGTCACGCCTGGCCGGTATTTGCACCGTTGTTTACGTTTAGGCCATTTGTATGGCTGATGAGCAAGTTTTACGCTTTTATATCATACAACAGGCGGGTTATTATCCCACCCACTAAAAATGGCGATGGCTTTGCTTATCAGCCTACGTTTAAATTGCATTATCGTATCGCTTATTTGTTGTTTACCTGGTTTATAGTAGGGTATACGCTTACGGCTTACGCACATTTATTGAGCCCAACAGTGCCCCTGGGTAATGCTTACCGGGAGTATATGATATGCGGCGGACAGATCATTGTTCAGGGAACGGTAATGAGTTTTTGGGACAGGAGACAAACCTGGACTTACCTGGGCAATATGATGACTATTTCTTTGGCAGGCAGTTTGCTGCTTTTAATTCCAATGGCAATAAACCATTGGCTTCAATTCGGGTCTGAAGTGTACGCCTTGTATTTTATGGGAGTGGCCGGATTAATGTTTCTGGAACACATCCGCAGAACTAAGCTATTAAACCTGGGGTGGACATTGACCATTACCTGGGTTGCGTACCGTATTATTTTACTGACACTGATTTTAAACCTGAACTAATGAAAACCTACAAAAAAATTGTGCTCGCCGGAGGCAACGGCTACTTGGGTACTGTATTGGCAAACTATTATAAAGACAAGGCAGACGAGGTGATCATACTGGCTCGCAAACAGGCTAAAACAGTTGATAACATACGCACGGTAGTTTGGGATGGCAAGGCCGAAAACGGTTGGACTGTACAGCTTTCTGGTGCCGATATGCTGATAAATCTTTGCGGTAAAAACGTGAACTGCCGGTATACCGAAAAAAATAAATCCGAGATCATTACTTCACGTGTTTTGCCTACAGAATTGCTTGGGCACGCTATACATAAAATGAGCAATCCGCCAAAGTTGTGGATCAATGTAACTTCTGCTACCATATATCGCCATGCAGAAGACCATCCGCAGGATGAGGAAACCGGCGAAATTGGTTATGGCTTTTCTATCGATGTATGTAAAATATGGGAGGAGGTTTTTCTGAAAAGTGAGACACCGCATACCCGTAAAATAGCCTTACGCATGGGTATTGTATTGGGCCGCAGTGATAGCGTTTTTCCGCGTTTATTGAACCTGGTAAGAATGGGCTTGGGCGGCAAACAGGGTACGGGTGAACAATATATAGCCTGGGTGCACGAACAGGATGTTGCCCGGAGCACACAATGGCTGCTTGATCATCCCGAAATACAGGGTGTGGTTAACTGCACAGCACCCAATGCCATAAAAAATGCCGATATGATGCACACCATCCGCAAAACTTATGGAATGCCGTTTGGTCTGCCGGCACCCGAATGGCTGCTGGACATCGGAGCTCTGGTCATAGGCACCGAGCCCGAGCTGATACTAAAAAGCCGATGGGTAAAACCCAAACGCCTGCTTGATTCCGGCTTTAACTTCCAGTATGAAAAAGCGGAATACGCCGTGCATGATATTTTGAGTATTAAGGGCTGAGAGGGCACCTGTCGTCTTCAAACTACCAGACTATTCCTCCGCTTTTTTCTTCACCTCTTTAGTCATCTTCAAAGTCAGGAATAGCAATAGCCCGGCGGCTATCACAATAGCTATCCATATCAACGCCGTATAATCGCGACCCGCTTTGGCCGGTTGTTTGGCTTGATAGGCGGTATTGGGGCTAACCGCTTCATGATTGATTCGCGGCGTATTATCCCTAATGCTATCAGCAAAAAACTTGAGGTCGTATTCCGGTGCTTGTACGGTTTGCTCACCGGTGAGCAAACGGTAAGTTTGTTTACCATCCAGATAACTGATCAGCGACTCAGCCGATTGGTAAGCATCTATACTGGTAACAGTTAAAGGTAAATTATCACCATTGTTTATTTGTATGATGAGCTGATTGGTTTTAGCGGCTATCAGCAGATCGGTGGCTTTGGTAGAATTGAGTTCTGCTTCGCCAAGCAGTTGCTTGTCGTGCCCTGTAATTTGATAAACCGATACATCGCGTTTAAAATATTTTGGTGCGGTAATGTTTAAATGAAGTTTGTTTACCTGGTAATTATCATTCAGTTTTAAGGTGATGTAAGTTGTTTTATTACTATCGGCACGGGTTAACTGACCGGGCGAAATGAGGGCATAGCTTAAAGTAGCCGCATATTCGGTATATACACCAGCCTGCAAAAACTTGATAGGCGTTTTGTTTTTATCATTCACCAGCAATTTCAAATACCGGTAATTACTTGCCGGGAACGAGAGCGACTGCATGTAGGTGCCCTCGCTATTTACTACGGCTTCCTGTAAGGGAATATCCTCCTGAATAGCGAACCATTGTTTCAGATCGTCGCTGCCTACTAAATTTACTTTGCGCTGCACGGCCGTGTTTTGCAGCTTTATCCACAGACGGTCGAGCGCGAGGCCGGTTTTGTTTTCTACAATAAAAGTGGTGCCGGTATCGGTACTCAACCTGGCATCAACCTGGTTAAAAACCACAAAACTTTTCTGATCTTTTTGCGGCAGGCTGCCGGCTTGTATATAAGGTATAAAATTCCCTTTCGCATCAACTATACGGATGTCAGACAAATCGGCCTTGGCTTTAGCCACAAAAGCAGGCTGCAGGCTGATGCGGTAAAAACCGGTACTATCTACCTTAGGCAACGCGGCCTGGTATTTAAAATTTTGCTGTGCGGATGCCGATAGCATCAGTCCGCAAAATAGCGCCGTGAGGGTTAATATTTTATTCATCCTTGGGTTTAGCTTCATCATCAACAATAATTTTTTTAACCTTTTGGTACATAAACGATATCATCAGCAGTATAATACCCAGACAAAAGAACGCCGCTATTTTACCCGCCACCGGTATGTTGTTGATATCGAACAAAAATAATTTAAGCAGCGTTAATGAAAACAGGCTTAATGATACAATGCGCATTACCCTTAATTTATGGCGCATCCCCAGCCACATGAGTGCGAAGGATAACAGTCCCCATAAAATGGGCAGACCGGTTTTGATATAAACCGTTTCGATACGGTCGATAGAATGCGTATTACCATAAAATAGGAAGTTGCTCAACAGGCTTATTTCTAAACTTAAAAACAATACTACTGCCGCGCTGATAAGCCAGGTGAACATTACCTTCATGCCGGCATCCAGGGTTTTCTGGCTCAGGCGAATGATACGGTAAAACAACAAAGCAACAAAAATGGCCGCTATCCAATGCGCTGCAAAATGACCGGCGGGTACTCTGTGCTGCTCTAGTACACGGCGTTGCAGGTCAAAAAACTCGGGAGTTAAAGCCAGGTAAACCGTAACACATATCATGAGTATGGCCAGCCTTAATTTTTCATTAAAGTTGAGCGCTTTAACTTTTAACGATACCAGGTAATATATATATACAAACGCAGGTGTATACAGCATCATGTATAATACGTTAAGCGAGGTATAGGGAAAATGATAAACAAACTGATGATTCACCTCGAATAGGCCGCTTAAAAATAAAAGTACTAAAGCTGTGACACCGAAAACATGACGGTTTACAGCCAGGCCTTTTGCAGTGGCGGGCTCTTCTTTACCCACCAATGCCGATAACAGGTATGAACTGATGGCCGCAACCAGGGTGGTGATAAAGCCCTTATTGGCAATAATGGTAAGGCTTAAATTATTATCTACGTATATCTGGAACCAGTCCATCAGCAGGCTCAGCAACATAGCCACCCAAAGCAATAAGGAGGTAAGCTTCATTAACTGGATGGATGAGCGCTGATACAGCCAGTAAAGCAGCACGGTTTCAGATGCCCAGAAAATAGTAATGCTATGACCATGCAGTTGTATCGGCGCCGCCAGCGAAATAAAGGTAAGCGTGATGCCGATGAGCAGGTACAATATGTTGGTATCAACCTTACGGTTGCGGAACAGCACGTAGGATAATACCAGGTTCACCACGCCCAGGCTTATACAAAACAAGCCCCGGAACTGCTCTTCTTTCATCATGGTAAGCAGGTACAGGCCGGCCGCAAAATAAAGCGCGGTGTTGCTGAGCAGGATGGTAAAATCAGAGGCGATGAATTTTTTATTTTCCTTAACGTTATGCGCCACATTGATGATAAAGTACAGCACATAAAAAATGCTGGCGTATATAAAGCCAATATGGTAGCTTGGCGCACTAAGGGTGTATAAAACGGATGCCAATACAATTACCGTAAACACAAAGCTGATGATGTTGAGCACCCGCCAGGCTTTAAAATAGGAGATGATCAGCAAGCCGGTGTTGAGTATCAGCAGGTATATAAATAAGGCATCGTAATTGGCGTGCCCGGTACTCACCATAAACGGACTGGCAAAGCCGCCCACCAGGGTAATCACGGCCAGCTCCTGCTTGTCGTACAGCAGCGAGAGCACCACCGCGAAAATGGTGATGACGATCAATATAATGAATGCTACCGTTTGACTGAACAGATTAAACTGGTGAAAGGCCAGTGTTATGGTGAAATAAAATACGGCCAAACCACCACCTACCAATACCGAGCTAAAGGCCTTATAACTATTACGCAGGCGATGGGCAATCCCAATTAAAATGGCTCCGCATACCACACCAATACCCACACGGCCAATTGGGCCAACCCAATCATTATCAATAGCGTATTTTACAAAAAAGCCGATAGCTAAAACCAGTATGGCTATACCAATTTTGTTGATGAGGTTTTCACCGATGAATTTTTCCAGATCGGGATGGCTTTCAAAAAAAGATGGTTTTGGTTCTTTTGGTTTTGGCGGAGTAAAGTTTCCGGTTTTAACCGGCCTGCGGATGGCGGATAAACTATCTGATATAACTTCAGGCTGCCGCTCAATATAGTCGGGTTTAATAAATGCCGGTTCAGATTCGGGCTGTGGTTCTGGTGGAACAACAGGCTCGGGTTGGGGGATATTTACCGGTTCATCAACTTTAATAACTGGTGGCGTTTCGCTGATGATAGGTTTGGGCTCTTCCGCTTTTTTAACTTCTTCGTCGGTAAACCGGGAAGCCCGTAAACGCTCAATCACCACTTTTAATTCCAGTATTTTAAGTTCCAGATCGGTGATTTTATGGTTAATACTGGTTTTGTTATTTACCACTAAATAAACAATCAACAGCAACAAAAGTACGGTTACAATTTCCATAGGTAGAGGTTTGGCAAAAGTTAAAGATAGATGATTTATGCAAGGCAAACACATAAAAAAAAATTTTACGCAGGTTTAAAGATGATCTTTGTGCTGTTTTATAGGTATTTATGACGGTAGACTTTCTTTTTATTAACAGCGGTAATTATTAAATTTAAAGGCCATGAAAAACATATTTGTATTGCTCTTTTTATTGCCATTTACTACTGCGCTGGCTCAGCAAAATTATCCGGCCTCTATTGATAATTTTATGCAGGCCCAGGTTAACGTAAATGGTTTCAATGGAAATGTGTTGGTGGCAAGGGCCGGTAAGGTGATTTACCAAAAGGCATTTGGGTATCGTAACTATGATACAAAGCAGTTATTGGATACCAACTCGGTATTTGAATTGGCCTCTGTTTCCAAACAATTCACAGCTATGGGGATTTTGATGCTTTGGGAAAATGGGAAACTCCGGTTGGCAGATACACTACGGAGATATTTTCCTCAACTTCCCTATAAAGGTGTAACCATACAAAACCTGCTTACGCATACATCGGGTTTGCCCGATTATATGACCGTGATGGAACAGCAGTGGGATCATAAAAGGATTGCTTTTAATGATGACATGATCAATTTTATGGCTTTGAAAAGAGTCCCTGCAAATTTTGCTCCGGGCAAAAAGTTTGAGTATTCCAATACCGGTTATGCCCTTCTGGCCAGTATTATCGAAAAAGTATCCGGGTTAACTTATCAGTATTTTATGCATAAAAATATTTTTGTGCCTCTGGGGATGGATCATTCACAGGTTTATAATACCCGGCGTTCCACAAAGGATGTTATTCCCGATTATGCCTATGGGTTTGTTTTTGCAGACAGTTTGAAAAGATATATACTGCCTGACAGTGTAAAAAAGGACGACGCTGTTTTTTACCTTGACGGGATTGTGGGTGATGGCACTATCAATTCAACAACCAGCGATTTGTTAAAGTGGGATCAGGCGCTAAAAAATCATAGTTTATTGAATGCGGTTACGCAAAATACCATGCTTTCGGCACAATCGGTAATGGATACATTAACTAAAAAATACTACGGTTACGGTGTAGGAGTCGGCACAGATCAGTTTGGGAATTATATTAGTCATGAAGGCAACTGGACAGGTTACAGCACTATTTTAACACGCTACCCGGCAAAGGATGTTACCATCATTATTTTATCCAATAACGAATCCAACGTTGCCAATATAGCCTACGGCATTACCGGGATCTTGTTTGACACGCAGGTAACCCCACCTTATGTTCATAAAGAAATAGTTACTGATGCAAAGCTGCTCAGCAAGTATATAGGTAATTACTCCCGTGTTAACCAGGGCCTTACTTTACATCTAAGCATCATTGAAAAAGATGGGAAATTATATCGGCACCAAATTGGTACAGCCGATGTGGAACTGAAACCCGAGTCAAATACCAAGTTTTTTTATGGTGATGGTACCGACAGGCAAATTGAATTTGAAACCGATAAAACAGGGCACATAACCCGGGGCTGGCTTATCAATACCGGCCTGAGATCTGAACTCCATAAGGCAAAAAAATAACGTCAGAGTGCCGGATATTCCGATTTTGCAGATAAGATATAGACTACATCAATTAATTAATTTAGCTATAATTATAAATTATATGCCAACGGCCTAACCTGGGCTGTAATTACCATAAATTAAGCCTGATGACGAAAAAGTTTTTTAAGCACATCCTGTTGCTCTGCTGCTTATTGATCACGGCAGCCGCCCATTCGCAAACCGTTTCTCCATCATTATTACGCGGTCATTGGAAAGCCGTGTGGATAACCGCTCCCGATGAGCCTGCAAAGGACTATGGCGTTTATCATTTCCGGAAAAATGTCAGCCTGAGCGCTAAACCCGCGTCGTTCATTATACATGTATCGGCCGATAACCGGTATAAACTGTATGTAAACCAAACCCTGGTATCTCTGGGCCCAGCCCGTGGTGATACCTATTACTGGAATTATGAAACCGTTGATCTGGCTCCTTATTTAAAAGCCGGCAACAACACCATAGCCGCACTGGTTTGGAACGAGGGCGATTACCGGCCCGAAGCGCAGATCTCTATCCGCACAGGCTTCATTATGCAAGGCAATACCACTGCCGAAGAAATAGTGAACACCGATAAAACCTGGAAATGCATCCGCGATAAAGCTTATCGCCCACTTACCGGCATTGGTTATCATCCCTATTATGTTGCTGGTCCGGGTGAACTGGTTGATATGAGCGCCACCATCAAAAATTGGAATGCCACTGACTTTGACGACAGCTCCTGGAAAAATGCCATCAGGATAGACTATGGTAACCCCAAAGGTACCGTGAATGCCTTTGGCTGGATGCTGGTGCCCTCCTCACTACCGCAAATGGAATTGAAATATCAACGTATCCCCGTGCTTCGCAAAGCGGAGGGGGTAAGCGTTCCTAAATCTTTCCCCTCAGTAAAAACAGCATTCACCATACCCGCCAATACTACGGCTACTTTCCTGCTCGATCAAACTTATTTAACCAATGCTTTTCTTACACTCAACTTTAGCAAGGGTAAAAATGCGGCTATCAAATTGACCTATGCCGAATCGATGTTCAATAGTCTGAATCATGGGATTGTTAAAGGTAACCGGAATGAGGTGGAGGGTAAAATTTTTGCGGGTCGCCGCGATAGTATTATTTCTGACGGTTCAGTTGGGCAAATATTCACAACCCTGGCCTGGCGCACCTATCGTTATATCCAGTTACAGATTAAAACCGGGAGCGAGCCTTTAGTTATCGACGATATTTACGGCACCTTCACCGGCTATCCATTCCAGCTCAACGCCAAACTGGAAACCGGTAAACCCGAAATACAAAAGATACTGGATATTGGCTGGCGCACCGCCCGGCTGTGCGCCGGTGAAACCTATACCGATTGCCCCTACTACGAGCAGCTGCAATACGTTGGCGATACCCGCATACAAGCGCTGGTATCCTATTATAACAGTGGCGACGATCGCCTGGCTCGCAATGCCATCAACCAAATGGATCAATCGCGCATTGCCGAGGGTTTAACGCTGAGCCGTCATCCATCATTTTCGCCTCAGATTATTTCTACCTTTTCGTTATGGTACATCGGTATGCTGCATGATTACTGGATGTACCGGCCCGACAGTGCCTTTGTAAAAAATAAATTGGAAGGAGTCAGGGCTGTACTCGCCTTCTTTAGCAAATATCAGCAGACCGATGGCTCGCTGAAAGATACACCCTATTGGACCTTTGTAGATTGGGTGAATGACAAAGGCTGGGACTTTGGCGAAGCTCCGCAAAGTAAAGACGGCCACTCGGCAGTATTAGATCTGCAGCTGATGTGGGCCTACAACCAGGCTGCCGAAATGGAAGCAAAAATGGGTATGTCCGCCTTTGCCGAAATGTACAAGGCTAAAGCCGCGCAGTTAAAAGCAACTATCCAGAATAAATACTGGGATGCCGGCAGACAGTTGTACGCCGATACGGAGGATAAACAATTGTTTTCGCAGCACACCAATACGCTGGCAGTATTAACCGGGATGTTGACCAATACCGATGCCACTGCGGTATGCCAAAAAATGCTCGCCGATACTTCCATCACCAAATGCACCATCTATTTTAAATATTACCTGCACCAGGCTTTAATAAAAGGAGGGTTTGGGAATGATTATCTGCAATGGCTGGATATATGGCGCAAGAATATTGACATGGGCCTTACCACCTGGGCCGAAATATCCGACCTGGAGCATAACCGTTCCGATTGCCATGCCTGGGGCGCCAGTCCTAATATTGAATTTTACAGGACGATATTAGGGGTAGATAGCTATTCTCCCGGTTTTACCATGGTAAAGATTGAGCCCCATTTAGGCGATCTGAAAAATGTAAGTGGCGAAATTCCACACCCCAATGGGAAACTGTCGGTAAAATATCAACAGGAGAAAAATAAGTGGGCCATCCGGATCAGCTTACCACCGGGTACATCAGGTATACTGATATGGAAGGGTAAAAGCTATTCCTTAAAAGCCGGAGAGAATCAATGGAGTATTTGAAATAAGGCGGGAATATGAAAAAGCCAAAACCGAAAAGCCCCAAATATGTTTAAGTGAATACAAAACTTAAACTTATGACATCTCCTAAATCACTTACTAAAACACGTTGGGTTATTGATGCCAATCGTGTAGTTGTATATCCTTCCCGTATAGCTTATCCGCTCGGTATATTAGTGGCCCTTGTTTTTGTGGGCATCATGGTAACTTATTTAACATCTGCGCAGGGCGGAACGTCTGTTTCAATCACCTTTTTTATTTTCCTGGTGGTGATACCCTTGTTGTTTCTGGGATATGGAAATACTTATGTGGAGTTTGACGGATCAAGGGGTACCATGCAAAGAAAGTTCTTCGGGATTATCCCGGGTAAAACCGTATCCATGAACGATCTTCATGGCATTAATGTAGTTACCCAGAACGGAGGCTATAATTACAGGATGTTTTTAAAAAGAGACAGATATGGCAGGGGAATCATTGTATCTTCGGGCTATAGAAAAAATACCGATGCTAATGCACAGGCATTTGTAGATCAGGTAGTGCCGGTTATACATGGTTATTTAGATCAGTATGGCAGCGTAGTTGGTAGCGCACCGCAGCCTATTACATCCTATAAGTATTATAACAACACGGGAGGTTCTTATACCATAAAAAGCAAAAAAATAGCGATTGTTATTTTTAGCCTTATATTTTTTGCTGTTGGTATTTATGCATGGGTAGCTCATTGGGCAGAAGATGTAAGTTCCACACAAAAAATACTGGTAGTGGTGATATGCCTGGGTTTAGGCCTGATGGTTCTTCAGGCTGCTTTTGTGAAAATAGTTTTTGATACAGGATCTCAAACCATTATCAAGACAGGCCCTCTCGGATTAGGTAACAAATCTATCTCATTTAGTGATTTTGCCGGTTTTCAAACTATACGTAAAAGCACCAACATGGTGTATACGGGTACAGAAGTGCATATGTATTACCGCTTCCCAAATTCTGAAAAGCAGGGAACTATCCTGTTGCACGCATTTAAATCGAGCGGAGAAATAGAGCGTTTTCTGGAAGAGACACGCAGCATTATGAAGATATAATAGAAACTACAATACATGTAAAAAAATAATGCCGAAAGCGTTCCGCCTTTCGGCATTATTTTTTTACATGAAATTTTTTTCATGTAACAGTAGGATTTAATGAAATTTAAATGCTTTCTTAGCGTTATGTAACAAAAAAATTACATAACATGAGAAAAATACCCCTATTGATGCTCGTGGTGATCCTTTGTGCCTGCAAAAAAAACAACCAGGAAGTCGCCATTGAAAAAAACAAAACCAACGCAAGCGTAAACATCGACTACCAGCAGGAGATGCGCAATTTTGTGATCGGGATAAGTAAATATGCTAAAAGCGCGAATCCCAAATTTGCCGTTATACCGCAAAACGGTATTTCATTGGTAACGGTTGATGGCGAGAAAACAAGTGCACCTAGCACCGCCTACCTCAACGCTATTGATGGTAACGGACAGGAAGATCTGTACTATGGTTATGACAATGATGACCAGGCAACAACTACTAAAGTTACTGATGAATTAAGGAGCTTCCTGGATATTTCAAAAAATAACGGAAAAAAGATCCTGGTTACCGATTATTGCTCAACGCCATCAAACATGACCCGGTCATATAAGGTTAATGACGATAACGGTTATATTTCATTCGCGGCAGATGAAAGAGAATTGAATAACATCCCAGACTTTCCCGCGAAGATCAATAAGGAGAATGCTAATGTGATTACCTCGATTAGCCAGGCCAAAAACTTTTTGTACCTCATTAATAATGCCGATAATTTTACTTCGAAAGCGGATTTTATTAAGGCAGTTACAGCTACAAATTATGATGCTTTGATTATGGATGCCTATTTTGAGAAAGTGGCCTTTACCAGCGCCGAAGTTAATGCCCTGAAAAAGAAAGCAAACGGTGGCAAGCGTATCGTTATTTCCTACATGTCAATCGGCGAAGCAGAGAATTACCGTTATTACTGGCAAAATACCTGGAAACCAGGTAACCCTGTTTGGCTGGACGCGGAGAATCCTAAATGGAAAGGAAATTATAAAGTAAAATACTGGAATAAGACCTGGCAAAACATTATTTACGGCAACGATGCTTCTTATCTGAAAAAGATACTCAATGCCGGTTTTGATGGTGTTTACCTCGATATTATTGATGCCTTTGAGTATTACGAAGGTAAAAACTAGTACAGAAGATTAGGTTAACCTGCTCACCCCCATCTTTTGATGGGTCGCCCTCTTTTCGCCTGCAATGGAAAGGGGGCTTTTTTATGGAGAGGCAATTACACTGCTGCTGGCAGCAGAAATATTTCTGCTTAGCATATTTATTATATTTGAAAATGGAATTAAGTCAAACAAAATCAGAAATTAAGAGATCGATTTCTGTATATCTCTTACTTACTTTATTCTTCAGCACTATCGTTTGGATATTAACCCTTCATGGGGGCACGGGCCGGATTGGCGGCCGTATATATGGATATGGTATTATGTGGTGCCCGGCCCTGGCAACTTACCTAACGTGTAAAATACTCAAACTCGACTTTAAGGGTTTAGGGTGGCAATGGGGTAACCCGAAATACCAGGTTTGGGCTTATTTTATACCGCTGATATACGCGGTGATCAGCTATGGTATTATCTGGGTGATGGGATGGGGCGGATTTTATAATAAACAGTTCATCAAAGAAGCCGAGCAATCGCTGGGTTGGAGTAATCTTCCTGATAGCGTTTTTATTCCCTTGTTTTTCCTGGTTAATGGCGTTATAGGCTTTTTTGCAAGCATGTCTACTGCCTTGGGCGAGGAGATAGGATGGCGGGGCTTCCTGGTACCCCGGCTTAGTAAAATTAGCGGCTTCACTGCTACTTCTTTGATAACCGGCATTATCTGGGCTGTATGGCACTATCCTTTAATTGTATGGGGAACCTATAACGGGGGCACACCTTTCTGGTACAGCTTAACTTGTTTTACGGTAGCTATAGTAAGTATGAGTTTCATTTGCACCTGGTTCAGACTAAAATCAGGTAGCTTGTGGACCGGTGTTATGCTGCATGCCAGCCATAACCTTTTTGTTCAAAGTTTTTTTACCCCGATAACCGTTGCTAACGCGCAGACCAAGTATTTTGCCGATGAATTCGGAGCGGCTTTAGCCGTTGTATCTGTTTGCTTCGCCATTTACTTTTGGACAAGACGTAAGGAATTAAGTGTAGCTGGGTAAAGCCAACAAGCGCAAATAAACACTCGGCAATTGACTCACCCCGACATCGCTGCGCTCGTCACCCCTCTATGCGCGAAGCGCATAGAGGGGTTTTTATTTTATTTTTGTCATCCTGAGGAACGAAGGATCTATTCTTCAAATTGAAAAGTTCAATAATAGATGCTTCACTACGTTCAGCATGACAAATCTATTTTTTTACCTCCGGCGAAGCATAGACCGGGTGAGTAGGCTCTGCGCCAAAAATGTGTTTTTACTTACCCCAGTTATCCCATGCGGCCTTAGCAATTTGGGCTATAACGCCTTCCCGTTCTTCAGTATCTGCATAGGTATCTGCAATAAATACGGCTATCAACAGGTGCTTATTATTAGGCAGGGTAATAATGCCAACGTCATTAGTGGTGCGGGTAAGGCCGTAATGGGTACCGGATGAACCTGGTTTATGGGCAACAACGGCCTGGGCCGGGAGCATGCCTTTTAATCGTTTTGCACCTGGTCCGGATTTGATCATAAGGTTCAGCAATAATTCATTATGCGAGCGATTAAGCAGCTGCCCGGCATAAAACTTTTTTAATAAAAGTAGCATCGCTTCGGGTTTTACCCAGTTGCGGTATTGTACCCAATCATCAGATACCTGTACCATTTCGGTGGTGCTGATAGCTATATCCCGGATGCCGACGCTATGTATGTACTGATTTATCTTTTGACAGCCACCCAAAATCCTGATGAGTACATCACAGGCGCTGCCATCACTGTCTGAAACATTATAACGCAAAAGCTCCAATATGGAAAGGGTGACACCATGGGCATAACGATCGCGAATAGGGCTAACACCTACCGGGATAATTTCAGTCGGACTTACCTTTACCTGCTGGTTAAGGGATAGCCGGCCCAATTCTACCTGGTGTAATACCGCAATCGCGATGGGTAATTTATAAACACTTTGCATCGGGAATTTATCACCCGCACGATAATTCACCGTATCACCGGTTTCAACAATCATGGCCGAAACGCCTACCTGCGCTTTAATACCAGAGGCAATTTTAATAACCTGCTGCCGGATGGATTGAGGCTGACTAAAAGTATAAAGCGGTAAAAAGAGCAGTAGATATAAAAAGCGTTTCATCATACAATCAATAAATAATGCGTGGGTAAGCCAACAAAACTATTAAAAGTGAAATGATAATAGATCGCTTTTCTTTTTTAAAGAATCGCCATAGCGTTTTTAAACGCAAACCCAAGTTAAGCACCCGTTGCAAACGAGCGCAAGTAAAAAAACGTTATAAGCAAAGGCTGGTTAAAAACCAAAACCCCGTCAAACAACTTCCTTGTTTAAAAGTTTATAAAAAGTGTAATAAAAACAATCAATTCTAACAGAAATAACATTTATGGCAGTTTTTGCCATTATTGAGTAAAATACTTTACATTTCGGTTTGAAAAGAAAAAAGCTGCGCTAACTTTACCTCTGTGCTTATTGTATTAATTACACCAATTTAATTGAATAATTAACAATCAGATATTATTAAAAATGTGATATTTACGTGCGGGATTTTTTTAACCGGTTTAATTAACAGTCTGCCGCACCTAAATACAGCTAAATCTATACGAATGAAGAACACGCCAACCAAGGTAAAAGTCCTCTCCATCGATATCGGTGGGTCACATATCAAAGCCACCATCCTTAACGAAAAGGGCGAATTGAAAATGGACTATGATAAAATTGTAACACCCGCGCCCGCAAGTCCCGAAAATCTGATAAAAGCCATCAAGACCCTGGTGAAGAATTTTCCTTCCTATGATTATATATCGGTAGGTTTTCCGGGATATGTAAAAGGCGGCGTTATCAAAACGGCGCCAAACTTAGGTACCAAATTATGGACCGGGTTTGATCTGAGTACAAAACTAGGCGAGGCATTAGGCAAGCCAGCCAAAGTGGTAAATGATGCGGATATGCAGGGCCTTGGTGTGGTTGATGGCAAAGGCCTGGAAATGGTAATAACCCTGGGTACCGGTTTTGGTACAGCTTTGCTAATGGATGGTCATTTATTGCCCCACCTGGAATTGTCGCAATTGCCTGTTAAAACCGATAAAAACTATGATGAGTATATCGGTGAGAAGGCATTGGAAAAATATGGCAAGGAAAGATGGAACAAACGGATGCAGAAAGTTTTTGAGATTTTAAAAACTGTATTCAATTACGACACTTTATATATAGGCGGCGGCAACTCCGATAAGCTTACTTTTAAGCTGGATAAAAATATGAAGATAGTAACCAATGCCGATGGTATAAAAGGCGGCTCACGGTTATGGCTTTCTGACGCCGAGAGCAGAATTACAAAAGCAACACCAACTAAATAAAATCATACACACCGAATTAACAATGGAAAATACGAAAGACATTGAAAAATTGGCGATAGATACCGTACGGGTATTATCTGCCGATGCAGTACAAAAAGCAAACTCTGGTCACCCTGGAACCGCGATGGCTCTTGCACCAATGGGGCACGTTTTATGGTCAAAATTTTTAAACTATAACCCTAAAAACCCGGATTGGGCAAACCGCGACAGATTTATCCTTTCGGCAGGTCACGCCTGTATATTACAGTACAGCTTTTTGTATTTAACGGGATATGATTTGAGTTTGGATGATATCAAACAATTCCGCCAGCTGAACAGCAAAACTGCCGGTCACCCGGAATATGGTTTGGCTCCTGGTGTGGATGTTACTACCGGTCCGCTGGGTCAAGGTTTTGCCAATGGTGTAGGTTTCGCCATAGCGCAAAAACATTTGGCAGCACGTTACAACAAACCAGGTTTCGACCTTTTTAACTACAATATTTACGCAATCACCAGCGATGGCGACATGATGGAAGGTGTAACATCAGAAGCAGCATCACTGGCCGGTCATCTACAACTGGGTAATTTAATTTACCTGTATGATGATAACCACATCTCTATTGAAGGCAGTACCGATATTGCTTTTAATGAAGATGTAAGCGCCCGTTTCCGTGCATACGGCTGGCAGGTACAGGAAGTATCTGATGTAAATGATACCCATGCTTTAGAATTGGCTTTGATCAACGCTAAATCCGAAACACAAAAGCCATCACTGATCCGTGTTCGCTCATTGATCGCTTATGGTAGTCCAAATAAATCGGGTACTGCAGGTTCACACGGTTCGCCGCTGGGTGCCGACGAAATAAAACTGGTTAAACAGTTCTTTGGTTTCGATCCTGAAAAATCATTCAACGTGCCAGACGAGGTAATCAAATACTACCACGAAAAAGGTGCTAAAGGCGAAGGCAAAGAGGAAAAGTGGAACAAACTATTTGCCGACTATAAAGCCAAATACCCAGAACTGGCTGCCGAGTACGAAGCCGCATTTAAAGGTGAACTACCAGCAGGCTGGGCAGATAAACTGCCGGTATTTAAAGCCTCTGACCCTAAAATGGCAACCCGCCAGGCATCTGGTAAAGTGTTGAACGCTGTTGCAGCAAACCTGCCCAACCTGATTGGTGGCGCGGCCGACTTAGCTCCATCAACAGATACCAACCTGAAAGAATATAACTCATTCACTTCTGAAGACAGGCATGGCCGTAACTTCCACTTTGGTATCCGTGAGCATGCCATGGGTTCGGCTTTAAATGGTATGGCTTTAACAAAAGGCCTGTTGCCATTTGGTGCTACCTTCCTGCAATTTGCTGATTATATGCGCCCGCCGATCCGTTTGGCAGCCATTATGAAAGTGAGCCCGATATTTGTTTATACCCATGATAGTATCGGTTTAGGTGAAGATGGTACAACCCACCAGCCAATCGAGCACTTAGCAACATTGCGTGCCATCCCTAACGTAACCGTTATCCGTCCGGCTGATGCAAACGAAACCGCATTTGCGTGGAAAGTGGCTATCGAGAAAAAAGGTGGTCCTACTGTATTGGTGTTCACCCGTCAGGGTTTGCCTATCCTTGACCAGGATAAATATGGTAAAGCCAGTGATTTGGAAAAAGGCGCATACATTGTATCAGAAGGCAGCAAAGGTCCGGATCTGATCCTGATAGCAACCGGCTCTGAAGTATCGTTGATTATGGAAGCCCAAACTAAGTTAGAAGCCGAAGGTATCTCCACCCGTGTGGTAAGTTTCCCATCATGGGAGTTGTTCGAGAAACAGGATGCCGCTTATAAAGAAAAGATATTCCCCAAAGCAAACCGCAAACGTTTGGCTGTAGAAATGGCATCCCCAATGGGCTGGCACAAATACACTACCGACGAAGGCGATATGCTGGGCATGACCACCTTTGGCGAGTCGGCACCTGCAGAAGACCTGTACAAACACTTTGGTTTTACGGTAGAGAACGTAGTAGCCCGCGCTAAAGCTTTGTTATAGTGGTTTAGTATCAAGTAGTTAGTATCAAGTATCAAGAAAATGTTTTACATCTTGATATTTGGTACTGGTTAAAAAGACAATGAAAAGTCTTGATACTTGATACTAGCTACTTGATACTAATAAAAATATGGATTGGAATAGCAATTTAATCACAAACCTGGAATGGTCGTCGGAGATCACCCACATCAGCGGTAAGCAGAAGGTGGCCGATGAAATTGCCGCGAAGGTAAAGGATGGCGATATCCTGGGCGTGGGCTCGGGCTCGACCGCTTACCTGGCCCTCGTTGCTATAGCCAAAAGGATAAAGGAAGAAAAGCTGAACGTAAAGGCCATCCCTACATCGCTGGAGCTATCCATGTTTTGCAGCAAACTGGGCGTGCCTTTAACATCCCTGTATGAAAACAAACCCGACTGGCTGTTTGATGGCGCCGATGAGGTCGACCCCAACAACAGCCTGATCAAAGGGCGCGGCGGGGCCATGTTTAAAGAAAAACTACTCATCAGCTCGAGCGAGGTAAGCTATATTATTGTTGACGATTCGAAAATGGTAACTAAATTAGGCGCGAATTTTCCCGTTCCGGTTGAGGTATTTCCGCAGGCCTTGTTGTATGCAGAAAAAGAACTGCAGCAACTGGGTGCTAACGACATTCTGCTTCGCCCGGCAAAGGGTAAAGACGGACCGGTAATTACCGAGAACGGCAACATGATACTGGATTGTAAATTTGATGAGATAGGCAGCACGATGGAACGGGATATCAAATCGATCACCGGCGTTATTGAAAGCGGGCTTTTTATAGGCTATAACCTGCAAATTTTGGTGGCGTCGAATACGTAGGGAAGGGATAATGGATTTGGGGAGCAAGGAATAAGGACTCTGAAAAGAAAAAGGGTGTCATGCTGAGCTTGTCGAAGCATGGTGTAGTGGCCTCTGCGCACAACCCTTCGACAAGTTCAGGGTGACAGCCTCTCCCGTTGTTTGTGTCCTCACAAACAACCCGTGTTTGGGCAATCAAGAATAGTTGTTTGTGAGGACACAAACAACGGGGATGAATGAATTATGTCTTTTTAAAAGTCTCACCTTTTAGGGGGAGATTTAGAGGGGGCTAAATGATACTCAGGTTACCTGTTTTACAATATAAATTAGGAACTTTAACCTATAATACAAATGCAGGCGGTTGGGGAGGTAAAACCGCCATTGGCACAAAAAATACATCTACCTCATAAATTGAATTTTGAACTTTAAAACAACCTAATAAAATGGCAACTAATAATGTAAAGCAAATACATAGTTTCGGACAAAGCATCTGGCTTGATTTTATTGATCGGGAGATCATGGCATCCGGAAAGTTAAAAAAACTGATCGATGAAGATGGTGTTAGAGGCGTAACCTCAAACCCGGCCATTTTTGAAAAAGCCATCACCAGCAGCTCCGACTATGATAACGATATTGTTGAGCTGTCAAAAACCACTGACGACAATGAGCAGCTGTTTTTTGGTTTGGCCGTAAAAGACATTCAGCAGGCAACCGATTTGTTTAAAGGTATCTACACCGAATCAAACAAAGTTGATGGTTACGTAAGTTTAGAAGTTTCTCCGTTTTTAGCTTTGGATACCGAAGGTACCGCTAAGCAAGCAGAAGAGCTTTGGAAAAAAGTTGACCGTAACAACGTAATGATCAAAATTCCGGGAACACAACCTGGTTTAGCGGCTATCAGACAGTCAATCGCTAAAGGCATCAACATCAACGTAACCTTATTATTTGGTTTAGAGCGTTATGAAGCCGTTACCGAAGCCTACATTTCTGGTTTAGAAGATCATTTGGCCGCAGGTCACGAGATTGCTCATATTTCATCAGTAGCCAGTTTCTTCCTGAGCCGTATCGACGTGATCGTTGATCCGCTGTTGGAAGCTAAAGGCGAAAAAGACCTGGTTGGCGAAGTTGCTATCGCGTCAGCAAAAAAAGCATACGAAATTTACAAAAGAGTGTTCAGCTCCGAAAGGTGGAAAAAACTGGCAGCCAAAGGCGCTCAGCCACAACGCCTGCTTTGGGCAAGTACCGGCAGCAAAAACCCTGCTTTTAAAGACACCAAATATGTGGAGGCCCTGATCGGTCCGGATACTGTGGATACCGTTCCATTGGAAACTGTTGACGCTTTCCGCGATCATGGTATTGCCGCCAACACTTTAGAAGCCGGTTTAGATAAAGCTACCGAAGTTTTAGCTAAACTGCCAAGCTTAGGTATCGATCTTGCCGCTATCACCCAGCAACTGGAAGATGAAGGCATCGAGAAATTCAACAAGCCATTCGAAAAATTATTGAACGCTATCGAGGAGCAAAAAAGCAAAGTAAGCTAATTGCACCATGGAAGCAGCAAATATTAAAATCCTCTTTTTTGACGTTGGTGGCATTTTGCTCACCAACGGCTGGGGGCGCGATTCGCGTAAGCTGGCCTGCGAAAAATTCGGGCTCGATCATGCCGAAGTGAATGAGCTGCACAACTTTGTATTCAACGTATATGAAATTGGCAGCATCACGCTCGACGAATACCTGGATACGGTAATTTTTAATCATCCGCGCGATTTTGTTCGTGAGGATTTTAAAGAGTTCATGTTTTCCCAGTCGGTTGTACTGGGCGATACACTGGCCTGGTTGAAAGAGTGGAAAAAAGACTGCGGTTTCCGCATCATTTCGCTCAATAACGAAGGCAAGGAACTGAACGATTACCGGGTTAAGAAATTCAAGCTGCATGAGTGCTTTGATGCTTTTGTATCATCGTGCGAAGTTAAAATGCGCAAACCCGATCCGGGTATCTGGCAGTTGGCCATGGGTATTGCCCAGGCTTCCCCGCAGCAATGTGTGTATTTTGACGATCGTATCATGTTTGTGAACACGGCCCAGAAATTGGGTATCCGTGCGTTCCAGCACACCGATTTCGAGACCACCAAGAAAATATTAGAAGATCTGAAGAAAGAGAACGGCGTTCATTAGTTCACTGGTTCATTAGTTCATTGGTCTTTTCCAGTGAGCAATATTATTAATAAAGTATTCACTAATAAACCAGTGAACTAATGAACCAACAAGCTAACTAATGAACCAATGAACAAGTGAACCAATAAACAAACAAAATGAGCGCAACAGACAATAAATATGCTTTCGGTATGATAGGCCTGGGTGTTATGGGCCGCAGCTTGCTGCTAAACATGGCCGACCACGGTTTTGCAGTAGCCGGACATGATAAAGATACCACCAAAGTAGCATCACTGAACGAAGAAGCCGGCGATCGTGCCGCTAAAGGTTTTAGCGATGTAAAAGAATTTATCCAGAGTTTAACCACGCCACGTGCCATCATGATGCTGGTGCCGGCCGGTAAAATTGTGGATAGCGTAATTGAAGAACTGACTCCGCTATTGGAGAAAGGCGATATCCTGATCGATGGCGGTAACTCGCACTTTACCGATACCAACCGTCGTGTAGAAGAACTGGAAGCCATTGGCCTGCATTTCTTTGGCATGGGTGTTTCTGGTGGCGAAGAAGGCGCGCGTCGTGGCCCGAGCATGATGCCGGGTGGCGATAAAGATGCCTACAACGTAATGAAGCCTATTTTTGAGGCCATTGCCGCCAAAGTTGATGGTGTACCTTGCGTAACCTACATTGGTCCGGGTGCATCTGGTCACTTTGTTAAAATGGTGCACAACGGTATCGAGTATGGTATTATGCAGCTGATTGCTGAAACCTACGAGATCCTGAAAAAAGGTTTGAAACTGGATAACGACGAGATTGGTAAAATTTTTGCCGAGTGGAACGAAGGTCGTCTGCAGTCATTCCTGCTGGATATCACCAAGGATATTTTCAAATTCAAAGCACCGGGTACCGATCATTTATTATTAGATGATATTAAAGACGAGGCCCGTGCCAAAGGTACCGGTAAATGGACATCGCAAGTGGCTATGGACCTGCAGGCACCTATCCCTACGGTAGACACCGCGGTAGCCATGCGCGATCTGTCGAAATACAAACAACTGCGTGAAAAAGCAGCTTCACTGTACGCTAAAGACCCAATTGTATTGGATGCCGATAAAGCCGAGCTGGTAGCTGCATTGGAGCAGGCGTTCTATTTCACCATGATCATCAGCTACGCACAGGGCATGCATTTGCTGTCGAACGCATCAGCAGAGTATAACTATGACCTGCACCTGGGCGAAATCGCCAAGATCTGGAGAGGCGGCTGTATTATCCGTTCAAAATTCCTGAACGATATTTTCAAAGCTTACGAAAAAGATGCCAAACTGGAACACCTGCTGCTGGATTCAAACGTACAGTCGATTGTAGAAAGCGTGGTACCAGGCATCAGAAAAGTATTGTCAAAAACTATTGCTGCCGGGGTAGCTGCACCAGCCTACGCCGCATCGTTAAGTTACTTCGACGCTTTCCGCAGTGCAAGAATGCCATCCAACCTGATCCAGGCTCAGCGCGACTATTTCGGCGCGCATACTTACGAGCTGATCGGCAAAGAAGGCACCTTCCATACACAATGGTCGCCAGAAGATTAGTATCAAGTAGCTAGTATCAAGTATCAAGATTTTTCATGTGCTATCAATGCCGTTTTTAGTCTTGATACTTGATACTAGCTACTTGATACTAGCTAAATACTAATGAATAAAGAGAGTTAATATCAGGTATCAGAACAGGAATGCATAATTTCAAGGAACTGAAAGTATGGAAAGCAGGAATCGAAATATCGAAAATTGTATTTCAATTATGCAAAGCTTTACCTGCCGAAGAGAAATATGGATTAATTTCCCAAATGATACGATCGGCTATTTCAATACCTTCTAATATTGCAGAAGGTTGCGGAAGAAGATCTGATAAAGAGCTGTACCACTTTTTAAGTATAGCATTAGGATCTTCCTTTGAATTGGAAACGCAATTGATTATTGCTAAAGAGTTTAATTATATAAGCCAGGAAAAGCTGGATGAAACCAGCACAATAATTACAGAGATACAAAAAATGGTATATGGCTTGCAAAAAAGCCTCACCACCTAAAAAAATCTTGATACTTGATACTAACTACTTGATACTAAGAAAAAACAAAATGAGCACACAAACTAAATCAGATCCTACTATATTCATCATTTTTGGTGGCACGGGGGATTTAAATTCACGGAAAATTGCGCCGGCCCTGTATAATCTATTTTTAGATGGATGGCTGCCAAAACAATATTCCATTATAGGAACCGGTCGTACCAAACTGACTGACGAGCAATTCCGCGAGAACTTGCATAACGATATCAATCAGTTTTCGCGCAGCGGTAAAGTTGACGAGAAAAAATGGGCCGACTTTGTAAAAAACATCTATTACCAGGTATCAGATGCCAACGATTTTGAAACTTATAAAGAGTTTGGCAAGCGTATCGAAAAACATAACGCAGATTGGAAAGTTAAAGCCAACGTTATATTTTACCTGGCTGTAGCACCAAACTTCTTCCCGATCATCGCCTCGAACATATCAAAAGCCAAACTGGCCGACGATAAGAAACGCGTACGTATCATCATCGAGAAACCATTTGGTCACGATCTGGAAACCGCCAAAGAGCTAAACAAGCTATTGTCTGGTATTTTTGACGAGTCACAGATCTATCGTATTGATCATTACCTGGGTAAAGAAACCGTTCAGAATATTATGGCTTTCCGCTTTGCCAACTCCATTATGGAGCCACTCTGGAACCGTAATTATATTGAGCACGTACAGATCTCGGTTACCGAGCAACTGGGTGTGGAAGAACGGGGCGACTATTACGACGGATCTGGCGCTATGCGCGACATGATCCAGAATCACTTATTGCAGCTGCTTTGCCACATAGCCATGGAACCACCGGTAAGCTTTAGCGCCGACGAAGTGCGCGACCGCAAGGTTGACGTATTGAAAGCCATGCGCAAATTTGGTCCGGAAGATGTACGTAATTCGGCCGTTAGGGGTCAGTACGGCAGCGGCTGGATGAAAGGTAAAGAAGTACCGGGCTATCGCGAAGAGCCAAAAGTTAATCCGGAATCAAACACCGAAACTTTTGCCGCTATCAAATTCTTTATTGATAACTGGCGCTGGCAAGGTGTGCCGTTTTACCTGCGTACAGGTAAACGTATGCACCAGTCGTCATCGGTTATTACCATTCAGTTTAAGGATGTTCCTCACCTGATATTCCCTACCGAAGCCGCCGAAAGCTGGCAGCAAAACAGGCTCATCATCAGCATACAGCCCGAAATGAGCATTCGTTTGCAGGTACAGGCCAAGCGCCCGGGTATTGACATGGTGCTGAACGCCGTGGATATGGTGTTTGATTACAAAGGCACCTATACCAACCAGGCACCAGAAGCTTATGAAACGCTGATACTGGATACCATGCTGGGCGATCAAACCCTGTTTATGCGTGGCGACCAGGTAGAGGCCGCATGGGAACTGGTAATGCCGATCCTGAGCACCTGGCAAAATAAAAAGAGCCTGAATTTCCCTAACTATTCTGCTGATTCATGGGGACCGGAAGCCGCCGAAGCACTCATTGCCCGCGACGGATTTACCTGGTTCACCCTGCCGGTAAATGGGAAAAAAAGTTAATAAGTAATTAGGGCTGCGTTGTTCGAAGTCTCTGACTTCGGACGACTATGTTTGTAGTCTTCAGACTACATGATAATAAGAGATAAGGAGTTATGCCTGTAGTTGCAAACTACAGGCATAATCGTTCGAAGTCATAGGCTTCGAACAGCGAAGAAGAAATAATAATGAGAGTGATAAGTTTGAGGGTTAGTTTTGTGTTTTATTAAAGGAAAGCATACAGAACGGACTACTCACAACTCTCTACTCACAACTCACTACTATGAAATTAAATGTTTTTAATACTGCTGATGAGGTACTAACCGGGTTGGCAGATTATTTTATTAAGATAGGTAACGAGTCCATCACCGAAAGAGGTAAGTTTACCGTGGCTTTATCTGGCGGGAGCTCGCCAAAAAAACTGTATGAGCTGCTGGCTTCTACCTCCTATGCCGACCAGCTGGACTGGGAAAAAGTATTTTTCTTTTTTGGCGATGAGCGTAATGTACCGCAGGATCATAAAGACAGCAATTACCTGATGGCTAAAAAGGCACTGTTTGAGCCTTTACTGATTAGTCCGGCGAATGTATTTGCTGTTGATACCACCTTTGAACCGGCTGAAGCCGCCGCCAAATACTGGAACCTGATCAGCACGTTCTTTGATGAGGATGAACCAAGCTTTGACCTGGTATTGTTAGGTTTAGGAGATAACTCGCACACTGCTTCCCTATTTCCACATACACCGGTATTACATGATACCAAACCAGGCGTAAAAGAAGTTTGGCTGGAAGATCAGCAGGTATGGCGCATTACGCTGAATGCCCCGCTCATCAACGAAGGGCGTTATATCGCGTTCCTGGTTTATGGCGAAGGTAAAGCTATCGCGGTACACCATGTACTGGAAGATGACGAGGATATTGAAGAATATCCAGCGCAGCTGATCGATTCTATCGCCGGTGAAACCCTATGGTTCCTAGACGAAGCCGCTGCCGCTGATCTGGAAGAGCAGGAATAATATCTGAACCCTGATTTTAGGACTAGACGATTTTTCTGATAAAAGAATACTGTAGAGACGCATATTATGCGTCTCTTTTTTTGTGGGATAATACAGCGCCTGTCGTCTTACTTGCGCTCGTTTGCAACGAGTGCTTATTGTGGTTAGGCGATTGCATCGCCCTTGCGTTTTAAACGCAAACCCATGTTAAGCACTCGTTGCAAACGATCGCAAGATCGCAAGATCGAATTGATCCGGAAAAAGCAACAGCCCGTGCGATTCCTTCCCTCGGGAAGGGGAGGAAGGGGTTTCGCAAACAGGTAAGTCCTTCTCATGCGGTGATCTCTAAAATATCCTGACCCTATTACAAACTCATCAATAACTAACTAAAACTGTGTTAAAATTTGTTAAAAAGTGTTAAAATGGCCTTTTTT
Organism: Mucilaginibacter inviolabilis; assembly: GCF_011089895.1. Lineage (NCBI taxonomy): Bacteria > Pseudomonadati > Bacteroidota > Sphingobacteriia > Sphingobacteriales > Sphingobacteriaceae > Mucilaginibacter > Mucilaginibacter inviolabilis. The sequence continues at coordinate 717,152 of NZ_JAANAT010000003.1, forward strand.
GAATGAGTTTTAGAGATAAAATGGCTCAAAAAATGTTAAAATTTGTTAAAATACAAGGTCAAAATGACCTTTTGTAGACAATGCTGATTTGTGCCTGTGTTTGAATTTTGTAACTTTGGATATGGCAACAGAAACACTCGAAGATTTTTACCTCAATAAATTTGACTGGCTGCCCAATAACCTGCAGCAAAACATCGGTCACTTTAACGTTTTCAGGATTGAGGACTGTATTGGCCCTAATGCCAAGCCGGTTACCTATAGCCGCAGGAGCTTTTATAAGGTGAGCCTGATGCGCGGCGATAATATTATTCACTATGCCGATAAAAGCATTACGCTGTCTGGTACTTCGCTGATGTTTTTTAGTCCGCATGTGCCTTATACCTTTGAACATATGTCTGATGACCGTACAGGGTTCTTCTGCATCTTCACCGAAGCTTTCTTTACCGAGCGTTTCCGGGGTGGTTTAAGCGAACTGCCGATGTTTGCCCTGGGCGCCAAGCCGGTATATAATTTAAATGATGATCAGGACCGTTATGTGACCGGATTGTTTACCAAGATGCTGGATGAAATAGGTTCCGATTACGATTTTAAATATGATCTGATCCGCAATTATGTGACAGAAATGGCTTACTATGCCCTTAAAACACAGCCGTCAGAAAATGTGTATAAGCACGCGGATGCCAAAAGCCGCATCACCTCGATATTTACAGAGCTGCTGGAACGTCAGTTCCCGATAGAGAACCCTGCGCAGCGGTTTTCCCTGCGTTCGGCTAATGATTTTGCTCAGCGTTTGTCGGTACACGTTAATCACCTCAATCGTGCCATCCGCGAAACCACCGGCAGAACCACAACCGATCACATAGCCGATCGTTTGCTGAGCGAAGCCAAATCGCTCCTCAAGCACACCGATTGGAATATATCAGAAATAGGTTACTGTCTGGGCTTTGAAGAGCCTACACATTTCAATAACTTTTTCAAGAAACAAACGCAGCTTACGCCATCGTCATTCAGGAATATTTAATTCCCAATGCGGTCGAAGGGCTCGCTTTTAACCCACGCGTCATTGCGAGGCACGAAGCAATCCCCAATTTACAGAGTCGCTCTGTATAGCATAGAGATTGCTTCGTGCCTCGCAATGACGCTTGGGGAATTGTCCATTATATGAAGTCTCAAATGTGGCCTTCCTTTTGTTTTCGTCGCAGCAATTCGTTATATTTGTTATAACCGCGCTGTATATCCCTCTCCAAAGCCAAATTAAAATAGAGTGCCAAAATTGAAATTGTTTGAATTTTGTAACCATTGGTTTGATTGACGTAATGCACAGGCCTGCCTGCTAGCCTACCTTTGTTCTATCAATTAGAACAAAAATGGACAACAACAAAAAAGTATGGTTTATTACTGGTGCTTCCAAAGGATTTGGACTCAGCTTAGTAAAACAATTATTGGATGCTGGTCAGCTTGTTGCCGCCACCTCCAGAAATCAAGAGGAGTTAATAAAAGCAGTTAACACCCCAAACAATAATAACTTTTTACCGCTACAGGTTAACCTGGTGAACGAAGCCAGTGTATCCCTGGCCCTGCAGCATACTTATGAAACTTTCGGCCAGATAGATGTAGTGATCAACAATGCCGGTTATGGCATGGGTGGCGCTATTGAAGAACTGACCGATAAAGAAGCCCGCCAGGCATTTGATGTAAATGTATTTGCTACCCTCAACGTCATCAGGTTTGCGATGCCTTATTTACGCAAACAGCGTTCGGGTCATATTATCAATATCTCGTCAATAGCCGGTATTGCCCCGGGAACCGGCTGGGCTATTTATGGTGCTGCTAAATACGCGGTTATCGGTCTGTCGGAAGTGTTGGCCGCAGATGTAAAAGCCTTGGGTATAAAAGTTACAGTAGTTGCGCCAGGCGCTTTCAGGACTAGCTTCCTGACCCCTGATTCACTAAGCATGACCGAAAATCCGATAGCTGATTATGCGGATGTACGGGAAACTCATGCCAAGTACCTGAAAATGGATGGCGAGCAGGCAGGTGATCCGGAAAAAGCTGCCGCATCCATCATCAAAGTTGTTGGTTTGGAGAATCCCCCATTGCATTTACTGTTAGGCGGCGATGCCTACAACCGGGCCTTAACCAAATTGGATTCGATGTACAAAGAGATCCACGAGTGGGAAGAGCTTACCTGTTCAACTGACCTTGAACACGATTTGAAGGTTAATTAAAAACACCATCTCAACCCTATATCTATTAAAACACATTTAAAAACAAGAAAATGAGCAATAAAAAAGTTTGGTTTGTAACCGGCGCCTCTAAAGGCCTGGGACTCTCCTTAGTGAAAAAATTATTAAAAGAAGGCTATCAGGTAGCCGCTACCTCCAGAAGCCTGAGCGACCTGAATAAAGCCGTTGGTACTCATAGCGATCAGTTTTTGCCGCTGGCCGTAAATATCAAAAATGAAGAAAGTGTACAGGAAGCCATTGAACTGACCGTAAGCACTTTTGGTAAAATTGATGTGGTGGTTAACAACGCTGGTTATGGCCTGGTTGGCGGTCTGGAGGAATTAACAGATCAGGAAGCCCGTGACAATTTTGATGTCAACGTATTCGGCTCCCTAAATGTTATTCGTAAGGCATTGCCATATCTGCGCAAACAGCAGTCGGGTCATATCCTTAATATATCATCAATAGGTGGCTTTACCGGCAGCTTTCCGGGTTTCGGCATCTATTGTGCTACCAAGTTTGCCGTAAATGGTTTTTCTGAGTCATTAGCCGAAGAAGTGAAGCCGTTTGGTATTAAAGTAACTATAGTACAACCTGGCTATTTCCGCACCAACTTCCTGTCAGAAGGTTCGTTGGTAGCACCTAAACACCAGATAGATGCTTATCAAAATGTGCGCGCTTCGCAAGATCTGCACCAGAACGAACTGAATCAGCAGCAAGCCGGAGATCCGGATAAGGCAGCGGATGCTATGATTGAAATTGTAAATGCCGAAAACCCACCGGTTAATTTGTTTTTGGGCGAGGATGCTTACAATGCAGCAAATAATAAGATAGCTTCTGTTCAGGGCGATTTGGAAGCCTGGAAAGATTTAACAACCTCAACAGCAATAGTATAAATATGGAAAAGGATCAACATATAGGCGTTTGGGTAACAAGTGATGGTTACATACGCCACGAGTTATTACCAAACGGCCGTTATGTTGAGGCCCGCGGTAACCGGAAGATGGCCTACACCGGCTTTTACAGCATCAGAGGTAAGCATATCGAATACCTGGACGACACGGGTTTTACCGCTGATGGTGATTTTGATGGTAACGTGTTTTACCATGCGGGCATGGTATTGTATAAAGAATCGGCATAAATTGAAAATTTATCAACAAAAGTGGAACTGAATAAAAAGACTTGATAATGAAAGGGGGCTTTATTTATCTTTATAGAAATTCTAACCCCAATATAATATGAGTTTTCAAGATCAGATCAGTTCGATATTTGTGGAGGAAAGCCAGATACCGGCCGAATTCCAAATAGCAGAAGTGCATCAGCGTGAATACCTGTGTGATGGCGAGATGAAGCCCTGGAACGGGCCTGTGACCGAGGTGTATTCGCCTGTTTGTTTCCCCGGCCCGGATGGGTTTAAACGCAAGCTGATAGGTACTTATCCTATCTGCACCGAAACAGAAGCCAATGACGCTTTAGAGGCAGCCATTGCTGCCTATGACCACGGTCGTGGTGAATGGCCTACCATGAGCATTGATGGTCGCATCAAGTGTATGGAACGGTTCATTTATAAAATGATCGAACAACGCACGTTGGTAGTAAAGCTCCTGATGTGGGAGATTGGCAAATCATACGGCGACTCGGCAAAAGAGTTTGACCGTACCATCGAATACATCAACGCTACTATTGATGCCCTAAAGGCGCTCGACCGTAAATCATCCCGCTTTGAAATGGCCGAAGGACTGATCGCCCAGATCCGCCGTTCGCCGCTTGGTGTGGTGCTGTGTATGGGGCCGTTCAACTATCCGCTTAACGAAACTTTTACCACCCTGATCCCCGCCCTTATCATGGGCAATACCATTTTATTTAAACCACCAAAACATGGTACGCTACTGCATTACCCGTTGTTAAGGGCTTTTCAGGAATCGTTCCCTAAAGGTGTGGTGAATACAGTTTATGGTCGAGGGGCCGTGGTTACTCCGGGACTAATGCAAACCGGCAAAGTGAATGTGCTGGCCTTTATTGGCTCCAGCAAAGTGGCTAATGATTTGAAAAAACGTCACCCTAAAATAAACCGTTTACGTGCGGTGTTGAGTCTGGATGCCAAGAATGCTGCTATCGTAACCAAAAATGCCGATCTGCAGCTGGCCGTGAGCGAATGTGTTTTAGGTGCTTTATCATTTAACGGGCAACGTTGTACAGCCATCAAAGTAATATTTGTACATAAAGATATAGCCGATGAGTTTTTAAAACTACTGAGAGAAGCCGTATCCAAACTGAAATTTGGCCTGCCATGGGATAAAGATGTAAAACTAACCCCGATGCCGGAGCCGAATAAAGCCGAATCATTAACAGAAATGGTTGACGATGCCATAGCTCATGGTGCAAAAATTATCAATGAAAATGGCGGCGAAAGCGTAGCCTCGTTCTATTACCCGGCTATAGTTTACCCGGTGAACGAAAAAATGAAGTTGTACCGCGAAGAGCAGTTTGGCCCTATTATCCCGGTAATTCCGTTTGAATCGATAGAAGAACCTATCGAATACCAGATAGATTCGCCGCATGGTATGCAGGTGAGTATATTTAGTAACGATGCCCAGGAGATATCATCGTTGATTGATCCGTTTGTGAACCTGGTAAGCCGTGTAAATATCAACAGCCAGTGTCAACGCGGGCCGGATGTATTTCCGTTTACCGGTCGTAAGGATAGTGCCGAAGGTACGCTTTCGGTATTTGATGCTCTGCGGGCGTTTTCTATACGCTCTTTAGTAGCCACCAAACTAAATGAAACCAATAAACAAATTATCAACGAAATTGTGAACGGCAGCGACTCCAATTTCCTGAGTACGAAGTTTATATTGTAGATAAAATAAAAAAACATGTCATTGCGAGGAGGAACGACGAAGCAATCTCCTCGCATGCATAAACTCGAGGAGATTATTAATGCTATTAATTGTTTTTTTTAAAGGTATTAATGAGCTCCCGTTGGTCGGTTGTCCACGCTGCGCTCGCAATGACATGGTTTATATTATTTGATAAGGAGACTTAGCATACCTGTTAATTAACTCTATCAGCAATAAATTAGGCACCCAGCTTAAAAAAGCAATGATGACGTAATTGTTCTCGAAATTTACGCCATTGCCTAAAACGGTAAACAGCCATATATAAAAGCGCAGTGTAACTGCGGCAAAGGCCAGCGCGTAACTGCGGCGCATCATTTTAACATGCTCATCTATTTTGCCATTCTTTATCAGCAGAAAGGCAGATAAGGTAAAAGCCACCCACAAGGTATTTTGTATTAAAAAGGAAGCAAACACGCCTTTGCCCCGGTTAATGAACAGCGTCATGACATACGCACCCGGCGCTGCAAAAAACAAAACGCCGAAAACATATAGTTTACCCAGTACCTTATGCAGCGGACGATTACTGTATACCTTTTTTGAAAACTGGAAAAAGCCGGCCAGCAAAATAATACTGCTGCCAAAAATATGACAGTAAAAGGCCGGCATATACCAGCCCGTTTTGATAGCAGCCTGCTTAAAGCCCAGGAAAACGGTATTCTGCTTAAAGTTCAGATATTGAACAAAGGTACCCATGCTCAATATCGCAATCCAAAAGAAGGCGAAATACCTTAATAAACGTGCTGTAATACTCATTTAGCCGCTAACGTATTACTCTTTTGCGCATTTAGTTTGCTGTTGATAAAGCTGATATTATACTTGTCAATTACGGTTAAAGAGTCATCAACGCTTTCGTTTTTACGGTCTCCTTCGTCAAAAAACCTGTATTTAAAGGCGTCTTTCCATTTCTGATTCTTGAATTTATAATTGTATGATGCATATATCTCGTTCTTGACGTACTGCAAAATTTCTGGCGTTAAATGGTCAATGGTTTTATTTTGCGGATGCTCATAGTTGCCATTGCTAATCACGTAGCAGCCTTGCAGATAAGTATCATCCATTTTAACATACTTGGTAAAGGAAAAAGTCCTTTTGTTATCCAAAGCCGTGAGTTTACCATCTTTTATTTGCAGATAGTGATAGTATGGCCCTTCGCTTAGAGTTTCACTGGTGTCTGACAAAGGCTGATAAAATTGTGATGTGGTTTTAAATTCAAACAACGAATCATTAATTGCCCTTAGTGTGTTTTCATTGCATAAACCAGATAGTTTGCCGCCACCTTCTTCGATACCCATATAAGCATTTACATTAAAGCCCAGGATGCGGTTTTGTTTTTTGTCGACAAAGAGCATTTCTTTGGTTGTATAAAGGCCTGATCGTCCACCCAGGTAATCATCAACAACAGAATAGAAGGCGCTTTCAAACCAATTGTCGCTTGGTTTCTTTGCACCATCAAAAGTAACAGCCATGCTTAAACTGCCTTCGCCTTCACCATCGTTCATGCTTTTTACCCCCTTCCTTAACGGGTTCTGAAAGTTGAGGAACCTGGAAACGATCAGCCAATCGGAAAGATAAGTGGGGGGAATAATGATAGAGGTTGTTGTTTCCCGGCTGTTAAACTCCATGATACCGTTTGAACTTTTATCAGACAGGTTGAACGATGATCCATAAGCTTTTATCTTGGGTAAAAGGTCAGCTATTTTAAGGTCGACCAGTTTTTCGCTTATGCTCAGATCTTTTTTCAGGTAAAAATAGTCATCTTGTTTTTTGAGCAAAGCCAGGTTTTCATCATCATTCAGGGGATACAGCTGATCATAATCAGCAGGTACTATTGCCTTGCCCTGCAGGTCAAAAAAGCCTCTTTTGGTGCCTTTTTCAACCTCTATCAATCCGTCTACGGTTCCGCCGATATTGTGTATCACATCATATTGCGGAGGAATGATCTCTTTAAGCTCAGGATTTACAAGTCCCATCTGGTGGGTGGGCATTTTACCTTCCTTGTTATCGCTTCCCCAGTAAACACCTTCTTCAAGGCGGCTTTTGGACACGTAATAATAGGTTTTACCGTCAATATGTTCGAACCATATAACGGTATCATATTTAGTTTTTAATTGTTCGGCTGCCTTAAAGGCGGCCAGAGTAATGGGAGCGTAAATATCTTTCTCAGGTATGGTTTTGTTGATCACTTTATTTTGAAAAGCTATATAGCCCTTTACAAAATCGGTTGCATTAACCTGACTTATTTTGTATTGATGATTGCCAGTTTTGTGGATAGTAAATACAATGCTTGCTTTTTCGGCCGGTAAGGCATCATGAGTAAAGTTTGCCACAACATTGGCGGTAGCCAGTTCGGGGTTTATAAATTTAACAGAGGCGTCCTCGGTGTTTAGGTTTACCTTAAAAATAGGTTTTTCTTTACCACCGGTATTGGTTTTATTGGTAAGTACTTTCAATAGTGTTTTTACCAGGCGGCTTTTTTGGTCGGCCTCAAAATATAAACTTGCCGAATCAATATTCCCGGCCTGTATTTGCGTGTTAAAGGCGGTTAAAAATTGAGTTATTTCGCCTTTTTCGGGCTTGCTTAAGTACTTACTGCGGATAAATAAAAAGCCGCACGCCAAAATAACAGCGGCAACTATTACTATAATTATAGGTTTAGTTTTCATACAACCAAGGTAAAGTATTTTTTTAAATAGAAAAAGATCGCCAAAAACCGATGAGGCTCAGAGGGATAGAATGGTGTTATATAACATTGATGTGGTATAGATAAAATTGATGTGGTATAGATTTTTAGAATTAATGACCTTGTTAGAAAAGTGTATATTTGTTGCATAAATAATAATAAAATACACGATATGTTAACGATAGGACAAAAATTCCCTCAATTTTCTAAAACCGCTGTAGTAAGTCTTGAAAAAGGTAAAGAGTTTGAAACATTAACTTCTGAGTACCTGGTGAATGACGATAACGTTTGGACTGTAATGTTCTGGTGGCCAAAAGATTTTACTTTTGTGTGCCCAACAGAAATTGCTGAATTCAACAAAAACTTTGGCGAATTCCGCGATCGTGAAACCCGTTTAATTGGTGCTTCTACAGATTCTGAATTTGTTCACGCTGCCTGGAGACGCGATCATGACGATCTGCGCGATCTGAAATTCCCGATGCTTGCCGATACTTCAAAATCATTAGCAGAAGACCTGGGTATATTAGAGCCTACCGAAAAAATTGCTTACCGTGCAACTTTTATCATCGATCCTACCGGTATCATCCGTTGGGTATCAGTTAACGATTTAAGTGTTGGCCGTAACGTTAAAGAAGTTTTACGTGTACTTGATGGTTTGCAAACAGATGAGCTTTGCCCTTGCAACTGGGAAAAAGGACAAGAAACACTTACTGTTTAATACCGATATATAAGATACGTCCCCGTACAGAAAATTTGTGCGGGGATTTTTTATACACTGAATATGAGCTGAAAGCTTAAGGCATAAAGCCGAAAGCGATTAAAAGCTATTTGAATTCTAACCCGCTTTAAGCCTTCGGCTTTTAGCTTTAAGCACAAAAAACATGAACGAAAGTACCGAAGTGATCCAGGAGCTACTGGAAAGTATTGGAATAGATAAAAACTACAGAACAGAAGCCCTTACCCTGTTGGAAAAAGGCGAATCACGATACCTGCGTGATTTGAAACTGAATTTTACAAGCACCCTTACATCAGCCCATTTAACAACTAAAGAGTGTGCCTTGCTGGGATTAAGCACTGCTGTTAATAATAATAACACACCGCTTACCGTGTTTTTTACTAAATATGCCCAAGAGCAGGGAGCTGACGCCGCTGAAATAGCAGAAGCTGTTGGCTGTGCCTCTTTATTGGCCTCGAACAACGTATTCTACCGGTTCAGGCATTTTACTCAGAAAGAAAAATATACCCAAATTCCGGCTCGTATCCGCATGCAATTGATGATGAAGCCTGTAACCGGGAAAGAGTTTTTTGAATTAATGAGCCTGGCTATATCCGCCGTTAATGGCTGTGAGATGTGTGTAAATGCTCATGAAGATTCATTGATAAAATTATCCACTACCGAAGAGCGTATTTTTGATGCAGTACGTATCGCATCCCTCATAACATCAACCGGGAAGCTGATTTTTTAAGTTGTTGATTAACGTTTTCACAAAAAAAAGACATGAGATTTATAAATTTCATGTCTTTTTCATAAATTATGCTTAAATGCTTAATTTAATTTGCGTTTGTTAATTAAAAACTTCTAAATTTATACCTAAGATTAAACGCCCCCTGGATCTACGAAATCTTTTCATAAAGCAAAGTTTTTACGGGAGGCAGTACTTAAATTTTAATTGTTAATTTTTTTTGGGGAAAGCCGTTCCTGGTAATAGAGGAACGGCTTTTATCGTTTTATTAATGCGCGTCGACCGGCATTTTGACAGCCTTTTTAAATGGCTGCAGATACAATAGCGGTATCGAAAATAACATCACCAAACCAGATATCCAGTAGGCATCATCATAAGTTAATAGCAATACCTGCCGGGTAACGGCTCCTTCAATTGCTCCATAAGCCATGCGGGTAGCATCTATCAATGAATGTCCTTTAGCCATAAAGCCATGTAAATAGGCGTTAAAACGATCGGTAAAGGCCGGATTGGTTGAAGTGATATTTGTTAAAAGATTATTGCGGTGAAGGCCCTGGCGAACGTGAATAATGGTGGTAAGGGTAGCTATACCAAACGAACCGCCTAATTGGCGCATCATGTTGTTTAATCCGGTTCCTTGTCCTACTTCCGGGCCTTTCAGATCGGCAATAGCCAAGGTGGTTAGCGGTACGAATAATAAAGCCATACCTACACCGCGTATAACCAGTGGTATAAAGAAGTCGCCTGTGCCCACTGCCAGCGTTGAATTGCTGAGCATAGTGGTAAACACAAAGAACAGAAACATGCCGGCAGTCGCCATAAACTGCGCAGGGATACCCTTATTGAGCATTTTACCTATAAACGGCATCATGATAATGGTACATAACCCGCCTGGAAACAGGATCTCGCCCGTTTGCTGGGCTGTAAAGCCAAGCAGGTTCTGACAAAATACCGGGAATACGAATACCGACCCATAGAGCCCAAACCCAAGTATAAAGGAGGTAAACATACCTACCGCGAAACTCCGGTGCCTTAATATGGCAAAGTTTACTATCGGGTAATCTATGCTCATTTCGCGCCATATAAAAAGGATTAATCCTAATATGGCGGTAATGGTAAGTACGGTTATATAGGTTGTAGCAAACCAATCTTCAGTTTCGCCTTTTTCCAGGATGGTTTGTAAACTACCAACGGATATGGCCAGGAAGAGAATACCCCACCAGTCAATCGGTTTGCCTTTCGCGTCCTTAGGTGTTTCGCGTACAAAAGTGTAAGCAAAAAATGCTGCCAGTGCACCCACTGGGATGTTTACATAAAATATCCAGCGCCATGAAGAGTGATCGGTAATATAACCACCAATGGTTGGCCCAACGGTTGGCCCAACCACCGCGCCTAAACCAAACAACGCGGTAGCTGTACCTATTTGCTCACGTGGCCAGGTTTCGATCAGGATGGCCTGTGAGGTTGATATTAAACCACCCCCGGCGATACCTTGTATGATCCTGAACATAACCAGCTCGTTTAAATTGGTGGCATTACCACACAAAAACGAAGCTATGGTAAATACCACAATAGATGTTATGAAGTAATTTTTGCGCCCGAAACGGCTCCCCAGCCAGCCTGACATAGGAAGCACAATTACGTTTGCTACGGCATAACCGGTAACTACCCAGGCAACATCTTCCAATGTGGCGCCAAGGTTACCTTGTATATCGGGCAGCGATACGTTCACGATCGTGGTATCAATAAGCTCCAGTAGCGAAGCTATGATAACCGTGATGGTGATGATCCATTTTTTAAAGCCTGTTTCAGCCATGATTTTATTAAATTCTAAATCCTAAACTTTGAATCAGAATCAGAATTTACAGAATTAAAGAATTAACAGAATAATAAATCCGAAATCCTAAACCCGAAATCCCAAATTCTCGATTATCCTTTAATTACTGATACTTTTACGCTCATGCCTGGGCGTAATCTATCAAGAGTTGCTTTATCAGCTTTTAATTTTATTTTAACAGGTACGCGTTGTACAACTTTTACGAAGTTACCGGTTGCATTATCTGGTGGCAATAAAGAGAACTTGGCACCTGTAGCAGGTGAAAAATTGTAAACTTCGCCTTCCAGTTTCAGATCAGGGTAAGCATCAACTTCGATGTCAACTTTCTGACCGCTTTTCATATCATTTAACTGGGTTTCTTTAAAGTTGGCAGTAATGTACAAGCTGTTATCGTTAATGATCGAGAACAGTGTTTGTCCGGCCTGTACCAATTGCCCCAATTGGATACTTTTTTTAGATACTAAGCCACTTGCTGGCGCTTTAATAGTAGTATAAGTTAGTTGCAATTTTGCAAAATCAATATCAACCTGTTTCTGGGTTACACCAGTATTGGTTACCTTTAATTGGCTACGAGTAGTGCCGATTTGTTCTTCGGCTGCTTTGAATTGATCTTGTGAAGCACGCAGATTAGCTTTAGCTACATCCAGATCAGATTTAGCCTGATCAAATTGTTGCTGGGTTACAGAACCATCTTTTACCAGATTGGCATAACGGTTGTAATCCTTTTGTACCTTATCTAAACGGGCAACATTTGATGCAACCTGAGCCCTTGCACTTGATGAGTTAGCCTCATTAGCGTAGATCTGTGATTGATTTACGTTGATACCGGCGCTTGCACCTACCTGTGCAGCCTGTGCCTGCTCCACTTTAACTTTGTAGTCACGGTCATCTATCTTAACCAGTACCTGGTTAGCGTTTACGTGAGTGTTCTCTTCAAAATAGATGGAGTCAACATAACCGCCAACGCGGGCAACAACCGGGCTGATATCGCCGTCGATCTGGGCGTCATCTGTATCGATGTGTTTACCGAAATATATATATTCTTTGATACCGAAAATGATACCGCCAATAAGTAATATACCTAGTATGATAGGGATAACTTTATTCGGTTTCTTTTTTGGTGTGTGTTCCTGTGTTTCGTGTTCCTTTGCCATTGTATATAGTATTGATTGGTTTAGTATTATTGTTTGTTAATTTTTCCAGTTGATTTTAATAAGGTATAGTAAGCCAAACCTGCATCGGCTTTAGCCAGTTCCAGGTTGATCTGAGCCTGGTAAAGCAATGTTTCTGCATCGGCACGATCTGTAGCTGATGATATATTGCTCTTGTATTTCGATTCCAATATTTTATTGTTCTCGCCGGCCTGCGCGATAGCTACCTGCAGCAGTTTGATCTTGTTCAAAGCCGAAGTATAATTCTGGTAATCCTGATTTACTTCGTCTTTAATACGGTCAACCATAATGTTTTTGTTGATCACAGATTGCTCACGTTGTATTTTTGCTTCGGTAACCTTGTTTTTGTTGGTCCATAATGAGCTAAAGCTCCATGACAGGGTTAAGCCGCCTGTTAACGGTGTAATATAGTTACCGCTTTTAGGTATAGGGTTGATATTGGCATCTACATAATAGCCTGCAACTGATGCTGCCAGTGTAGGCAAAGTATTGCCTTTGATGCTTTTAATGTTTGTTTCGGCTACTTTAGTACGCAGGTCAAATTGTTGTAGTTCGGGTCTGTTGGTCATGGCGGTATCCAGGTAATTACTAAACGGAGCAATCTGCCTGTCGGCCTCGGTTATCTGATCAATGTTGAGCTGGGTACCTTCCGGTAATCCTAATAACACGTTCAAATTGTAGTTGACAATGCGACGATTAGTTTCCAGATCCACACCGTTAAGCTCAATATTTGATCGTTGCAACTGGAAACGCAGCACATCATTTTTAGTTACCAATCCCTGATCAAAAAAACGTTGTGCCTGTTTTATCTGGCCATCAACAGTGGTTAAGTTTTGAGCTACCACCTTTTTGCTTTGCAGTACTTTATATAAGCTGTAGTAAGAGCTGATAATGTCATAAGTGATCTGATCTTTATCATTCACCACATCCAAACGGGCAACCTGGGTTAACAGATCGGTTGATTGGCGGGCATATTTTAGCTTATTGCCTTCAAAAATAGTTTGATTTAAGGTTAATATGCCCAGGTAAGCGTCGGCCCTGTTGGGTAAGTTAAAACTCTCGGGCCCTAAAGCCAGTCTGTTGGCCGGAATTTCGGCATGGGTGTAGCCGTAGCTTATTTTACCGGTTGGTAACGATTGGTCTTTAGCCTGGTTATATTCAGAAATAGCCTGGTCAATTTTTGATTGCGAAAGCTTTAAAGTCTTGCTGTTGTCCAGACCAAGTTTTATAGCTTCATCCAGGGTGATGGTTCTGTCCTGCGCGTTTGCGGTTCCCACAAATAGCGAAGCCGTTATTACAAACGTAATAGCATACAGGCAGAAGGGGTGCACTGCATTAAACAGTGATAGGTGCTTGGGTTTTTTATTTAGAGTTGTCATTTTCATTAACTAAGTACGCTTTTAAGAGGGTTTTTAAATATTTTTTAATACGGGGCTTAAATTGTTCCTCCAGCACTTTTTCGTCCTGTATATCGTACCCCAGCATGGTTGATGACATCAGCGGGGTATTTAAAATGAAGTTTTTGGTTCCGTAAAGCGTAGACACAATCAGTTGCATATCGGTATCTTTACGAAATTCACCATTATCCATTCCTTCCTGTATTATTCTGAACAGTTCGGATACGCTTTTCATCAACATATTGCGTATCTTTTCGGCAAGCTCGGTACGGCGGTTCATGGTTAATTCCTGATAGAGCAGTTTCTGAAAGCAGTTGTGATTCACTACCCGTTCGCCATAGATATCAATATATGATTCTATTTTTCCCCAGGAACTGATGCTTTCGTCGTTACCTAAAATTTGCAGTATATTTTGAAAATCGGTGATCTTGCGTTCAATAACTGCCAGGAACAAACCTTCTTTTGAACCGAAATAATAATTGAGCATGGCCATGTTCACACCGGCTTCGCCCGAGATCATACGGGTAGAGGCGCCGTCAAAACCCATCTCTGAAAACACGCGCTCGGCGACGTCCAGGATGTGGTCTTTTTTATCTATCTTATCTTTGTCCATTTTCTTTTAACGGCACAAAATTAATCAAACGATTGATTAAAGCATAGCAATCCGGGGCAAAAAGCTAATCAACTGATTAAGATTACTCATGAATGACAGATTTGTTTTACTAATCAGCCGAAATTTTAGGTTATTGCAGCAATTATGGTTTGTCTGTTATTCGTTTGAAATATAGGGCATTCCATATTTATGCAATGTTATATTATTGATATAAAGATAATAAATTTCCATCTTTCAAATATATTTGCCAGCATGAAGCGGATAAACCTCATTACCACCTTTTTATACCTTTCAACTTTAGTATCAGCACAAACTGCGCCACCGGCCGATCTGGGCGCTATACAGCAAAATTTTAAAAAGCTCAATACACTGGGCAGCGTGCTGTATATAGCGGCTCATCCCGATGATGAGAATACCCGTTTGCTGGCTTACCTGGCCCAGGAAAAACATTACCGAACCGGTTATCTTTCCTGTACACGAGGCGATGGAGGGCAAAATTTGATTGGAAATGAACAAAGTGAACTTTTGGGGCTGATACGCACACAAGAATTACTGGCGGCCCGCCGCGTTGATGGCGCCGAGCAGTTTTTTACCCGCGCCAATGATTTTGGCTTTTCAAAAGGGCCCGAAGAAACCCTGAGAATATGGGACAAGGATAAAGTATTAGGCGATATGGTTTGGGTGATCCGCAAATTCAGGCCGGATGTGATGATATGCCGTTTCCCTACCACCGGCGAAGGAGGGCATGGTCATCATACTTCATCGGCTATACTGGCGCAGGAAGCATTTACCGCCGCTGCCGATCCTAAACGTTATCCCGAGCAATTGAAATATGTACAACCCTGGCAGGCCAAACGCTTGTTATGGAATACCTTTAGTTTTGGCAGCGTAAATACCACTGCTCCCGATCAGTTTAAAATTAATGTAGGTGTTTATAATCCCATTTTAGGAAAAGGCTATGGCGAAATTGCTGCCGAAAGTCGCAGTAACCATAAAACACAGGGCTTTGGCTCGGCCAGGCAACGCGGTGAATTTTATGAGTATTTTAAAACTATTTTAGGCGATGCCCCGCAAAATGACCTGATGGATGGCGTAAATACCACCTGGAAACGGGTAAAAGACGGCGAACCTATTGGCGCAGGTATTGGCATAGTTAACCGGGATTTTAATCCGGAAGCCCCGGAAAAATCAGTGCCAGCTTTAGTACAGTTGTTGGGTAAGGTTGAAAAGATATCAGATGTATATTGGCGCACTCAAAAAACCAAAGAGTTGAGTGAACTGATTGCCGCCTGTTCGGGCTTATGGTTTGAAGCTTATGCTACTGAGCCAACTTATGCCCTGGGCGATAAGATACAAGTACGCGCCCAGGTAGTTGACCGATATAGCAACCGGGTAAAGATCAATAACATCGCATTTCAAAATAATGTATCCAACCTCAACAGCCAGGTGATCCCGGCCAATCAGCAGCAAACATTTGAGCAAAGTGGCGTTGCTGATAAGCTGACGCAACCTTACTGGCTGGAAACTCCGCACAGTATTGGTGCCTATAATTTACCAGACGAAACCCTGGCCGGTAATCCTGAAAATCCTGACCTGCCCAAAGTTGATTTTGAATTTATTATTGAAGGTAAGCCCGTACACTTTGAGCGCAGGTTGCTTTATAAATATGTCGACCCGGTGAGAGGCGAGGTTTACCAACCGTTGGAAATAACCCCGCCGGTGACCGCCAATATCGAAAACCAGGATTATATTTTTAATTCTCAGCAGGCACAACTGATTCAGGTAAAATTAAAAAGCTTTACCGCGGCTACCGGAAATATTAGTTTGAAACCTATAGATGGCTGGAAGATCGATCCCAAAAAGATTGAGTTTACCGGGAAAAATAAGAATGACGAGTGGACGGTAACCTTTTCCATCGCTCCAACAGATAATAAACCCCGTATCAATAATTTAGAGGCTTTGGTAACGGTGAACGGAAAAACCTTTTCGCTGGCTCTGCGTCGCATCCGGTATGATCATGTTCCGGCTATTACGCTGTTCCCGCCTGCCGAAACCAGACTGGTGAACCTCGACCTGAAAATAGCCGGTAAAAAACTGGCCTATATTGCCGGGGCCGGCGATCTGATGCCCGAGGCTTTACGCCAGGTGGGTTATGATGTTCACCTGCTTTCGGAAAGCGAGATCATGAACGCTGATCTTTCTGTATATGATGCTATTATTACCGGGGTACGCGCTTATAACGTAAATGAACGCCTGGCCTATGAGCAAAGCCGCCTGATGGATTATGTTAAAAATGGTGGTAATTTATTGGTGCAGTATAATAACAATTCGGGCCTGGTAGTAAAACAAATAGGCCCATATCCTTTCCGGGTGGTAAACCAACGGGTTACTGATGAGGATGCCGAAGTAACCATACTGGATAAGCAAAATCCGGTGCTTAACTATCCTAATAAAATTACTCAGGACGATTTTAAAGGCTGGATCCAGGAACGAGGCCTATATTTTGTAAGTGATATTGACCCGCAATACAAAGCCGTTTTACAAATGAATGATAAGGGTGAGCAACCCAACAACGGATCATTAATTGTTGGCGATTATGGCAAAGGACGATTTGTGTATACCTCCCTGGCTTTTTTCAGGGAACTGCCTGCCGGTGTACCGGGAGCCTATCGTTTGTTTGTGAATTTATTGAGTAAACCAAAAGGGCAATCGTTGTAAAACAAATAAGACTTACGAAGTTTCAAAAACTTCGTAAGTCTTTAATAAGCGATCATACGTAACAATTGTAAATCGTCATTAAATAAAATGTTGAAAAAATCAATTAATCATCTATTTTTGCAAACGTTATAATTAACAGTAATATGAAACATCACGAAGAAGAAGAAAAAAGCCTTGATTTTGTATTTTACCTTGTTGGCTTAGTTTCTGGGCTTTTTATAGGAGCAATAATTGATAAAGGATTTACCTGGATAGCCGTTGGTGGTGTTTTAGGCTTATTAACCGCCGGTTTCTTTGTAACTGTATTGGTTAAAGGCCGTGGTGAAAAGGCCTGATCCTGATCTGCCCTCATTTATAAAAAATTGGAACCAGTTTTACGGCATTGTAGTCGTGTGGCTGGTTTTTTTAATTTTAGTATTTTGGCTCATTACAAAGTCTTTTGAATGAGTTTACCCGATTGGATAGTTTTAGGTCTTACACTGCTGGCCATAGTGGCTTACGGCGTATGGAAAAGCGGCAGTAATAAAAATATCGATCAGTTTTTAATGGGTAACCGCTCGTTGCCCTGGTATCATGTCGGGTTTTCGGTTATGGCCACCCAGGCCAGCGCTATCACCTTTCTTTCAGCACCCGGCCAGGCTTATTCCGATGGGATGCGCTTTGTGCAATTCTATTTCGGTTTGCCATTGGCCATGATCGTACTCTGCGTAACTTTTGTGCCCATATTTCATCGTCTTAAGGTTTATACGGCATATGAGTTCCTGGAACAACGCTTTGACTTGAAAACCCGTGCGCTCACTTCGTTCCTTTTTTTGGTGTTACGCAGCCTGTCAACCGGGGTAGCTATTTATGCACCGGCCATTATTTTATCAACCATACTTAATATTAATACGGTTTATACCACCCTGTTTATAGGTGGCCTGGTAATATTTTACACCGTTTATGGCGGCAGCAAAGCGGTATCCTACACGCAGTTGCTGCAAATGAGCATCATATTTGCCGGTATGTTTCTGGCCGGTATATTGGTGGTTAACCTATTACCATCGGGTGTAGGTTTTACGCATGCTTTGAAAATGGCTGGTAAACTGGGCCACATGAATGTGATAGACTGGAAGTTTGACTGGAGTAACCGGTACACTGTGTGGAGCGGTCTTATTGGCGGCTTCTTTTTGCAGTTATCCTATTTTGGTACAGATCAAAGCCAGGTTGGCCGGTATTTAACCGGCAGCTCCATTGGGCAAAGCAGGTTGGGTCTTATTATGAACGGGCTTATTAAAATCCCCATGCAGTTCCTCATCCTGCTGATCGGTATACTGGTTTTTAGCTTTTACCAGTTTAACAGGCCTCCTATGTTCTTTAATAATTACGAGGTGGCCCGGGTAAAACAAAGCGGCTATGCTTCGCAGTATAATTATCTCGATCAGCAATATACCCGGGCTTTTGAACAGCGAAAAGCCAAAGCCAATGACCTGGTAAAAGCCATTGACAGCAAAAATGAAGATCAGATAGATCATGCAAAAAACGCTTTAAAGGTAGCCGATATGCAGTCACACATCATCAGGCAGGATGCTATCGCACTCATGAAAAAGAATAACGCAAGCGCCGATGATAACGATACCAATTACGTATTTCTGACCTTTGTTAAACAGTATTTACCCCGCGGATTGGTAGGGCTGTTGATAGCCATTATATTTTTGGCTTCGATGGGTTCAACAGCAAGCGCCCTTAACTCATTGGCTTCAACCACGGTGATTGATATTTATAAACGCACCATTAATCAGGATGCTTCTGATAAAAATTACCTGCTGGTATCGCGTATGGCAACGGTATTTTGGGGTGTGGTATGCGTAATTATGGCACTGTATGCCGGTAAGCTGGGCAATTTGCTGGAAGCCGTAAATCAGCTGGGTTCCTACATTTACGGAACCGTGTTGGGCGTATTTATAGTAGCTTTTTATATGAAGCGGGTAAGCGGAACGCCGGTATTTATTGCTGCTATTATTAGCGAAGCAATCATATTATATTTAGGACTAAGTAAAACAGTTGCCTATTTGTGGCTTAACCCTATCGGGTGCTTTTTAGTGATGATAGTGGCTTATTTAATCAATAAACTGACGCCACAAAAAAGCCCGGATCAAGTTGAACCGGGCCTGTAGTATTTTATTATCTGATATTTACTCTTTGGCCTGACTAAGCGCTTCCAAACCTAGCCTCAGGTATTCATCATCATTACTTTCTTTTGAAAGCGCAATACTAGCTTCAGCAGCAGCTATGGCACCCGGTTTATCGCCTTTTTTTAATAGCAGGTGCGACTCCCATAGTTTAAACCATGGCTTCTTAGGCTCTTCTTTCTCTGCTTCAGCTACCCAGCCTAAAGCTTTGTTAATATCTTTACCGTTTTCATAATACCATTGTATAGCGTTAAGATAGTAAGGCTTGCGATCGCCTTTCATCAGCTCATCAATATTGGCCATGATCTTGGCATCGTCAGTCGCTTCTATATGTGCCATAACTGCTGTATGGTCCCATACCAGGTACAGATCTGTCGACCGGGTTGTTGAGTTGGAAAAAGCTATAGTAAAAGTTTCCCGCTTTTCGGTCACCCTTTTAGGTTTAACCGTAAACCGTAAAAGGTCATCGGCTTGCTTATAGCTATAGGCTCCCCATTGTTTAACGGTTTTGTTGAGGATAATGATCCAGTCGGTTCTGTCAGGAATACTGAAAAGGGAATACGTACCCGCCGGTACAGGATTGCCTTCGATAATAACGTTTTCAGTAAAGGTAATAGTAGTGGCGGCATTTGCACCTGTTCTCCATACTTCACCATAAGGGTTTATGCCACCAAACATTCTGCGCCCTTTAACATTCGGTCTTGAATAAGTAATAGTGATTTTACCCAGGCCAAAATCCTGAATAATAGTTTGTGTTGTACTGTTTTCGGGAATGCGGGGTATTCCTTGTGCATTGCTTTTATAGCAGAGGCATGCCAATAGCATGGTAGCTAAAAATAAGTAAGTCTTTCTCATGTTATGTTTTCGATACTAAGATACCAAATGTTTTTAATCGGTAAATATTGTATTGGAGTAATAAAATTTATGAAAGTTTAATTTGGGGAGTGAAGTAGTGAGTGGTGAATAGTGAGGCGTTAATAGAGAGTGAATGGTGAGTAGTCAGAAAGTACACTTATTGATAGGGTTCCCTAATATTATTCACCACTCCCCACTCACCATTCACTATCTCACCATTTTATTACCTTTGCGGTTATGATTGATGTGCTATTAAACAAAGGTAAAGAGAAAGCTGTTTTGCAAAAACATCCCTGGGTATTTTCAGGAGCTGTTGAAAAAGTAAAGGGTAAACCAGCCAATGGCGATGTGGTGCGACTGCTTAATGCAAAAGGCGATTTTATGGCCTATGGTTTTTATAACGATCAATCGCGGGTTGCCCTGCGCCTTTTAGAATGGGATGAAGCCGTTGAAATTAACGATGATTGGTTTCGCCGTAAACTGGCATCTGCTATTAAAAGCCGTGCCCATGTATTAAATAATGAAACCAATACCTGTCGCCTGGTTTTTAGTGAGGCGGATTACTTGCCGGGTTTAATTGTTGATAAATATGCAGGTCACCTGGCTGTGCAGGTGCTTACTTCTGGTATGGAACGGGTAATGCCGGTAATTATTGATGAACTGCAAAAGCTGCTGAACCCCGAAAGCATATCCGACAAAAGTGATAACTCATCCCGTGCTCACGAAGGCCTGGCCGAAGCTGAAAATAAAGTGCTTTTTGGTAACCCTCCACCAGAGATTGTTGAAGTACTCGAGAACAACATTGTTTACGGTATCAATATTACCGAAGGCCAAAAATCAGGCTTTTATTGTGATCAGCGCGATAATCGCCATATAGTAGCCAACTATGCCGAAGGAAAAAAAGTGCTGGATTGTTTTTGCTATACCGGGGGCTTTACGCTCAATAGCCTAAAAAATGGTGCCTTATCAGTAACCAGTGTGGATAGTTCGGCATTGGCTATTGAAACTTTGAAAGAAAACATCCTGTTGAACAAATTGGATGCAGATAAGCACTCGGCCATAAAATCTGATGTAAACGTGCAGCTGCGCAAATTCAGGGATGATGGCGAAAAGTTTGATGTTATTGTGCTCGATCCGCCAAAGTACGCGCCGTCCCGCTCCGCGCTTACACGAGCATCCAGGGCATATAAAGACCTGAACCGTTTGGGCATGCTGCTATTGAACGAAGGCGGTTTATTGGCTACCTATTCCTGCTCGGGCGCTATGGATATGGAAACTTTTAAGCAGGTAATTGCCTGGGCGGCGCTTGATGCCGGTAAGCAGGTACAATTCATTTACCAGTTCCACCAACCCGAAGATCACCCGGTAAGGGCCTCTTTCCCCGAAGGTGAGTATCTGAAGGGGTTGTTGTGCAGGGTGTTTTAAAGAAAGGGAAGTCTTGATTCCTGACTCTTATCTCTTGACTCTCTTCTTCCCCGCTTTTGCTTTCATTTTCAGATTCAGCATCTCTACCAGTACCGAGAAGGCCATGGCAAAGTAAATATAACCTTTGGGGATATGCTGTTCAAATGCCTCAGCCAGGAGCGAAACACCTATCAATAGCAGGAACGACAGCGCCAGCATTTTTACCGTTGGGTGCTTGTTCACAAAGCCCGCTACCCCGTTTGATGCCCACATCATAATACCTACAGCTATAACAACCGCCAGAATCATGATCTCGACATGGCTGGCCATGCCTACCGCGGTGATCACAGAATCGAGCGAGAAAACGATATCCAGCAGCATGATCTGGATAATGGTTCCCCAGAAGCTGTGGCGCTTTACTTTATCCGTATTTTCTTCTTCGCCCTCAATCTTATGGTGTATCTCGGCGGTGCTTTTGTAAATCAGGAACAAACCGCCGATAATCAGGATCAAATCGCGACCCGATATGGCCAGTTTTTCCACCCAATCAGCATCGGTAATGTTAAAAATGTGAGCCAGATTAAATAAAGGGGCGGTAAGTGTCATGACCCAGCTAATGGATAATAAAAGCAATACCCGGGTGATCATGGCCATGCCTAAACCAAGCCTGCGACCTTTAGCCTGCTGATTTGCCGGAAGCTTATCAGATAAAATGGATATGAATATCACGTTGTCAATCCCCAGAACTATCTCCAGCAATGTAAGAGTGATGAGCGATATCCAGGATTCGGCATGAGCAAATATTTCCATAGCAGGCAAAATTGTTTGCCCCTAAAATAACAAAACCCCTGCCGAAAGTGGCAGAGGTTTAAGATCAATGTTAAAATATAAGGCGTTAATCAAAGCTTACACTGCCGTAGCTGGTGTTAATAGTTATGGTTTTATCGTTGGAGCCTTTACCTAAATGGCCCTTGTAATTTTTGGTGGGATTAAAGCCGCGGTCGTTATCTGCAGGGCTTTTGCTGGTGATATTAATGTCATGGCCACCATAGTTAAAGCTGCCATAACGTACGGTTACATCAAAATCGGCATTATGATCATTGCTGATACCCAGTTTTACGCTGGAATAGGAGGAGTTTACAGCTAAATTCTTTACGTTTCTATCTACCTCATTAATATTCAGGTTGCCGCTGAATTTTACGTTGATATTGCCCGAAGTTGTAAGTCTGCCAATTTTAGCCGAACTGTAGCTGATATCGGCATTAAGCTTATTGCACTCGTTAAGGTTAAGGCTGCCATAGGCTACATCCAGATCGCTGCCGTTAAGGGAGCCAATGGTGGCGCTGCCATATTTTACAGAAATCTGATTGCCCGGGTTGCTTAATGCTTTAGCTACCAGGCTGCCGTAAGAGTTATTGATATTTAATTTCCCATCCAGATCGGGCAGGATGGTGGCGCCATATTTATTGCTTATGTTCAATGGATTTCTGGATGGCATATATACGGTATAATTTACCTCAATTTTACGTACGTTATTACGCCGGCCACCAAATAACGACCATGAGCTGCCATTATCATCACTGTTGATATTGGTTTTGAAATAAACACCCGAGCCATCTTTGCTATCCCTGATGGTTACATTGTCCAGTAATTTCTGAGCCAGCTCATCATCATTGGCGCCTACTTTTATTTGCACATCAACCTTCACCTCGCTTTTATTCCAGGTATTCACAGTTATTTTGCCGAAACGGTTGTCCAGGTTAATGACATCGTTGCCATCTATAGAATAGCTTTTGCTGTAATTTTTTACTTTTTCAACACCATCATCGTGCTGGGTATCCGCATCGGTGTTATAGCTAAAATTAGAATCGAAATCTTTAAACCCCAAAGCAATCTGCGGCGCTATATTATTAAGGTCGCAAGTAAGGTTTATGGCACTATCGTTCAGTTTGTAGTTAAAATTCTGATCGAGGTGTTTAAACTGCTTTTCAATGCCCTTCATTTTCAAGTTCATTTGTTTAAGCTGTTGCAGTTTAATGTGGCTTATTTGCTTTTGCAGATCCTTCATTTTAATGTGCAGATCGTCTTCCTTAAACTGAAAGTCCTTGCTGTCGGGCGGTGTCATGTTGTTTAAAGGAGCAACCGGGGGCATGGGCGGCAGCACGGGAACCGGAACGGCTGGCGCAGGAGTTTGTTGTGCAAAACTGATCGTATTAATGGCTAACAGGGCCATTAAAGCAAGCATCGATCGTTTAAATATTCTTGATTTCATCTTTTTGCTCTTTTTTCATTTGATTGAACTGCTCTATTACGCTCAATTGCTGATTAAGCACCTCTGTTTGTACCTGCAAGTTCCGGATCATCGCACGTAAAACACGCTCCTGGTTGGGGCTGGTGGCTAAATCGGCATTAAGCCTTTTATAGGTAGAATCCATTTTGGCTATTTCGGCGCTAAATTCCTTGTACAGCTGCGGGTCGGCTTTAGAAACCGATTTCAGCTCGGTTAATTTAGTTTCAACAAGCGATGCATAGTGCATTTGTTGTTTGGCATACTCAGGGTTTATGGCGGCCAGGTCCACGGTTTTTGCGCCTTTTTGGCTTTGCAGGTATATTCCGAAACCGATGCCCATGACAACAATGACCGAGGCGGCGACGCGAAGCACGAAAGCAAGCGAAAAAGTTTTTGTTTCCGGCTTTTTTGGCAACTCCTCCGGCATGTTGAGGCTTTGTTCAATTTTGCTCCACAGATCTGCCGATGGCTCAATCTCGTCAAACTCTTCGCGGTTGTTTTTAATGAAATCTTCAAATCGCTTGCTCATGATTCTGTTCCTTTCCTTTTTAAAATTTCCATTAATTTTCTTTTAGCTCTCAAAAACTGAGTTCTTGAAGTGTTTTCTGATATATTTAATATTTGTCCTATTTCTTCATGATCATAACCTTCCAGCAGGTAAAGGGATAGTACCACACGGTACCCATCGGGCAGTTGTTTCATGCCTTCTTTTACCAAAGTCACCTGGTATTGAACATCTTCGTCACTTTCAGGCTCTTCGTCGGGTATGTTTTCCAGATGGTCGCCCTCCAGTTCAATCAATTCCAGTTTGCGCTTGCGCAACAGGTTTATAGAACGGTTTACCACTATTTGTTTTAACCATAAACCAAAAGTGGTATCCTGTCTAAAATCCTTCAGCTTGTTAAAAGCATCCAGAAAAGCCTCTTGCAAAACATCTTCAGCTTCGGCAATATTGCCCACGATCCTAAAGGCGACGTTCAACATCGCTTTAGAATACAACCGGTACAACTCGTAACTGGCCTTTTTGCTTCCCTGTTTGCATTCAACCACCAGGTTATAATGCTTATCTACATATATGGCTTCCAAATTTCTGATCAGGTTTCAGATTAAATGACGCATCATTTTTAGCAACGTTGCATCATCATGAAAAATAATTTCATGAAATAATAATTTTTTTTTCAAATAGGCGTTTCAGACCGTTGATTTTTTCTGATGACGTTGATTTCGTTGATGCCTGAAAGCTGATAGATATTAAAAAAACAGGTGGAAATGGATTATATACACTCCTGAAATAAGATCAAAAAATCAGCGCAATCAATGAAATCATTTTAAATCAGCGGTCAAGAAAGCATCAACAGCCTTTACCGCGTTTTCGTAACGCTCATTTCCCATGCCGGATATCACTACATAGTTCGCCTGCAGCGCGCTAAGTTCTTTATGCCATACGGTCATAAAATGTTCGCGTAATTCTGGGAAATTGCGCAGGGGGTCGTCCTGCCAGGGCAGGTCGATATCTAATAATAAATAAAAGTCGTAAGGATGTTTGGGCAATTCATCCAGCACTTCCTGTGGCGCCTTGCCAAACATATGCTCGCTCCATATTTTTACGGTTAAAAAAGTGGTGTCGCATATCAGGATTTGGTTGGCTTTGGGTAATAAAGAAGCCTCAAGCGCCAATTGCCCTTGAAACATATTGATCTCATCCTGCCAGGTACAAGGGGCGGTAAGCGCCGCGCAATACTCCCTGGAAAATTCGGGTACGGCTATGGTTTGGTAATGGGCAGCCAGATAGTCAGACATAGTTGATTTCCCCGTTGATTCGGGCCCGACTACCGCTATTTTGGGAATGTGTTTCATGGGATATTAAATGAAAATAGAGACGCATGTAATGCGTCTCTACAATGATCAAAACGCAGAGACTCATTACATGCGTCTCCTGCTGTCCTATTATCTTTCCAGCTTAGGCACCCTGGTAGGCGTATCCTGCCCCGAAACGATGGTGCGCGAGCTTAAAGCTATGGCCCTGATAGTAGAGGTTATATTATTTACATCTAGCGTGCTAAACTCATCTTTCACGGTATGGTACAGTTTATCGATATCTATCTGATCGGTTGATATGGTATGTGCCGGTACGCCTTTTTCGGCCAGGGATGCATTATCGCTGCGGTAAAACAGGTCCTGATCCGGGTATGGATCGGGGTGGAATTCAAACTTGGTTCCCTTTAGGTTATTTTGCAGGATAGTGCCAAAGTTGGAACGATCAAAACCGGTGATAAAGGCGGAGTTTTGGCCAAATTTAGAAGCCTTGCCAATCATTTCGATATTGAACATGGCTACTACTTTATCCGGATCAACCTGGGTGGCAAAATACTGTGAACCGTATTCGCCAATTTCTTCGGCTGTAAAGGCTACAAAAATGAGTGTGCGGTCATTATTGTTTAATTTTTTGTAGTATTTGGCTAAAGATATCACCGCAGTAGTGCCAGAAGCGTCGTCATCGGCACCGTTGGCAATGCTGTCGCCTTCCATGGCTTTGATGATGCCCAGGTGATCATAGTGGCCAGAGAAAACCACAAACTCATTGGGTTGGGTTTTACCGGGGATAATGCCGGCTACGTTAAACAAAGGCAGTTCTTCGCTTTTGCTTTCGTAACTAATATCAAAGGAGCTGATGTTATCAAATTTGCCCAATACAAAGGCAATAGAAGAGGCGGTTTTACCCTTAAAACTAACGTTTCCTCTCAAAGTATAATCGCGGATACGTTTAAACAGGCTCAGGAATTTTGGATCAACAATCATCAAAGTTTTCTTGCCGCTTTTTTCAGCACTCATGTATTCTTGTCTGAAATTTTTATCAGGGGTGACATTCACTACCTGTACATCCTTGTCGCTGGCCCAGGTAAATGATTCGGCACCCGATGCAAAAACGCTGTCGGCTACAATGGCCTTACCATTAATAGCCGCGGTTATTTTTACAGGGGTTGAGCGTATCATGGTAAAATTCTGGCGGTAGCCCGTATTGCCGGCCAATGGTTTTAGGCCTGCTTTGGTGTATTCGCTTTCAATAAATTTGGCTGCTTTTTCAATGCCTGGTGTAAACGTTGCCCGGCCCTGCATATCATCGGCGCTCAGGGTTTTAATAATGCGGGTTACATCATCCTGATTGATGAGCTTGTTAACATCTTGCCCAAAGCTGTAGGTTGATACAGCTAAAAGAGCGGTTATTAGTGTGATTTTTTTCATTTTAAGTATTTTGTTTGTGATGCGATACTAACACCGATTATAGCTTTGTTTACTTGTTATTGTTGAATTCAAACTTACGAAGTTTTGAAAACTTCGTAAGTTTCTACTCGCCGTTGTTGGTGTTGTCACCAACATTTAACTGCTTGGTTGATGATAATAAGTTGTTGGTGACAACACCAACAACGGCGCGAGATTTTACTTGTGATCCGTGTTCGGCTGGAGGCTGTCATAGCTGCAGATAACAGCTTATTGCTCCAATATATTTTGAACAAAACTTAACCATTGCTCGTCAGGAATGCTTTTGTCGATATAGTAATCTGGCATAATTCCTTTTCCGTCAATTGCCATATCGGGTATCCTGTAGCTTTTTGACAGGCAATAACCTAACTTAAATGCTTTATCAGGCGAATCTATGAAATACATATTGGAAATGTCCAGTACCCCCATGGTAGTTACGCCATAAAGTTTTACCTTTTTACTTTGTTTAGCCGCTAATAAAAATTGCTCTGTTGTACTTCCGTTATTTTCATTAATAATTACCGCTACATGTTTTGGTTTTGGCAAAACCGAATCCAGTTTTTGAATATCTACAATTCTTCCCTCCTCCAGGTTCACAAATTTACCCGGGTTATCATTTAATTTTTTTAATGCAGAGTTGATATCTTTTTTATTTTTCTCCGACAGATCCGGGATCGACAAATATTCTTCCATCCGTTTATTGTTTAATGGGGTCGACAGGAACTCTAGATTTACAATACGGATAGGATTGGTGTACAGAAAGGGGATAATATTGCCGTAACTATCGTCAGATCCGCCTCCGTTATTTCGCAAATCAATAATTAAGTTCTCGGTGCTTTTTAATGAAGTTTCATTGGCCTGAATTAAACTGTCAATCCGTTTTTTTTCTGATTCAATAAATGAAGGAATGCGGAAGAGTGTTGTGTTTGCAGATACTTTTTGAATAAAGGGAACGTCGGTGCTTATTTCTTTTAAATATAGGGCAATAGAGGTGTCATTTTCCTGAAATTTAGGGTAAAGCCTGTCCAGATAAATGCTCCCGAGTTTTAATGTGTTTTTTCCTAAAAGTTTTGCTTTATCAAATTTTTGAGGGGAATGGTCGCCCATATAATAAACACCCGAACTGTCCTGGTTGATCTTCAGCTTTACCCAATGAGGTTTCCAGGCGTTGTTAGATGAGGCCAATATGATTCCCCGGGTAATGTTATTTTTTTTGACGATGCCAATTTTATAAGCTCCCGTATGCCATATGCCTTCAAGCGTGGGAATGTTACTATTTGATAAGCTTTGCTTTATTTGATCTTCGGAAAATACAATACTATCCTGCCCGGTATTGACCTTTGCCAATGTATTATTGTTATTATTATTGGGGAAAAATGCGAAATGGGCTTTTCTGAAAAACGATAGCCATTCGCGGATAACATCGGCACATTCGTCGTTTGTGATAGCTTTTTTAACCTTGTTTAAAATGACCGCGTTATTCTTTTCATAGCTATCTGTCCCTTTGCGTTGAAGGGCATATTCAAAGCCCGCGTCATTTTTTTCAAAAGTTTCTTTTACCCATTTGAAAGTTGCCTCACAATTGCATTTTTGCTGCGCCGATAAATAAAACGGACACGCCAAAATTATCCAAAGAAGAACTGCCTTTTGTTTCATTTTTGTACCATCTTATGCTTAATTATATATAGCATGTTATAAAAATAACACTGGTTATGAGCTTAAAAGAAAAATGTTTGTCATTTTGAACCAGGTACGAGGATAAACTACCTCTTGAGCCCAACGAAAATTTTTTTGCAACAAGCAAATGTAGTCTTGCAAATTGCAGAAGATCTTTCCTCGTACCTCGTTCGAGATGACAGTTGGTTTATCAATTCAATTCTACAATATTTTATTTAACCTTTGATTGCAACCAGTTACTGCGGAAAGCTTCCTGTTCTTTACTCAATTGCTTGCCGGCTTTTTCATAGGTAACTACTTCAAAATATGGGCTTTCTTCCAGCGCGATGGTGGTTTCATGTGCGCCAGTACGGTTTTTATAGTTCACGGTTATTTTGTCGCCCGGTTTTTTAGCGGCCAGTACATCAGCAAATGATTTGGGATCGGTAATGGTTTGTCCGTCGGCTTTCAGGATAATATCACCGGCATCTAAGCCTGCTTTGTAAACCGGTGTACCTATAATGGTGCTCGAGAGGATGGGCAAACCCTCGGCCCCGGCGGCACGCTGCTGACCTGAACGACCACGGCCCGCGTTTGTTGCCAATGAACCGGCCCATGCCTTGCCCGGCTGTATTTTACGCAGTACCAGTCCGGCTTTATTCAGCAGATCTTCGTAATTGTTTTTATCAATACCATAAATGTAGCGCTTAAAAAAGTCGGCGGCAAACTTAGGATTGTTGGTTACTTTAGCCAAATCGGCCTGTAAATCGGGAATGGTATACGGTTTCATGACTTTACCCCGGTTTAACCAAACCTGGCGCATATAATCATCAAGCGTAAGGTTAAACTCGCCTCGCAGGCGCATATCCAGGGCCAGCGCGATAGCGCCGCCGTAGGTATAATAGCTGGTAAAATCATTGGCGTTATTATTGGGGTCGATAGATACCCCGGCGTCGGCAAATACCGAATAACGGCTCATTTGCGTGGCCGGATATTTGGTAGCGCCCGGTGTGTTCAGGATCTGGTTAACCAACCCTCCAAGTGTGCGGGTATAATCATCAAGCGGGGTAAATCCGGAACGTACAAGCAGCAGATCGCCGTAATACTGGGTAAAACCTTCGGCAAACCAAAGCTCACTGCTCATGTTGGCATGCTCAAAATTAAAAGGCTCCAATGATTTTGGACGAATGCGTTTCACATTCCAGCTGTGAAAATACTCATGTGAGTAGATACCCAGCAAACTACTTTCGTTACCCGCAACTTTATCCAATGGGTCAACAATACCGGTAGAATTGCGGTGTTCCATGCCATCGCCAGAGTCTGTTGGGTATACATCGGTTATAAAAGTATATTCGCCATAATCATAGGCAGGTAATTCGCCAAAAACGGCTTTTTCTTCCAATACCAGTTTTTGTACCATTTTACCAAAGTTATCTACCGTGGCCTGGTCGTCATCGGAGTGGATACTCACGTTTATTTTTTCTTTTTTACCGTTGGTATTGGTTACATCCCAACTGGTTAGCTTGTAATTGGCCAGCTCGGTAGGGCTATCCATCATATATTGCAGGTCGGGTGCGCTATACACGTTGGCGCCTTCGGGTTTTAGTTGAGTGGCTACCTTCCAGCCGTATTTGTCCAGATCATTAAACTCAAACTTTACAGGTCTTTTGTCCTGACCCAATATCCAGATAAAAGCAGCAGGCATGTTTAAGTGGGCATGACTGGGATCGATGCTGGCATAGGTGCCATCAGTCCAGTTACCAAACAAGGTATAGCTTATTTTGATATTATCGGGGTGCTGACCTACTTCGTACAAATCGCCTTCTATTTGTGTAAAAGGGATATCGGTACCGTCAATCGTGGTTACTTTAATGTTATAGATGTTTTTACCAAACTCATGCGTGGCATAGCGCCCTGCCGACGAGCGGCTCATCCGGAAACGTAAACTCGAAGGAGCCTGTGGTACGGTTACCACCACTTCTGCTTCATGATGCGCGGCGTTGGGGAAAGATATGGAATAATAGATGGGTTTTTGTTTATCCTGCGCTATGGCGGCAGTGCTTAACAAAGCGGCAATGGTAATTAGAAATATTTTTTTCATGAAGATCAGTATTATACAGGGCTGAAATTACAAATTAATCAGTAAAAAAATGGGGCATCAATTTGTTAGCTGATGAAGGATTAAAGTCTGTCTGGGATGCAGTATAAGCCTGGCAGATCTAAGCGCAGATTACTCACCCCGTCTAAGCTAGGCGATGATCGGATGAGCCGATTCAGTGGCATTTAAACCGCTTCTGAACTATTATACGTATATTTAAAGAAATTACTGAGCTCATGATCCTTTTTTCAAGAAGAAATTTACACTATACCGATTACAAATGGACCGTATATAACCAAAACGATCCGCGGGTAAACGGTAAGCTGGACACCACTCCGTTTACAAAGGATGAGGGCAACGAAGTAGTTTACCTGATCAACAAATTGATGATACTTTGGGATTACCGCTTTGCCAATACCGGTAATAAAATGGAAAAACTGATACATGACCAACTGCCTGCCAGTATTACACTACAGGAAGATGTACAGCAATGGCTTAAAGCCAATTTGAAGTTTTAACCGCCATACAAAACTTTTACCATCTTATTTAACAATTTAAACCTATCCCATCTCAGGGAGTGGGGATATTGTGCTTTCTGCTCCCGGAGATCACATGATTTATTTACTTGAAGATATGGTTAAACCCTTGGGCTTGAGTGCAGTCAAACACGAAAGCAGGAATGCTATGGACTGCAAGTCTGTGGCTTAATTTTTATTCTGCCTGTTTACATTGCCTTTATAATAGATTTTTACTTTTAGACACTTAAACAACCTTAAACACAATGAACCCGACCTTAAACAACAGAGCCGGCGGTAGGCTCCATTCTTTATCTCCGTTTAAAACATTAACCTTAACCATTTTTTTCGCGGTATTCGCCTTAGTAAGCCGGGCACAGGTTGATACTATTGTTTCCAACAACGCAAAAATAGCCTGCGTTGTTAAAGAAATAACCCCCGATGCGGTTAAATACACCTATCCCAATGAAGATTTGCTGAACTCGGTTTACAAGACCACTGTACAGAAAATAATCTTCAAAAGCGGCCGCGTCCAGACTTTTGCCGAAGCAACTTCCTACAAAGCCATCAATGGCGTAATGGATTTTGACAAAGTAACCGTTACCGTTGTAGAAGGTGAGGTTAAGGGCTTGTACAAATTAACAGACGTAAGCTCCAAAGCTAAAGGGACAACCGTTTTTTCGAGCCAGGAACGGGTAAAAGACAGGGCCTATCGTAAACTGAAGATCCAGGCGGCTATGTTTGGCGCCAATATCGTTTACCTGACCAATCAGCGTACCGAGGGTAACAAATACGGTGGCTATTTTCAAAGCGGCTCATCGGCTGAAACAAACCTTACAGGGGTTGGCTATTCTAATATTTTGCCAGATTATGATAAGTTTAAGCAGCTAATAGGCACCAAAACAGATTTTACCACCGTGCGTAAATATGAGTTAGGAGCCAGCGATACAGATGTATCTCAGGATGGCCTTGAGGTACCTTTCACGATATCAAATGTTTCGGTTGAAAACGGTATTGTTTTAATAACCGCTCAGTTAAAGGGCGAGAATAATAACAGCATATTCCAACTGGCAAGCTTCACAGATACTACATTCAGTGTTGCTTACAGACATAAAGGAACGGCCTATAACGTTGAAATTAGCGCTAAATAAAGAAACGCTCTGACCTCAGATTTTACCTCAAAATCTGAGATCAGAGCTTAAGACTCTCGGCTTAAATACGTATATTTGTATATATCAAACGGCCCGGTTCTCTGTAAAAAGAGAACCGGGCCGTTTTGGTTAAGGAAATAAAAGGCCAAAAAACAACTGTTTGGTATGTAGTTATTTGATATGCAGATATTTAATACTTTTTAAACCTTTCAAAACCCACTCGAAATTTGTTAAAAAGTGTTAAAATGGCGTTAAAGTTTAGTTAAAATGGGCAAAAGTGATGCGCTTTTGCCCTGTTTTTGACTAAAAAATTGTTAAAATTTAAGGTTTAAAAAGTTTTTTGAAAGGATGCTTCTCCCAATTTTTGTTACTCCTTTTTAAAATCGTAAGCGCCGCGTTCTACAAAGTCGGCTACTTTAACTTTTACGCCGGTAACTTTACCATTTTGTACTATAAAAGGAAAAATAGCTTTGCCCATAACCGGGTCAGAAAAAGTTACAAAAAAGCGGTTGCCGCCCAGCGGTTGTAATTTCGCAAACATAGTGGGATGGTGTTCAAAACGCATTTCCAGGTCGCTGTTTTCGCCCTGGGTTACGGTCATGCTGCCATAAAAACTGTTAGTATACTTACCCAGGTACGAGGTTGGTGGTAATGTGGGTTTTAAGGCAAGGGCCACGGTATCGCGCAGTTTGCGTTCGGTTTGTTGTTCGGTCGCGGCACGGGTCTTGTAGTTTTTTAGGTAAGCATCGCTGTAATCATGATATGGTTTGCCCAAAAAAGCATCCAGTATTTCCCAGCGCAAGGCCTCAAAAAGCAGGTTTTGATCGGTATTAGTCAGTATCACAATGCCCAGGTTATCCTGCGGCGATAGGGTAACTGACGAAAGGTAACCGCTAACACCACCATCATGCATAACCAGGCGGTGGTTAAAATAATCCTGTATAAACCAGCCCAGGCCGTACAGCTCAAAATTATTTTCGCCGTTCAGATGGTATTGACTGCCTACAATATCCTGTGGCTCGCGGGTGGCCATAATAGCTGCCTGCGGTATTACCTGGCGGTTGCCTACTTTGCCGTTGTTGAGTAAAGCCATTACCCATTTGCCCATATCGTTGGCGGATGAACTGATGGCGCCGGCGGGGGCAAGACCATCTATCTGGCAATAAGGTATGGGTGCAAGCCGGCCGTCGGTTAAGGTATGCGCCACGGTACGGTTAAGTGATTTGGGCAGATCTTTGGTTAATGCCAGGGTGTTGGTCATGCCCAGCGGCGCAAAAATAGCCTCTTTAAGATATACTTCCCATGGCTTAGTAGTCACGCGTGGAATGATCTCGCCGGCAGTTAAAAAAGCGGCATTGGTATAGCCCCATTTGGTACGGAAAGGATAGGTAGCCTTCAACTCACCCAGTTTTTCAATCACCTGGGCGCGGGTAAGATTGGTGTTGTAGAAAGTAAAGTCGCCCTGAAAAGTCTGGAAACCAAGGCGGTGACACAGCAGGTCGCGCACGGTAGCTTCCTGGCCGGCAAACTTATTCTCCAGTTTAAACTCGGGGATATACTTGGTTACTTTATCATCAAGGGATAGTTTATTGTTGGCCTGCAGCATGGCCAGGGCAGTAGCGGTAAAGGCTTTGGTATTGCTGCCAATCATAAACAGGGTATTGATATCCACTGTATTAGGCAATCCCAGTTCTTTGATACCATAGCCTTTTACCAATACTATTTTGTTGTCTTTTACTATACAAACGGCAATTCCAGGAACGCGCCAATTGGTTAAAGCCTTACTGATGTACAGGTCCAAACTGTCCCTGATAAACTTGGAGCGATCGGCATGCTGCGCCTGAGCTGTTGCAAAAAGGGAAATACAAATAATAAAAGGCAGCAATATTTTTTTCATTATACTGGATAATTTACGTACATGATTTGTGCTAATTTAATGCAAAATTTACAACGGCTTTACTTAATTGTAAATTAACGCCGCAATCTTCATTAAAACACCCAGTATATGAAATTTTTCCGTTCGGGATCATTATTCCTTACCGCTGTATTGCTCATTTTGGGCGGATACGCAGTAAAAGCACAACGGTTGCCAACTCATTGGACAAAGGATGGCTACCAGTATTACAAAATCACCGGCGATGGTATCAGGATACTCGATACCCGCGATACCAGCAAAAAAACCTTATGGATAAGTAAAGAGATGCTTACACCACAAGGAAGTGCGCCGCTCAATGTAAAAAGGTTTTCTGTATCGGCCGATGGGCAAAAGCTGCTCATTAATACCAATACTAAAAAAGTATGGCGTTATGATACCCGGGGCGATTACTGGGTGTATGATACCAACACCAAAAAGCTATGGCAATTAGGTAAAAACTTGCCAGAGTCCTCATTAATGTTTGCCAAATTTTCGCCCGATGGACTTAAGGCTGCCTATGTGAGCGGGCATAATATTTATGTGGAAAATCTGGCAGATGCTTCGGTTAAACAATTAACTACCGATGGTAGTACCCGGTTGATCAACGGAACTTTTGATTGGGCCTATGAGGAAGAATTTGGCTGTCGCGATGGTTTCCGCTGGTCGCCAGATAGCAAGTCGATAGCCTACTGGCAGATAGATGCCAGCAAGATAAAAAGCTACCTGATGCTGAATACAACCGATTCCATATATCCTTATGTGGTGCCTGTTGAGTATCCGGTTGCCGGGCAGGACCCCAGCTCGTGCAAAGTTGGTGTGGTGGATATTACTACAGGTAAAACCAACTGGATAAATACTCCAGGCGACGCCGTGCAGCATTATATACCACGCATGGAGTGGACGCTAAACTCCAACGAAATTATCCTGGAGCAATTGAACAGGGCGCAAACCGAAAGTAGGGTGTTTATCGGCAATGTATCCAACGGTACCGCCAGCCTGATTCGTGAAGAAAAAAGTAGTGCCTGGATTGATGGTAAAGAACGCTGGAATAACGGTGATCCTATAGGTTGGGAATGGGTAAATAAAGGCAAAGAGTTTTTATGGGTGAGCGAAAAGGACGGCTGGAAACACATTTACCGTATAACCCGTGAAGGTAAAGAAACACTGGTAACCAAAGGTGATTATGATGTGATCAGTATAAACCTGATTGATGAAGCATCCGGGTATATTTACTTTATGGCTTCACCAGATAATGCCACCCAGAAGTACCTGTATCGCATTAAAATTGCCGGCGCTGCAAAACCAGAGTGCGTTTCGCCGGCTGATGAACCGGGTACACATAGTTATGATATTTCGCCAAATGGCAAGGTAGCCCTGCACAATTTCTCCAACAGTTATACTCCTCCGGCAAGCGAAGTAGTGAGCCTGCCCGAGCATAAACATATTGCTGGTAACATCATAACATTGGATAAAAACGCTAAAAATAAGACTGAGTTTTTTAAGGTTAAAACTGTTGATGGTATTGAAATAGATGGCTGGATGAAAAAGCCCACCAATTTTGATCCGCATAAAAAATATCCGGTGGTATTTATGGTTTATGGGGAACCTGCTGCGCAAACGGTTACTGATACCTGGGGAGCAGGAATGAACAGGCTGTACGCAGGCAGTATGGCCGATGATGGCTACATCTACATGTCGGTTGAAGGACGTGGTGCACCTGCACCAAAAGGTACAGCCTGGCGTAAAGCAATTTATAAAAACATTGGTATCATTAATATCCGCGACCAGGCTATGGCGGCAAAAGAGATACTAAAATGGCCGTTTGTTGACTCCTCCCGTATAGCTGTTCACGGCTGGAGCGGTGGCGGTTCATCAACCCTTAACCTCATGTTCCAGTACCCGGATATTTACAAAACGGGCATAGCTGTTGCCGCTGTTGGTGATCAGCTTACTTATGATAATATTTACCAGGAACGTTATATGGGTGTGCCAGTTGATGATGAAGGCCGTGCGGCATTTATCAAAGGATCGCCGATAACTTACGCTAAAAATCTGCGGGGTAACCTGCTATATATACATGGTACCGGCGACGATAACGTGCACTATAAAAATGCCGAGGAGCTGATTAATGAGCTGGTAAAATATAACCGCCAGTTTGAGCTGATGTCATATCCTAACCGCACGCACAGTATTTCTGAAGGCGAGGGTACCGGCCTGCATTTAAGAACCCTGTTCACCAGGTATTTAAAAGAGCACTGCCCACCAGGAGGCAGATAGAAAAGTTTTAATGATCCTGTATTGCTGATAAAAATCAGTAATACAGGATTTTTGATGGTGATTGTATCACAGGCATAGATTTAAGCGTAATGTTCATAATTAACCACTTAAATCTCTTGCTTTATGAAAAAAACAACAAACCTTATCTCAGCATTTGGTCTTTTAATTATCATCCTGTTAGTAGCTATTTCGGCCTGTAAAAAAGATACATCACCTAAAAACGTTGGTATTGTCGGGAAATGGCAGCAAGCCCAGTTTAAGGGAACAAATAATTATGAATTTAGAAGTGATCAAACTTTTAAATATTATACGCTGGCAATTGACTCGGTTACTAAAAAAGTTTTAGGATATCGCACTAAAATAGAAGGCAAATACAGTATTCTTCAAAACGATTCATTGAGATTGTATGCTATGGTTGCTTATTCAACCTTAGGCGGCAATTTTACAACCGAAGATAAGTTGCAGAAGATTAATAGCGTCGATAACTCAGGTTATCGCTTTTCAATTAATGATAAAACAAATCAGCTTTCCCTGTTTTTTAAATGCCCGGATTTTGCCGATTGCGTCCCTTCGCCTATGGTTTATATTAAACAATAGGTGTTTAAATAAGATCAAATGATTAGTAGGTAAAGTACCGGGTATCGATAGCCGGTACTTTACTATATTGAGAAAGATGAATAATAATATCAATAAGGCTGGCTGCTGGCTTCGCCATCAGTATAAAGCTGATCTTCGGGTTTGGCAATGGATCGGATATCGCCATCAAAATCACTTTTACGGCCAAGCATGGTAAAGTTTTCAGCAACCACTTCGGTAGTGTATTTTTTAATGCCTTCCTTGTCTTCAAAGGAGCGGGTGCGTAGTTTACCTTCTATGTAAACAAGCTTCCCTTTTTGTAAAAATTTAGCCGCCATATCGGCCAAACCACGCCACATTACAATATTATGCCATTCGGTTTGTTCAACTTTTCGGCCATCTTTATTAAAGGTTTCAGAAGTAGCTAAAGGGAAACTGGTTACAGACACTCCACCTTCTAAAATTCGCACCTCAGGATCTTTGCCCAAATGACCTACAAGTATTACTTTATTAATTCCAGACATGCCATAAAATAACGAAAAATTATTTTATAAATTAAAAATATTTTTTATTAATATAACTACAGGTTTTGGGAATGCCAGGTTTGGCAGGTTTTGAACCCTGGTATAAAACCAGTTGGAGTCTAATTTAATGGGCTTGGATTCTATTTTAATCAACCTGATATACAGGCGTTGGTGAGTAAGAATATGCTTTTGTACAGGTAAGTTATCAGCAGAAATTTTGATATCGTTACCGAAAATTTCCTTTACTGCGGAATGATCCATCAGTTCGGGCAGAGGTAAAAGAGACGCTGTTTCTACCATTGGGAGGTCATATAAGTTGGCCCAGATGTCTTTATCGCCCCTTTTATTCATTAATACAGAGTCTTTATCGGTCACTAAAAAATAATTAAAAAAGCGTTCGCGCACTTTTACTGTCTTTAATTTAACCGGGAGCGTAGTAGTGGCATTATTTATAAAAGCAAAGCAATCCAGGTGCACCGGGCAGATACCGCAAGCCGGATTTTTGGGTTTACATAACATCGCGCCAAACTCCATCATGGCTTGATTATGCAAACCGGGATTTTTCTTATTAATTAAATTGTTGGCAAGTTCCTGGAATGTTTTTTTACCGCCGGTTGAATTGATGGGTTCATCGATGCCAAAATAACGGGCAAGTACCCGGTAAACATTGCCATCAACAACGGCTTTAGCTTCATTTGCCGAGAATGAGGAGATGGCTGAAGCTGTGTATTCGCCAATGCCTTTTAATTTAATGAGCTCGTCGTAACGTTGAGGAAATATACCATGATACTGTTCCTGTATCTGTTTGGCTGTTTTAAGCATATTACGGCCGCGTGAATAATAACCCAGGCCCTGCCATAGTTTAAGCACTTCGTCCTCACCTGCAGCAGCAAAACTGCTTACGTTTGGATATCTTTCTACAAAACGATAAAAGTAGGGCAAGCCTTGTTCTACCCGCGTTTGCTGCAGGATGATCTCCGAAAGCCAGATCACATAAGCATCAGTGGTATTACGCCAGGGAAGGTCGCGTTTATTTTGAAGATACCATTGTATCAGTTCATCAGTAAAATTCATGACTGTAAAAGTAAGGACTTTTGTGAGGAGGAAAGAGTAAGGATTTTTGAAGTAAGGATTTTGGGATAAGGTATTTTTAGACTTTAAAGTATGGCAAGAGATAGGTCCTGAGGTCCTGTTCTTTACTCCAGAAATCCTTGTTCTAAAAGTCTCTTATTCTTGCTCCAAAAATCCTTGCTCCTTAACGATTTAGCTTACAATTTGTAACGGAAATGTACGTTTTACTTACTTACGAAAAAAAAACTGTTAAATATTTCGCTCTTAAAATATAAAGCGATACTTTTGCAACCCCAAAACAGTTAAGTGTTTATATAATAAATAAAAGTAAATCAGATATGACTAAGGCAGAAATTATAACTGAAATCTCATCTAAGACAGGTATAGAGAAAGTAGACGTGCAGGAAACAGTTGAGGCGTTTTTTAAAGTAGTTAAAAGCTCAATGGTTGGCGGCGAGAACGTTTATGTAAGAGGATTCGGAAGTTTTGTTGTAAAGAAAAGAGCGAAAAAAACAGCCCGCAATATTTCAAAAAATACTGCCATCATTATTCCAGAGCATTTTGTGCCAAGCTTTAAACCAGCTAAAACTTTTGTTGAGAAAGTTAAAACAGGTAACAAAAACAGCAAATAATTTATAAGCATGAATAAGAAACAAATAGCCATTAGTGCAGCCGTAGTTGTTATTATGGGCTATTTG
Source organism: Mucilaginibacter inviolabilis (assembly GCF_011089895.1). NCBI lineage: Bacteria > Pseudomonadati > Bacteroidota > Sphingobacteriia > Sphingobacteriales > Sphingobacteriaceae > Mucilaginibacter > Mucilaginibacter inviolabilis. The sequence goes on from NZ_JAANAT010000003.1 coordinate 756,619, forward strand.
TATTATTTACCCGTTAAAGGTTTAATAAAACCCAAAGAGGCTAAACCAGATAAAGCAAACGTAATGACAGGAAACCGCAAAGCGGCCACTGCTGTAACGGTTGATATGGTATCTGCAACTGCTAAAACCGCAATTGGGGCGGCTTTAACAGCAAAGATAAACGACCTTGAAGGGCAACTAAAAAACGCATCAGGCACCAACGAGCAAAAATTGCAGCAGCAATTAGCCAGTCAGTGGGATGATGTTAACCAGCCGGCCCCGGCAGCATTCTATTACCAGGCTTTGGCCCGTAAGGAAAACAAGCTGGAAGATTGGTTAAATGCAGGTAATCGTTTTAACGATGCTTACAAACTTACACAGGACACTTTATTGCAGCCCGCATTTGTAACAAACGCGGTAGAAGCTTTTCAAAGTGCCCTGAAATTAAAACCAGAAAGCCTTGAGGGTAAAACAGGATTAGGTGTTGCGTATGTAAATGGCGGCGCCGGCCCTATGCAAGGTATAGCCTTATTGCTTGAAGTAGTAAAAAAGGATCCGAACAATTGGAATGCAAACCTGAATTTAGGGATGTTCGCCATGAAATCGGGCCAGTACGAAAAAGCGGTGGGCAGGTTTAAAACATTAATTGCCCAAAAACAAGAGCTGGAGCCAACCTTTTATTTGGCCGAAAGCTATAAACAACTGGGCATGAAAAAGGAAGCTATTGACGCTTACCAAAAATGTAAAGAAATGATGCCTGATCCTGTATTCGGGCAACGCATTGATGAATATATCAAGGAATTAAAGAATTAATCACACATTAAAAATTATTATTATGCCGAGCGGTAAAAAACGTAAAAGACACAAAATGGCTACCCACAAACGCAAAAAGCGTTTAAGAAAAAACAGACATAAAAAGAAATAAGCTGCTTTTTTAAAGCAGCTTTACCTGCTTTTTAACAAAGCAGGTAACTTTAATAGTGTTTTTTTACCCACTTATTAACACGCGGTTTTTACCGTTTTAAGAAATGGAGTAGCAGTTGATAAAAGAATTAATTATCGATTCATCCCCAAACGGGGCTACCATTGCATTATTACAGGACAAACAACTCGTAGAACTTCATAAAGAGCAGGTCAGCAACAATTATACTGTTGGTGATATTTACCTTGGGCGTATCAAAAAGATTATGCCCAGTTTAAATGCAGCCTTTGTAGACGTTGGCTACGAGAAGGATGCCTTTTTGCATTATCTTGATCTTGGTCCGCAGGTACAAAGCCTGCTTAAATTAACCAAACAAGTACGTAGCGGGGGATACCAATCGAAGCTTTTGGACGGCTTTAAGCTGGAAGGTGATATCAATAAAGGAGGAAAGATCTCGGAGATATTATCAAAAAACCAACTTATACCGGTACAAATAGCTAAGGAACCTATATCAACCAAAGGACCACGTTTAAGTTCTGATCTTTCAATAGCCGGCCGTTATGTGGTATTAGTACCATTTTCGGAGGCTATCTCTATTTCCAAAAAAATAAAGAGCAATACAGAGCGAAATCGTTTACGGAAGGTTGTTGAAAGCATTAAGCCAAAGCATTTTGGCGTTATTATCCGTACTGTATCTGAAGGCAAAGGGGTTGATGAATTACAAAAAGACCTGCTTGATCTGATATCTAAATGGGAATCATTCATCACTAAGCTGCCGTCTGTTGAACCATCAAAAAAGGTTTTGGGCGAAATTGGGCGTACTTCAACTATCCTTAGGGATATACTGAATCCCGATTTTCAGCATATTTATGTGAATGATAATGGCATGTTCGAAGAAATTCGGTCATACATTCATGAAATATCACCTGATATGGAAAGTATAGTTCGTATGCATAAGCATAAGGAGCCTATATTTGAGCATTTTGGTGTTGATAAACAGATCAAGGGCGCGTTTGGAAAAACCGTTAACCTTGCCGGTGGCGCTTACCTGGTAATTGAACATACTGAGGCATTGCACGTTATTGACGTTAACAGCGGTAACCGTACAGCCAATAAGGAAAACCAGGAAGAGAATGCCTACCAGGTAAATAAAGAAGCGGCTAAAGAAATTGCTCGTCAGTTGCGCCTACGCGATATGGGCGGTATTGTGGTGATCGATTTTATTGATATGCACAAACCGCAAAACCGCAAGGAGCTATTTGATTATTTACGTGCCGAAATGCAGTACGATAGGGCCAAACATACCATTTTACCACCGAGTAAATTTGGTTTGGTTCAAATCACACGTCAGCGTGTAAGGCCCGAAATGAATATTGTTACCAGCGAAGTGTGCCCAACCTGTAATGGTACCGGTACCATCAGGCCAACCATTTTGCTGATGGATGATATTGAAAATAACTTCAATTATATATTGGACGAGCAAAACGAAAAGGGAATTACCCTATGTGTGCATCCATATATTGAAGCCTACATTAAAAAAGGCATTTACAACCGCCAAATGAAGTGGTTTGTTAAATATGGCCAATGGATCAAGGTTAAAAGCAATCCTGCTTACCAGATCACAGAATTCCGTTTCTTCTCGTCAAAAGACGAAGAAATAAAATTGTAAAGAGATTGATTTGCAGCTATGCAGATTTCAAAATATGCAGCTATTTTAATTAATAGCTGCATATTTTGTTTACAGGGATATGGGGTTCCAACCCTTCATATTTTTAATGAACCCTGAATATGAAACCATATCCAACATAATCAGCTTCTGTGTCGTGGACATACCCTTTAGCCTGTAAGGCCAGATAAGGGGTTATAAAGTATTTAAAACCGGCAGTCCAGTAGGTTTTTGTTGGGAAGAAGCTGTCATAGTGTAAATAATAACCATAGCCGGTCATTAATGCCAGTTTGCCCAACCACAAATCAGGGCCCACTGCAAGGCCAACTCTCCAACGGTCATAAGAGGTGGCATGGGACTGAAAAGTATCCAGGAAGCTTTGTGTTGTATTGGTTATTTTATTATAAACGGTGTTATAGTAAACCGCGTCCGTACCCAGTTTAATGCTAAATGCAGGGCTAAACTTGTAATTATAGCCCATGTAAAAGCCTTCTTTATAAAGACTTTTATTGGTATTTAGCGCCCCCCGGCTGCCTATATTGGCGCCAAACTCAAAAAAGTGCTTATTCTCGGGAGCGGCTTCACTTTCATTTACCGGTCCGCTCTGATTAAGTTTTTGTACAATGCCCAGTGTGTAGGCAAATGCATTTATACCATTGTTGGGCAGCTTAGTTGCACCATTGGAATAATGAAAAACCTCAACGCCTGCTTGTATCCCTGTGGTTTGAGTTATTGGGGTAAATATCTTCAGACCGGCCTGAGTGGCTAAATTAATGTGGCTGCCTATAATAACGTTTTGGCTATTGGTTAGGTGAGTTTCGGTGGCGTACAAGAAGCCAAATCCCGGGGTAAACAATAGTTCCGTACGGTTTATTTTAAGCAAGCCAATCTCTAATCGGCCCAGTACACCATAAGTATCACCAATAAGGCCTTTGGTTGCCTGATCATGGTTTAGTATTAAATGGCTCATATTGCGATAAGAAAATACCGCATCAATACTTTTAATGTTTAGTATCCGGATGTAATCACTTTTATTATCCGCCATATTAATATGGTAAGCCAGTTCGCCCCCAAATAATGGGCCACTCAGATAATTTTTTTCTGGCGAAAAAGTTTTAATGCCCGAAGTACCGCTTATTTCAATACTATTTCCTGTATCCTGCGCTTTTGCGGAAAGACTGAATAACACAAACCCAATAATAACAGATAAAAATTTATTCATAAAGGTCAGTTGCAATAGTTAAAAGTACGATCACTAATTGTGCTTCAAATTTTATCTGCTTTTGTTAAATATGAAAACACAGCCGTGATACGGTTAAAGATAGTTTTATGTTTCCCGATTAATTTAGTTTTTCTGCAATTAATTAATTTTTGCGAAAGTTATAATTTAGGTATACTAGATCGGGTAATTCCTGCTAATTTTATTAGTATATTCACCCCGGATTAACAGATAAATGCGCATATTTGCACATCTGCATTGTGCAGGTTTAAAATATGGCTAAAACCAAAATTGCATACTTCTGCCAGAGCTGTGGCTTTGAATCGGCTAAGTGGCTGGGCAAGTGCCCTTCCTGCCAGCAATGGAATACTTTTGTTGAGGAAATTATTGACAAAGGTAATACCACCTCGGTGCCTACCTGGAAAGTTACTTCAAACACGCAGCAACGGGCCAATAAACCGGTTCAGGTGGCAGATATTACTTTTAGTGAAGAACATCGCATGCAAACGCCCGATAAGGAGTTTAACCGGGTTTTGGGCGGTGGTATAGTAGCCGGTTCTTTAGTGCTTATTGGCGGTGAACCTGGTATTGGTAAATCAACCCTGATGTTGCAATTGGCGCTCAATATGCCAAATCTGAAAGTGCTTTACGTATCGGGCGAAGAAAGTGAACGGCAGATTAAGATGCGGGCGGAAAGGTTGGTGACGCCAGAAGTTCTCAGTCAGCAGTCTTCAGTTAGCAGTCAAAAAATTAATATAGCGGCTCAATCCGAAATTAATAAAGGGTGTTTTATCCTAACAGAAACATCAACCCAGAACATCTTTAAACAAATAGAAGCCCTGGAGCCTGATCTGGTAGTGATTGACTCGATACAGACGCTTCATTCTTCCCATATCGAATCTACTCCCGGCAGCGTATCGCAAGTGCGTGAGTGTACCGCCGAGATGCTTCGTTTTGCTAAGGAGACATCAACCCCTGTATTCCTGATCGGGCATATTACCAAAGATGGTATGATTGCAGGCCCTAAAATATTGGAACATATGGTTGATACCGTTTTGCAATTTGAAGGCGACCGGCATCATGTTTACCGCATATTACGCACGGTAAAAAACCGGTTCGGTTCGGCATCGGAATTAGGTATTTACGAAATGCTGGGTGAAGGCTTAAGGGAAGTTTCCAACCCATCAGAAATATTATTGTCGCAACGGGATGAACCTTTAAGCGGTATTACCATATCTGCCACATTGGAGGGTATGCGACCGATGTTAATAGAAACGCAGGCATTGGTAAGTACATCTGCTTATGGTACGCCGCAACGCACCGCTACGGGCTTTGATACCAAACGGATGAGCATGTTGCTGGCTGTTCTGGAAAAACGCTGTGGTTTTAGACTGGGTGCCAAGGATGTGTTTTTAAATATTACCGGAGGTATCCGGGTTGAAGATCCAGCTATTGACCTGGGTTTAGCAGCAGCCATTATATCCTCACATGAGGATATGCCAATTCCCTTTAAAACTTGCTTTGCAGGTGAACTTGGACTATCAGGTGAGATAAGAGCAGTAAACCGGGTAGAGCAACGCATTGCCGAAGCACAAAAACTCGGTTTTAATCAGATATTTATATCCAAATATAATCTCCCATCAGCAGGGCAGGATAAAAAGCGGATGGATCTGTCGCGCTACGATATTGAAATAAAAATAGTGAGCAGCATTGAAGAGGTATTCAGCCAGCTTTTTGGATAGTTTTTAGGCTTTAGGATGATAGGACTTTTGAGATTATTGGACTATTAGATCATCTGAAAAAGGAGACTGTAAGGCAAAGATAAAGGGTTCATTATTCTCATAAACTCTAATAAAAAAACAAAAGAGCAAAGGACTGAAAATCCTTTGCTCTTTTGTTTTTTATCTTTTTTCGAAGGTCTAATAATCCCCTTGTCCAAATGATCTAATAGTCCATTTGGCTTATATTCCTGTCGGCGGAACAAGTTTACGTATACTGTTATTGTTGCTATCTGCTATCCAAATATTTCCGCTGGCATCAGCTACAAGGCCCTGTGGCGCATTAAATAGAGCGTTAGCGCCTTGTCCATCAACAAAGCCTGCTGTCGCTGTTTTGCCTGCTAATGTAAGTAAAACCTTATTGGCGGTTAACTCTAATACACGCCCGTTTTGATCGCTTATGAATAAATTACCTTTAGCATCAAAAGCAAGGGCTCCCGGGTTGCTGATCAACGCAGATAGTTTAAGGCCGCCAACAACGGTTGTCACTACTCCGGCGGTAGTAATCTTGCGGATGGCATAGTTTTGCAGATCTGCTACATAAATATTGCCTTGAGCATCCAATGCAATGCCATTTGGCTGGTTAAATTGTGCGGTTGTTGCCGTAGCATTGTCAACATAACCGGCTGTTGTTTTGCCAGCTATAGTAGTTACCACACCTGCTGCTGTAACCTTACGGATAAGATTATTACCCTGATCGGCCACATATAAATTTCCTTGACCATCCAGTGCCAGACCCCGCGGACTGTTAAAGGTAGCTTTGTTTCCTGTGCCATCGGCATAACCGGCATCACCACTTCCGGCAAGGGTACTTACGGTGCCATTTGCCGATATTTTACGGATCATATTGTTGCCAAAATCGGCTACATAAATATTGCCGGCAGCATCGGCCACCAGGCTTTGTGGTGCATAAAATTTAGCAGTAGCAACCGGGCCGTCAACGTAACCTATACTTCCGGTACCAGATACGGTAGTTACTACACCGGCCGGTGTAACTTTTCGAATAGCACTGTTAAAGGAATCCGCTACGTAAATATTCCCGGAGGCGTCAATACTTAGTCCTTGTGGACTATCAAATACCGCATTTGAACCGGTCCCGTCCGCAAATCCAGTAGTTGCACTGCCTGCAACTGTGCTCACGGTACCTCCCAGGGCCGACAGATCTGCACTGGTCGTAAATTGAATAGTATTACCATATACAGTTCCGGAAGCACTAATAGCATAAGCCCTTAAATAATATGTTGTTTTGGGAGTTAAGCCGGTTATTTTACTGGCATAGCTCAGTACCGTAGCGGTGTCGGTAGTTTTAGAGTCGGCAGTGGTAGGGTTTTGATTGCTTGTGCTCCAGCATACTCCAAGCCCCGTTAGGCTTTGAGTTAAGGTTGTGGTAATTAATCCACCGCTATATGCACCCGTGCCGGTAGCCGTGGAGGTTACATCCATGGTTACTAAAGTAGGTGGAGTGCCCGATATGCCTGATGAGCTTTTGTTACAGCTGGTGACGGTTAAAAAAACAGCTAGCAGACTTGTAGCAAAAAAAATGGATTTAGTTAAGGTTTTGTTCATGTGTTAATAGATTAAGTAGTAAGTATGTTATTAAGCACTTTATTAACTCTATACGTGACAGCATATTATTTAGCTACATGGGTTTTAACATATCTTAACAGATGGCATTAAAAACCTTTTTTATAGTCTGAAAATGGCCTCTGTGGTCTCTAAATAGATGTTTTTGAATGAGGATAGTATGAAGAAGGGTAATATGATCGGGGCATATAACATTTTGCCTATATAATTGTTACAATACAATAAACAATAGCCATGAAATTCCCCATATTTCTAATAGCCCTTTTAGTTTCATCTGCTGTTTTAGCGCAACAGCATACACCTTTACCACACGGTATGGTTTATGGCACAAAACCAGATACGCAGGCCATGATGAATGCAACAAAACTGGAAAGCTTCATGGGGAAAAAGACCCGGATCAGTACCACTATTGAGGGCCGGGTGATTAGGGTGATCCACGAAAAAGGTGGTTGGTTTGAGTTAGATGCAGGCGGAGGTAAAGTAATCACCGCGCATTTTAAAAATTATAATGTTAATATTCCAGCGGATATAGCCAGGCGCGTGGTAATTATTGAAGGGGTGGCACAAAAACAATTCATAGCCGATGATCTTCAACATCTGGCGGGTGATACAGTTACCGGGAAGAAACAACACCAGGTGAAAACTAATGCCAAAAGGAAGCTGACCTTTGAGGTAAAAGGATTGCAGGTGGATAAGTAAGCTCCCTCAAGAGAACTCATATCGAATAATGAATTTCCAACATCGAAGTTATTATGTGATACCCCCGTGTCTGATATTTAATACTTCATAAACCCTTATTTGGGGCGTTTAGGTGGGTTTACATGTAAACCCACTATATGATATTATTTTTTATTTAATTATTTGATTATCAATTATTTATATAGATATTGACCGTGAAAAGTGTAAACCATGTAAACCCACTTTTATAGCAAAATGGGGCGGTTATTGGTGGATTATGCTTAACCTCATCTTTTAAATACACTGCTATTGAATAGGGAATTTTTGAATAGCATCTTAAAATGAAAAAGGGAATCTATATATAATGGATTCCCTTTTTCATTTTAAGATTATTTTTAATGCTGCTTAAAACTTAGCGTCGCGGGTTAATACGGATGGTTCCAGGTATAAATCGGCTGTAAATAATTCTTTTACTTTTTGCGATATCTCGTTACGGTTAACGGTTGAGGCATCTTTACGACATTTGATATAATGTTCACGCGCCACTTTTTCGGCCAGATCGCCCAGGGTTTTTACTTTGAGCTCCTTACCAAATTTACCGGCCAGCATTAAGCCTGTTATGGCAACAATGGCTCCGATCAAAGCCATTACCGGCTGGTAAAAGAAGCCAACTGCTGATGCCAGAAGCACAAATAGAAATGTGCCTACAATGCCCTGTTTAGGTTGTAAAAGATTAATCTTGAAACCCATTTCGCGTTCAATCTCGGCAATTACCTGTAAACGGGTATCTCTGGGAAAAATATCAGCCAGTTTGGTTTGGGGTTTTATTAACTCTTTTGGAGGCGAAATAGTAGAGTTAATGGCGTTACGTATTTTATAAAATGCCTGTTGGGTGGTACAGCTATCGTTATTGGTTTGTTTTACCTTCTCTACCACAATATCACAAAGCTTGCCGAAGGTTTTTACATCCTTGCAGGATGTGTCGTCTAAACGGATATTAAAGGATCTTTCAATTTTTACAAGAACATCACCTATCTCCTCAGGATCAACATTATTCAGGTTGAATGCCTGCGTACTATTCGAATTAACTTTCAATCTATACTAACTTAGTTCAACAATAATTTACCTGCAGCCTGGGGGCTACAGGTAAATGTTATCGGTAATTAGACTGCGTGTGCAATCTAATGTTTTAATTATTTTATTTGCTCAGGTACATTGATTTCTCTTTGTACAAATGCCTGAAATAAGGATCCTGAAGGTTAGGGATAAAACGGATGGCTTCGCCGGTTGATTTCATTTCGGGTCCCAGTTCCTTGTTCACTTCGGGGAATTTATCGAAGGAGAATACAGGCTCTTTGATGGCATAACCCCAAAGTTTGCGCTCGATAGTGAAATCTTTAAGTTTGTTAACACCAAGCATTACCTTGGCGGCTATGTTGATGTAGGGTACGTCGTACGCTTTGGCAATGAATGGTACCGTACGAGAGGCACGTGGGTTAGCCTCAATCACATATACCTGGTCATTCTTAACCGCAAACTGGATGTTCAGCAAACCGCGTACATTTAAAGCCTTGGCTATTTTTATAGTATACTCCTCCATCTGGCTGATCACGTTGTCTGACAGGTCAAACGGGGGAAGTACAGAGAATGAGTCGCCGGAGTGGATACCTGCAGGCTCAATATGTTCCATCATACCTATAATGTGCACATCGTCTCCATCGCTGATCGAGTCGGTTTCGGCCTCGGCAGCACGGTCAAGGAAGTGGTCGATCAGTACACGGTTTCCGGGAAGGTTTTTCAACAAGCTAACTACAGCCTTTTCCAGGTCTTCATCGTTGATCACAATGCTCATTCCCTGGCCACCTAATACATAACTTGGGCGTACCAATACGGGATAACCAACCTGGTGAGCTACTTCAAGAGCTTCTTCAGCGCTTTCGGCAACGCCATATTTAGGATAAGGAATTTCAAGATCTTTTAACAGGTCTGAGAAACGGCCCCGATCTTCGGCGATGTCCATGTCGTTAAATGATGTACCGATAATCTTAATGCCATGTTCGTGCATTTTCTCGGCCATTTTTAACGCAGTTTGTCCGCCAAGCTGAACAATTACACCATAAGGTTTCTCCAGCTCGATGATCTCGCGTACATGCTCCCAGTATACCGGCTCAAAATAAAGCTTGTCGGCCATGTTAAAGTCGGTCGAAACAGTTTCAGGGTTACAGTTCACCATGATGGCTTCAAAACCTGATTCTTTGGCGGCAAGCAGGCCGTGTACACAGCTGTAATCAAATTCGATACCCTGGCCAATACGGTTAGGGCCCGATCCTAATACAATTATTTTCTTTTTATCAGACGATACTGATTCGTTCTCGCCTTCGTAGGTAGAGTAGTAGTATGGTGTTTTGGCCGGGAACTCTGCAGCGCAGGTATCAACCATTTTGTAAACACGGTTAATGCCGAGGGCTTTACGGCGCTGGTAAACGTCCTCTTCGGTTACGTTGCCCAATATGTAGGCTATTTGAGTATCTGAGAACCCTTTTTGTTTCAGGGTGTACAGGAATTCCTCAGGGATGTTAGTTAAGGAATAGCGGCGCAGTTCGTTTTCCAGGTTTACCACATCCTGGATCTGGTTCAGGAACCAGCGATCAATTTTGGTAACTTTACGTACCGATTCAATTGGCACTCCCAAACTTAATGCATCGTATACATGGAAAAGTCTGTCCCAGCTTGGGTGCTCCAGGCTGTGCATGATCTCTTCCAGGTTGCGGTTTTGGCGGCCGTCGGCACCTAAGCCAGCGCGACCGATCTCTAAACTCTGACAGGCTTTCTGCAATGCTTCTATAAAGCTGCGGCCAATACCCATCACTTCGCCTACCGATTTCATTTGCAAACCCAACTCGCGGTTAGCGCCTTTAAACTTATCAAAGTTCCAGCGGGGTATTTTAACGATCACATAATCCAGCGTAGGCTCAAAATAAGCCGAAGTGGTTTTGGTGATCTGGTTTTCAATTTCGTCAAGGTTATAGCCTATAGCCAGTTTGGCAGCAATTTTGGCAATTGGATAACCAGTTGCTTTTGATGCCAGGGCTGATGAGCGTGAAACGCGGGGGTTAATTTCAATAGCGATGATAGATTCATCAGCCGGGTTAACCGAAAACTGTACGTTACAGCCGCCGGCAAAGTTACCAATGGCGCGCATCATTTTAATGGCCTGGTTCCGCATCTCCTGATAGCAACGATCGCTCAGAGTCATGGCAGGTGCCACGGTGATCGAGTCGCCGGTATGGATACCCATCGGGTCAAAGTTTTCGATAGAGCAGATAATGATCACATTATCATTGCTATCACGCAATAGCTCTAGCTCGTATTCTTTCCAGCCTAAAACCGCTTGCTCCACCAAAACCTCATGGGTTGGTGATGCCTGCAGACCACGGCTTAAAGCGGCATCAAATTCTTCTTTTTTGTGTACAAAACCGGCACCTTTACCACCCAGCGTATAGCTCGGACGGATAACCAGGGGAAAGCCGATTTCCTGAGCTGCTTCTTTGCCTTCTAAAAACGAGTTGGCAATTTTCGAAGTAGCAACACCCACCCCAATATCAACCATTAATTGGCGAAAAGCTTCGCGGTTTTCGGTTTTTTCTATCGCGGCCAAGTCAACGCCAACAATTTTGACGCCATATTTTTCCCAGATTCCGAGTTCAGCAACGCTGATACAAAGGTTAAGGGCGGTCTGGCCTCCCATGGTAGGCAGTACTGCGTCAATTTGCTGTTCCTGTAATATTTTTTCAATACTTTCAGGTTCAAGTGGCAACAGATACACATGATCAGCAATAACCTTATCTGTCATGATAGTGGCAGGGTTACTGTTGATGATGGATACGGTAATGCCTTCGTCTTTCAGGGAAAGGGCGGCTTGTGAGCCAGCGTAATCAAATTCGCAGGCCTGGCCGATAATAATAGGGCCGGAGCCAATAATGAGAACAGATTTGATGGAATTATCTTTGGGCATAGGGCTTTTTTTAAGTCAAAAGTTCTAAGTCAAAAGTTAAAGGCTTTTTAAGGCCCGTAAACGATTTTTCCTATGCACTGAAGGCGAGAAATCCCGACCTCAGTGTCGGGGTGCAAAGATATGTTTTTGTTAAACTTTTTTTGTTATTTTTTTACAAAATTTCAGAAAGTCTCTATAACCTGATTTTGCATTGCTTTTCATGCACTAAAATGTGTTTTTAAATACAAAAAATGTATTTTTAAATATTGTTGCGATAAACCAGTTCAAAACCCCTGTAGATATTGTGTTTTTACCTGTTTTTAAGGTAAATTATACCGAACTTTAAGTTGAGGCTCGTGTATAAGAATCGCCGAACTTTTATCTGTAGCTTACTGGTCAACCATCTGAATTAAAATGATGAAGAAACTTACATTTATTTTGCTTGCTTCAATTTTATTTTTAAACAGCTGTGCTATGATGCAACGTGTTGTAAAAGGGACATTTCCTTATACCGCTAATATGGTAATCCCGGCATCAGCAAGTATAGGTGAACCCCATACCGCCATAAGTACCGCTAACAGCTTTGATCAGGATTTTACCAAAGATGGCAATAATGCGGGTAAAATAAGTGAAGTACGCATCGTGTCAGCCAAACTGGAATCCAAAGACCCCGCTAACTATAATATTGGTAATGTTGTTTCGCTAAGATTATATATGGCCAAAGCTGATGGAAGCGAAGAGGTAATGGTTGCAATACGTAAGGATATTGCAGCTGCAGCAGGTAACAGTATTGTACTGGATATTGATAACTCCCATTTTCTTGACGAGTTGGTGCGGCAACCCAGTGTACGCATCAGGATGGTTTACAAATTGCGTAAAGCCAATGATGTAGATGTAAGTTTGAAATTATCGCTGGGTATCGCTGCTGACCGGCAGTAGTTAATTGCCAAGTGTAAAAGTAATAGGAACACTATATTGCACTCTTACAGGCATGCCGAATTGTGTGCCTGGTATCCATTTAGGTGATTCCTTAAGCACCCGTATGGCTTCGTTATCAAAAATCGGCGTCACCGATTTGCTTACTTTTATATCAGAAAGCTCACCATTTTTTTCAACTACAAATGAGAGTATCACCTGGCCTTGTATGCCTTTTTGACGAGCCAGATCTGGGTATATAATGTTTCTCGACAAATATCGTCCAAAGCGTTCGATACCTCCTTTAAACTCCGGCGGCACTCCTCTTGCGCCTGAGTAAGTGCTGGTTTTGCCATATCGGTTCGATGCATTTCCAATTAGTAGTTTGCCGTTGTCGTAACTTTCGGTGAAAGTGATGTGGTTGTTCCTATATTCGCCTTTCCAATTTCCATCTCTTCGACCGTTTTTGATATTACCTTCCTCCTCAACGTAAATGAATTTGTCATCGTAGCTTTTCATATAGCCATTCCCATCCTTTACAAGTACGTTTCCCAACGAATCATTACATGATTCTATCAGTGCGTCATTCCGGTATTCGCTTTCACGGGTTTCTTTTTCCGGATAGTTTAATAAAAGATAGCGTTTGCCATTTGGATAGTACAGGACCTCGTTCCCGGTTTTTGAGTTGTTTTTGTAGTTCGATAGCCGTTGTTTTAGACCGTTAGCATAATAGGTAATACGTGGCCCTTCATATTTGGGCGGATCGATACTTCTTGATTTTCCGACAAGTTTTTGGGCGCCATTGAGGTAAAATTCAACAACATTGTATAGTGTTGAAGCAGAATCGGGTTCTCTAACTATCCTGATATAATCGGCGCTGTCCCGAACATTTACATATTTACCATTGTTTTTCAGGAAATAAATATTTTGCCTTTGCGCAAAGCATATGCTTGCAGTTAATAGAAAGAGAGAAGTAAAAAATAATTTCATCAAAACAGTGACGGTTTAGCACACACAAAGCTACTGCAATAATTATAATTATGCCCAATAAAAGTAATCTGCCCGGTTTATACCTGGGCTTTGAAAATAGAAGATAATTAAGGGGGACTTCCTGAGTAATAAGAAAGCCCCGGTTTTTTTTAATATTTATAAATTTTGTAGCCTTTGGTTGTGCCCTTATTGTCGGTTACGTTGATTACATAATAGCCAGGCGATAAACCGTTAAGGTCAAGCTCATAATGTGTATTATTAATGTTCGAGAACTTTTTAACTGTATGCCCTGTCCCAAACTCAGTAAGCTGCAGATCCGATATTTCAATGGAGTTATCCAGGTGCAATACGGAGGTTGCCGGATTTGGATAATAGGTGAGTTTGGATGTTGATGGGACTTTGGCCGGGATAACCTGATTGTTTTTGACATCAGCTACCGTGCCGGCGCCAACGGTGATGCGATAAATGGAGGCATCGGCGGCGCCAAGGGTAAAATTTATCGAATTATTGCTGATGTTTGATGTAGTGCCGGCATATAACTCCTTCATCGCATAAGTGCCATTAGGCAGACCAATACGGCTGAAGTTTACAGTGTATGACTTGCTGCTGGTACCATAGTTAAATGCAGCCAGATATAAATAGTTACCAATACTACGGGCAAACAGTTCACTTGTTCCGGTGCCGGTATTGCCGTCAACCGGTCTGAAGGCAACTCCATTACGCGCGATGTCCAATACATCCTGATTTTGGAAAAGAGTTTGCGCCCGGCCTGTCCATTGTCCGGTTGTGGAGTAGTTGTCGCCGGTAATTACGGTTCCTGTAATAACTCCAGAAGTGACTCGTATGTGATTAGTGCCCAATGTTTCGGTAGCTAAAACCTCATGATCAGCATCAATGTAATTATACATATAAGTTTGCCACCAGCCATAGTTGGTGCTGTTAAGTGTATACTTTGCATCGTTCACAGATGAATAAGCATCACAGGCTATCCTGCGCATGTGTGCATAACGAGCAGTTGCCAGATTGGGCGAAATAGCCGCGTATACCAACATTTGCCCGGCCAGCTGATCGGTTAAATATTCCATACCTTGCCTGTATGCTTGCATTCCTGTGTGGATATTGCCATCATAATAACTATCTGCTTCGATGGCTGCGTGCCCCAGGAAATCAATTTTGATCATCTGAAAGCCTGCAGTTTTAAAACGACCGATCATATAAGCTATCCGTTGCTTGGTGCCAGGGTGAGTAGGGTCCAGAGCACGGCAACCATCAAGATCATGATAGGCTCCATTTTCTTTCGCCCATATATCGGTATAATTATAAGTGCTGCCCTCTACCGTGCGACTACTTTTGCCCCAATCAACAAACGGAGCCCAGTAAACGCCCGGTGTTAGTCCTTTGCTTTTAGCGTAATCTGCAAATTGTTTCAGTTCGCTATCATTCAGGTTATCCCAATAGGAGTCAAGATCGATATAAGCTGTATTGCCATTGCGGAAACCGGTTAGATTGTTGGCGAAAAAATCAACCACGCCTTTGGCATTGGTTAAGTTCAGGTTGCTTTGTATCGCTCCCCAACTATTCCAGCCAAATGGAGTGGATGATGTCCAGTTAAAAATGTACGGAGGTTCGGCTATCCGGTTCGATTTTCCGTATTCTTCCATGCCGTCACGCCAGTCACTAAAAAAACCAACCATCATTTTGGGCGATTTACAGGTAGTTGCGCCCACACCAACCCAACCATGCCCTCTGACGTCGCGGGTTATATTTACATTGGTAAAACCGCCGAAAAGACTCAGCTGGGATAGCGTATTACCTGCTGAACCTACCATCTGTACCCCAGATTTCCAATCCTTATGTTCAATAGAGCCTAGTATCAGTCCATTACGGCTGTTGTTATCATATAAAGCGCTAACTTCCGAACTGGTAGTATTTACCGAACTGCTTAAAGATGCAGCATTGTATGAGATAAAAGTGTCATTATCGAAGGGTACATTTAATACCCGGTTATCTCCGCTTACGGGTAAAACAACATTATTGGATACCAGTGGAGTCATTCCATAGCTATTGGCACCTGTACCGTTCAGTAAAACTTCTGTATAAAAGTAACTTCGGTTATTATATACATAAAATACCTGTTGCATGGGTATAAGGCCGTTACCTGAAAGAGAGATAATGTGTTTAGTGCCCGAACCCAGACCGTCGGAAACAGGCGTGGAACTATAAGTGCGGGTAGAATAGTTAAGACTTGAATATAAATTATTTGATTGCGCAGTAGCATAAGCGTCGGTAATAACCTTAGTGCCATTAAAATAAACATTGTATTTGCCAGAGGTTAGGTCATATTCAATGCGGCTGTTGGGTGCAAAACTTATATTTTTTGTGGTAGCTGGTATTGTTGCCAAGCTTAATCTATCGGCATTAGGTGCATACCATCCTGGATTGTTTAAAGTAATAGTGTTATTTCCAGCATTTAAAGCTACGGTTAGGGTTGCTGTTGCCACGGTGGTCCATCCCCCTGACGGAACACAGGAAAGCTCTGTTGCGGCTGCATTATTTACAGATACAAAGAATGAACGTGGATCCTGGGTGGCATAATAAACAGTGAGTATATAGTTACCGGCAGTGCTTACATTCACAGTGTTAGTTACCGATCCTGTACCGAGGTTGCCCACCATTGATGCACCAGAACAAGATGGGCATGATTGTATATTGGCCCCGCCCGCTAATGTCCCGGCCTCAGCTTCGTAAAATATAGGGGCGATGCCTATCCGGTCTACATTTGGAGCCCACTGTAAGGCGTTATTATTTAATTTGATGGTATTGGCCCCTGCCTGTAAATTAATAACCAGCGTAGTAGTTGCCACAGTACTCCAGCTCCCCGAATTACAGGCTACTATTACAGCAGAATCGTTGTTTACTGTTATGTATAAATTACGTGGGTCGGCGGTTAGGTAATTTACAGATAGAGTATATTGACCAGCAGTAGCCACATTAACCGGGATACTAAGTGTCCCGTTTGATGGCCCGCCAAGATTACCCACTTGCTGCCCGCCAGAACTACTGCTATTGGTTTGTACAGCCGCGCCATTGGATATTGTACCCGATTCTGCTTCGGTCCAGGTAATTTGGGCAAATGTAACTTGCGTAATAAGAAGTAATAGGATGCTGAATAATGTAGTAAGCAGCTTTTGCCTGTTCTGCGGCAAAGCAGAGGGAATAAAACACACCTGTTTCATAGTATAAGATTTAAGTTTAATTGGTTCAAATTGGTAAGATCTGAAGTTACTTCCTAACGTTGTGGCAGGGAGTCTCAGCTCTTTTTGCAGCAAGAGCAAAGGATTGCTATGCTTGCTTTATAAAGGTATTAATTAAATTTTATTAATGTCAATATTACATTAATAAAATTTAATTAATAGGTAATACCTATTATCATCTCCCAATAAACTTATCGTTGGAAAAAGATGTATTCTTAAAATGGCATCGAAAAAATAAGCAATAATATACATGCCCGCTTAAAGCAGGGAGGTATAGAAGAGGTCTACGTGAGAGATTGGGGTTATTTGATTAGCTTATTATCAGAATCGGGGAATATCAATATAGGTTCGTAAGAGCGGGCTTCTTCGGCTTCCATGTAAGCGTATGACATAATAATCACAATATCACCCACCTGGGCTAACCTTGCGGTAGCGCCATTAAGGCAAACGGTACCGCTACCACGTTCGCCCTTTATTACATATGTTTCGAAGCGAGCGCCGTTATTATTATTTACAATCTGCACCTTCTCGTTAGGTATAATATTGGCCGCCTCAATTAAATCTTCGTCAATTGTAATACTGCCCACATAATTCAGTTCGGCTTGCGTTACCTTAACCCGGTGAAGTTTGGACTTTAATACTTCAATAATCATGGCGCAAAGTTAGGAATAATTTAGTCTATTGGTTCATTGGTTTATAAGTTCATTGGTCTTGGCAGTGCAATATTCAATTACAGCAACATGGGGTGATAAACTAATGAACTAATTAACCAGTGAACTAATGAGCTATCCCCCAATCAACATATTATCTATCAATCTTGTTTTACCGGCACGGGCAGCAACAAGCGCAACAATATTCTGAGTGTCTGCGACTGCGATATGCAAGGTTTTTCCGTCAACTATTTCAAAATATTCCAATTCGATCCCAGGTTCATTGCTGATCATTGATTCGGCCTGTTGCTTTATAGCTGGAATATTACCTGCATCAAAGTTGGTTTTAACCCAATTTAAGGTTTTTGAGAGTATGAGGGCATGTTCGCGATCATAGGGAGTTAAATGGATATTTCTTGAGCTCATGGCCAATCCATCAATTTCGCGCTGAATAGGACACATGATCATTTGGACTGGCATATGTAGCAGATCAACCATCTTACTCACAACCAGGAACTGCTGGTAATCTTTCTGACCAAAAAAAGCGAGATCGGGCTTAACAATATTAAATAGTTTAGAAACTACCTGAGTAACCCCCTGGTAGTGCCCTGGTCTAAACTTGCCTTCCAATAAATGCTCCAGATCGCCTATATCTAAATGCCATTTCTCATTATCATCATATATTTCACTAACGGTTGGATTAAACAGAACATCACAGCCCGATTGCTCAAGCATCGCTATATCCGCAGCTATAGGTCGTGGGTATTTTTCAAGATCCTTAGGGTCATTAAACTGAGTTGGGTTTACAAAAATGCTGCAAACTACTTCATCGCTATTTTGCTGTGCCTGTTTGATTAATGATATATGGCCCTGGTGCAGGGCGCCCATAGTTGGAACAAAACCCACTATTTTGCCCTGTTTAGAGGTAAAATACTGAGCTATTTCATTTTTGGTGGTAAATATTTTCAATGGAAAAGTTATTACAAATTTTGGTAAAGGTGTGCATTTGTATAAAAAATACCAAAAGTTACTTGCGTAATTCGTTGACAGTTCATATAATAATGCTTATATTTGCAGACTCAAATTTTTTGACTTCTTTACATATTTAATACTGATTAAGTGATGGGTAAATCTAAGCTTTTGTTTATAACTCATGAAATGTCTCCCTTTCTCGAACTCACAAAAATTGCTGAAATAACACGCCAACTTCCGCAGGCTATGCAGGAGAAAGGTTACGAGATCCGTATCCTTATGCCGCGTTTTGGCAATATCAATGAGCGCAGGAATAGACTTCATGAGGTGATCCGTTTATCGGGAATGAACATCATTATCAACGATAATGATAACCCGCTGATCATTAAAGTAGCATCTATCCCGGCGGCGCGTATGCAGGTGTATTTTTTAGATAATGAGGAATATTTTCAGCGTAAACATGTGTTTGGTGATAAAGACGGTAAGTTTTACGCTGATAACGACGAAAGAATGATTTTCTTTTGTAAAGGTGCATTGGAAACAGTAAAAAAATTAGGCTGGGCTCCGGATATTATCCATTGCCATGGCTGGTTAAGCGCATTGGTTCCGGCTTATTTAAAAACCACTTACAAAGACGATCCGACATTTAAAAACTCTAAAATTATTTATTCTATTTACGAAAATGATTTTAAAGAGAAATTAAATGCTGATTTCGCACAAAAAGCGGTAATGAGCAATATGACCGAAGATCATGTTGAAGCCTATAAAGAAGGCTCTAATTCTGCACTATACGCAGGAGCCATTCAGTACTCTGACGGAATTGTTTTGGGGAGTGAGAATATAGATGCAGATGTGTTAAATAATGTTAAAAACAGCAATAAATCGGTTTTAGAATTTGATTCTACCGCAGATTTCGAAAATTATTACAATTTTTACGACGAAATTACCAACGACGAATTGGTGCATGTTGCTTAATCTTTAATATTATATATGAAATTTTTAAGATTAGACTTATTGACCCTGTTAATAAGTCTTTTTATTTTTAATAGTTGTAAACGGCAGGATGGAATTGGTTTGGGTATCGACCCAACCAACCAGGTTAATGGTGCCTTGGTAGTGGATACCAATATCATTATCCGCACAGAAGTTGATTCAACTGCAGTAACGTCCGGACTTGCAAAAACACCGCTTGGTAACTTTACTGATCCTGCATTTGGTACCACTGTTTCAAATGTGGCTCTTGGTTTATCATTGCCGAATGATGCGGCATATACAGTACCTGCAGGTACATTAACTATAGACTCTGCCGTGCTTGTATTAAGGTATGCCAATGGTTTTTATGGCGACTCGGTAGCTACGCGTTACACCGCGAATGTTTATCAGTTAGCAGAAAAAGCAGGTGTCCAGACTTATTATAATACAAAACGCTGGCTCGTGAATACAGGAACTGTGTGGGGAACAAAAACATTTACTGCACGTACCCATGATAGCGTTACTATTGCCAATATCAGAACAGGTAAAGCAGATACTATACAAAAGGTAGGTCCACAGGTGCGTATCCCGTTTAGCAAGGCATTTATATATAATAACCTATTTAATGCAAACGGCTCGCAATTAGCCTCTACATTGCTTTTCCAAAATGCAGTAAAAGGATTATATATAACATTAGATAAAGGACAAGCTAATAACGTAGGTGGTATTTTACAATTAGCACTTGACTCTTCAAGGTTAGATGTATTTTATAAAACAGTTAACGGGGCAACAATTGACACTGCTACAGTATCATTGCCTTTTGTATCGCATAGCGCGGCAATAACATATACGTATACAACAACTATCCAGGCTTTATTAGCAGATAAAGTAAATTCACAAAATACAGTTTATTTGCAAGGATTGGCTGGATTACGGGCTAAAGTAAGTTTTCCGGATCTTAATAAATTTAATCCGGATTCGATTGTGTTAAACCGGGCCGAGCTGGTAATTACCCCTCAGCCTAATTCGGGTATACCATATGCGCCATTGCCTAAGTTAACCATGTACCAGTTAGATATAGCTCATCAGCGAACTTATATTCAGGATGCTTCACCAAGTGATGGGCGTAATCAAATATCTGCATTTGGTGGTAGGTATGATAAAACTAAAAAGGAATATCATTTTTTAGTGACGGCCTATGTTCAGGATCTGATTCGTAAAAAAACAGTAGACTACGGAACTTTTATCGCTCCGATTGATACCACTGAGGTTACCACAGTAAGCGGTAGCAGTGTTGGGACAACCAGTGTTTCTCCAAGCGTGCAAACTGCGGCCCGTACAATTGCAGTGGGTAGTGATAAAAGCTCACCTTATAAGATCAAGCTAAACATTATTTACACGCGTATACGCAAGTAAATAAAAGCACATATTAATAAAAAGAATCCCCGTTAAGGGGATTTTTTATTTAAGCCATTTCTACTTTTTAAAATTTATTTTGAAGTAGGGAAAAACTCTTTCCGTTTGTGAAAAAAACAAAATAATAAGCCGTCATTTATGTTATATAGCTAATTATTTTTGCTCCATTTACACTTTATTAAATTTACTATGTGCGGAATTGTTGGTTATATAGGTTATCGGGATGCTTATCCCATCGTTATAAAAGGGCTTCATCGTTTAGAGTATCGGGGTTATGATAGCGCCGGTATTGCTTTGCTTGACCAGGAACTGAAAGTTTATAAAAAGGCAGGAAAGGTTGATGACCTCGAAAAGTTTGTTAAAGATATTGATCTGAAAGGGTCAATTGGTATGGGGCATACCCGCTGGGCCACGCATGGCGAACCAAACGATCGTAATTCGCACCCTCATTCATCCGGAAATCGTAAGTTAACCATTATTCATAATGGCATTATCGAAAACTATGGTGTTATAAAAGAAACCTTACTGGCCAAAGGACATACTTTTAAAAGTGATACGGACACCGAAGTGCTGATTCATCTGATAGAGGATATACAGCTGCAGGGCGGGCTTGAATTGCGTGAAGCGGTGAGGGTTGCCTTAAACAAAGTAATAGGGGCATATGCTATTGTGATTATGAGTGCAGATGAGCCCGATCAGTTAATAGCGGCCCGTAAAGGGAGCCCAATGGTGATAGGTGTAGGCAAAGGAGAATACTTTATAGCCTCAGATGCTACACCAATTGTAGAATATACCAAAAATGTGATCTATTTAAATGATAATGAGATCGCCTACATCAACCGTGAAAATCTGCTGATCAAAAATATTGATAACTCGGTTCAGACACCATACATTCAGGAGCTTGATCTGAAGCTGGAGATGCTTGAAAAAGGCGGCTATGATCACTTTATGCTTAAAGAGATATATGAGCAACCCCGCTCTATTCGTGATTGTCTGCGTGGTCGTATATATCCGCAGCAAGGTAAAGTACAATTAGGTGGCATTAAAGAGTATGCGGAGAAGCTAAAAAATGTCGATCGTATCATTATTATAGCCTGTGGTACTTCCTGGCATGCTGGTTTAGTGGGCGAATATCTTATTGAGGAGTATGCACGTGTACCGGTTGAGGTGGAATATGCCTCAGAGTTCAGGTACCGAAATCCTATCATTACCGAAAAGGATTTAGTGATTGCCATTTCGCAATCGGGTGAAACTGCCGATACTATGGCAGCTATTGAATTGGCCAAAGAAAAAGGAGCTACCATATTTGGTGTTTGTAATGTAGTAGGTGCTTCTATTCCGCGTATTACCCATGCCGGAGTTTACACGCATGCCGGGCCCGAAATTGGTGTAGCATCTACAAAGGCTTTTACTGCCCAGGTGAGCGTATTAACGCTAATGGCATTTTACATAGCACAACAAAGAGGTACGATAACGCAAAGCAAACTGGTGGAATATCTAACAGAACTGAACGAGGTTCCGCAGCTGATAGAAAAAGCGTTAAAATCAAATGAGCGAGTAAAGGAAATCGCTGCGAAATTCAAAGATTCAACCAATTGTCTGTTTCTGGGCAGGGGAAGTTCCTTTCCCGTAGCGCTGGAAGGTGCTTTAAAGCTTAAGGAAATATCTTATATACATGCTGAGGGCTACCCGGCAGCCGAAATGAAACACGGTCCTATCGCCTTAATTGATGATGAAATGCCTGTGGTATTTATTGCTACACAACATTCATCTTACGAAAAAGTGATCAGTAATATTCAGGAGGTAAAAGCGCGTAAAGGTCACGTCATAGCTATTGTTACCGAAGGCGACACCGAGGTGAGGAATATGGCCGATTATGTGATTGAGATACCACAAACCAATGAAGCATTTGTACCGCTGGTAGCTACTATACCACTGCAACTATTGGCCTATCACATTGCAGTGATGCGGGGCTGCAATGTTGATCAGCCGCGTAACCTGGCTAAGTCTGTTACAGTGGAGTAGGGATTAGATTGGAGATGTTAGATTTGAGACAACTACATAGTTGTTTTAAATCTCAATTTTCGTTTTATAAAAAAGATGCCTCTTGCAAGGCATCTCAAATCTTATGTCTAACATCTCAAATCTATTAAGCCGGCATTTGTTTCATGGTTTCGGCCAGATCAAGCTCAAGACCTTTGGCAATAGCCATGCCTAAGTTGATATCTGCCCTGAACCAATGACACAGCTGACGATTAACGATTTGATCTTTTTTAGGTCCGTCGATACCACTCATGGAACCTACAATATTGTTGATCAGGTCTTTTTTCGCTTGTGCATCCATCAAACGATATAAATTACCAGGCTGAGTATAATGATCGTTTTCCCCTTCTCCGTTACGATCATACCAGTCGCCTACAGAATTGCCAAAATCCCAGGCCGGTTCTTTATAAGTTTGATCCGCCTCAATATCATCAAAACTGTTTGGGAAATAATTAGGGCCTGAACCTCCATTACCATCAACACGCATTTGCCCATCACGCTGATAATTGTTCACCATAAACGGACATTTATTAACCGGGATCTGCTCATAATTGCCACCCAAGCGATAACGGTGAGCATCTGGATAAGAAAGGATACGACCTTGTAACATTTTGTCGGGAGAATAACCCACTCCGTCAATTAAGTGCGCCGGGGCAAAAGCTGCCTGCTCTACATGGGCAAAATAATTATCAGGGTTTTCGTTTAACTCCATAACACCCACATCAATCAGAGGATAATCGGCGTGAGGCCATACTTTGGTCAAATCGAATGGGTTGATATGGTATGTTGCAGCGTCAGCTTCCGGCATTACCTGTATTTTCATATCCCATTTTGGGAAGTTGCCATTATCAATAGCGGTTAGCAAGTCATGTTGTGCAAAATCGGGATTTTTGCCACGCATTTCTCCGGCTTCTGCATCGGTAAAGTTTTTAATGCCTTGTTGCGTTTTAAAGTGGAATTTTACCCAAAATCTTTCATTTTTAGCATTGATAAACGAGAAGGTATGGCTACCAAACCCGTCCATATGACGATATCCATATGGAGTGCCCCTGTCGCTCATCAGGATGGTTACCTGGTGCAGGCTTTCTGGATTCAACGACCAAAAATCCCATACCATGGTGGCACTTTTGCAATTGGTATATGGGTCGCGTTTTTGGGTATGAATAAAATCACCAAATTTCTTAGGGTCTTTTATAAAAAATACGGGTGTATTGTTGCCTACTAAATCCCAGTTACCATCTTCTGTATAAAATTTAATAGCAAAGCCACGCGGATCTCGTTCCGTGTCGGCAGAGCCCTTTTCGCCGCCAACAGTTGAAAAACGTAAGAATAATTTTGTTTGCTTACCTATTTGATTGAATACTTTGGCACGTGTGTATTGTGAAATATCATGCGTTATGGTTAACGTTCCGTAAGCGCCAGATCCTTTGGCATGCACCACGCGTTCAGGAATGCGCTCGCGGTTAAAATGAGCCATTTTTTCATGAAGAATATAATCCTGTAACAGAATAGGCCCCCGCGGACCGGCAGTTTGCGAATTTTCATTTTCCGCATATGGCCTGCCAGAGGCAGTGGTGAGTTTCTTTTTATTAGTTTCCATAGTTATTGGGGTTTCTGATTCAAACTTCATCATAATATTTCAATAGAAAAAATCAATAATTGTTATATTTGAATAGAATTTCTCTATATGACTATTACTCAATTAGAATATATTGTAGCTGTTGACACTTACCGGAGTTTTGTGATTGCAGCCGAAAAATGCTTTGTTACCCAACCTACATTAAGTATGCAGGTGCAAAAGCTGGAAGATACCCTGGGCGTGAAGTTATTTGACAGAAGTAAGCAGCCGGTAACACCCACCGAAATAGGGATCGAGATTATTACGCAAGCCCGTATCTTGTTGTCGGAAAGCGAAAAGATAAAGGAAATTATTACCGACAGGCAAAAAGAATTATCGGGCGAATTAAGGGTTGGTATTATTCCTACAGTATCTCCTTATATATTACCTAAGATCATTAAGGGTTTTATTGAAAAGTTTCCGCAGGTTAAGCTGATAGTTTGGGAGCAAACTACCGAAGAGATCATACAGCAGTTAAAGCTGGGAATGATTGACTGCGGTATTATGTCGACCCCGCTGCATGAAAGTTCATTAACGGAGATCCCCGTATTTTACGAAAACTTTGTAGCCTATGTATCCAAAAACAGCAAGCTCTCCAAAAAAAAGAATATCAACCCCGAAGATATTGATATGGAAGAGATATGGGTGCTTAACGAAGGGCATTGTATGCGGGAGCAAGTTTTGAATATTTGCCAGCGACGTAAATCAACCAAAGGTTTTCTGCATTTTGAGTATAATACCGGCAGCGTGGAAACCCTGAAGCGTATGGTTGATCAAAATAACGGTGCTACCATATTACCTGAGTTAGCTTTGGCTGAGCTAACTGAAAAGCAGTTAGACAAAGTTCGTTATTTTAAATCGCCCGAACCTGCTCGCGAAGTAAGCATAGTAATACAGCGTAATTTTTTAAAACGTAGAATGATCGAAGCCTTAAAAAATGAAATACTTGAGTTTGTACCCAAACGAATGAAGAGTAAAAAGAAAAAAGAAGTAATGGATATTTGAGTTTTAAGCCTGTAAAAGGGTTTAGCTATTTTCGGATTCTGGAGTTTTATTATTTGTAATTGTTCTAAATAATTTGGATTGTTAGGCTTCGTGTCTTATTTTTGGCGAATTATTTATAATTAGTCTAAATAAAATGGCGCAACCCCAACTTAATTTTCACAAACTATTTTCTCTCTCAATTTTCGCAATTATACTGTTCTTCAATTCTGCTGCAATTGCTCAGCAATCTACTAAAGGAATTATCAAAGGTCACGTTGTAATCCAGAATGATGGGCCTGCCGAAAACGTTTCGGTTACTTTAAAAGGTACAAAATATGGTACTGTGACCAACGAAGACGGTGATTTTACTTTACGAGTTCCACAAGGTAAGTACACCCTGATTATCTCGCAGGTTGGCAGCAAGAGCCAGGAAACCTCTGTTGATCTGGCAAATGGGCAAACGCTTACATTACCACAATTTACTGTTAGCAAAGCTTCCAATAATTTGCAGGAAGTAAGTATCAGTGGCAGCAAGGTCAATAAATTTAAAACCAAAAAGAGTGTTGACGTTGCCAAGATGCCTCTAAACAATTTGGAGAATGCACAGGTTTACACCACCATAACTAACCAGTTAATACAAGAGCAACAGATATTTTCGGTTGACGATGCTATACGTAACGCTCCGGGTATACAAAAAATGTGGGAAGCAACTGGTCGTGGTGGCGATGGTGGCAGTTATTATAATTCCCGTGGTTTTATTGTACAAAGTAAGCTGCGCAATGGTATAGCCGGCAATGTAACCTCAACCATCGATGCCGTTAACTTAGAAAGAATAGAAGTGATCAAGGGGCCGTCGGCAACTTTATTCGGAAGTACACTAACCTCTTACGGCGGTTTAATCAACCGGGTAACCAAAACTCCTTACGACTCTTTTGGCGGCGAGGTTTCATTTGCTGATGGTAATTATGATTTTCACCGGGTTGCCCTCGATATAAACACACCTTTGGATGTGCAGAAAAAAGTGTTATTCCGTTTAAATACTGCTTTTAATAATGATGGCAGTTTCCAGAATAATGGGTTTAACCGTTACTGGGCCATCGCGCCAAGTTTACTTTATAAAGTTAATGACAGGTTAACGATATCAGCCGATGCGGAATTGTCTTATGGTAAAAATATTGGCAAATCTATCTTCTTTATGCCATATAATCAGACTGTTGCAGCTTTGGGTTATACTAGTGCCGATCAGTTAAAATTAGATTATAAACAATCTTATCATGGTGATGGTCTGACACAGACGTCAAACAGCACCAGTTTTTTTGGCCAGGTAAAATATAAAATATCCGATCAGTGGACAACCAACACCAATATCAGCGCAACGCACAGCTTTTCAAACGGTTTTAATCCTTACTTTTATTTACTTCCCAAGGATTCAATTTCCCGTGAGGATCAGTCAACAAAAAACAGTACTGATGACATGATCGAAATTCAGCAAAACTTTAATGGTGATTTCAAGATCGGCAAATTCCGGAACAGATTTGTTGGTGGTTTGGATTTTTTCAGGGAAAACTCCAATCAACATTTTTTCAGCACAGCGTTTGACAGGGCTTCTGTATTGGGAAGCCATGACTACTCCAACTTTAACCAGATGAATATGGATGCCGTTTATGCAAAAGGTACAGCCTTTGTTTATCCATCTGTTTATAAAACAAATACCTATAGCGCTTATGTTTCTGATGTATTTAATATCACCGATCAGTTAATTGCCTCGGCCGCTATCCGTGTTGACCGTTTTGATAATAAAGGTAATTACAACCCGGCAACCAACACTACATCCGGAGGATTTAAACAAACCGCCTTTTCACCCAAATTTGGCCTGATCTACCAGCCGGTTAAAGATCATGTGGCATTATTTGCTAACTACCAGAATGGCTTTACCAATAAAAATGGTCTAAGTGAAAATAATAAACCGTTGAAGCCTGAACAGGCTAACCAAATTGAAGGCGGGGTTAAAATTGACCTGTTTGATGGTAAATTAAGCAGTACCTTAAGCTATTATGATATTAAGGTAAAAGACATCGTTCGTCAATCAACTATCAACCAGGCACTATCGGTACAGGACGGTACACAGTTAAGTAAGGGCTTTGAGGCCGAAGTAATAGCGAATCCTGTAACGGGCTTAAATATTATCGCCGGTTTTTCATACAACGATTCAAAACTGGAGAAAACTGCTGATCTGACAGTGGAAGGTTTGCGGCCAACAACTGCCGGATCTCCTTATACAGCCAACTTTTGGGCCAGCTACCGTATTTCAAAAGGTCTTGTAAAAGGTTTGGGCTTTGGCTTTGGTGGTAATTACGCCAGCGATAACAAAATTATAAACAGTAAAACGCTTGGTGTATTTTCATTGCCTGCATACACGGTATTAAATGCCTCTGTATTTTATGATACAAACCAATACAGGGTAGGGTTTAAAATGGATAACCTCACCAACGAAAAATACTGGATAGGTTATACCACTGTTAATCCGCAGAAGTTAAGAAGTTACGCTCTTACATTTGCCTATAAGTTTTAACACTGATGACGAGATTTAAAAAAGTCATATTATTTTGCCACCGCTGGCTCGGATTTATATCCGGGCTCGTGGTGTTTATAGTAAGTGTTACCGGCTGCTTGTTCTGTTTTCAGGATGAGATACAGGATGCCTTTTGCAGTTACCGTAAAGTTGAGGTACAGCATAAACCCTTTCTTGATCCATCAGTATTAAAAGCCGCAGCTTTAAAAGGACGTAAGGGAGCTACTGCCACCTATATGTATTATTATGGTGTTGATCGTCCTGCGGGGATATTGGTCAACCAACCTAAAGACGGGATGCTGTATGTTTATCTTAACCCCTATACCGGCAAAGTAACCCACATAGAAAACCCCACGAAGAATTTTTTTATAGTGGTAGAGTTTATACACCTTTACCTGTTGCTGCCTCCTAAAATAGGCAGCCTGGTGGTGGGAATATCCGTTATTATATTCATGGTGATCATGATCACCGGGTTAATACTATGGTGGCCTAAGCGCAAAAGCGACCGTAAACGCAGCTTCAATATCAAATGGAACGGGCGTTGGCGCAGGGTAAATTATGATCTGCATAACGTATTGGGTTTTTATGCTACTTCCATCGCACTTATATTATCCATAACCGGCTTATCCATGGTATTTCAATCGGTTAGGGAAGGTATTTATGCTACCGCTAACCTGGGCCGCTCTTACCCATCAGAAAAAGAAGTACTCAAGTCCGACTCGCTTTTGAAGAACAAATTTAGCGGTAAACCCATTGTTGACCAGGTATTTGCAATGGCACAGGCACGGGCCCCAAAAACCGAAATGTACTCCATCATGGAAGATGCATCCGCCGCAGGAACAATTGGTATCAATGCCTACGCACAAACCCTGCATTATTACAAGAGCGATGAATTTATTTTTGAAAAATATACAGGCAAACTCCTGAAACAAATTCCGCATGACAAGAAAAGCCCGGGCATGAAAATGAATGACATGAATTATGATCTGCATGTAGGGCAAATAGGTGGTTTAACCACCAAAATTATCGCGTTTTTAGTGAGTTTGATCTGCGCTTCGTTACCCATAACTGGTTTTATCATCTGGCTGGGGAAACGTAAGAAAACAAAATCAAAGAAAGTGAAAGAAGTTGTGCATCGTAGGGTGCATAAACAGCATTTGGCATAACATTTATGGTCATGCCGAACTTGTTTCGGCATCCCATAAGCAAAGTTTATAGCATGCTGATCAGCTTGTCCTGTGGGATCCTGAAACAAGTTCAGGATGACAACTAATTGGTGATGCTCAGGAAGCAGGTGAATAATCTATCACCACATCATCACTTACCGGGTGACCGGTGCAGGTAAGTACCCAGCCTTCGGCGATATCTGCATCCGTGAGCACATCATTTTTTACCATTTCAATTTTCCCGCTGTTGCACCGAGCGGTACAGGTTGAGCATACCCCGTTTCTGCAACTGTACGGCAGCTGTACGTTGTTTTGCAAGGCTGCCTGTAATATCGACTGATTTTCGCCAACGGCAAGGTCATGCAGTTCATTTTTAAATTTGATCCTGATGGTTCTGGGTGGAAAATTCAGTGCGGTACGGGTAACAGCTACGGTCTCTATCACAAAATTTTCCCGGCGGATCTGTTTGGGATCGATCCCCATATATACCAGTGCGAACCTGATCATTCGCATATAAGCAAAAGGTCCGCAGAGGTAAAATTCCGCTTTATCTCTATCCTGTTGTACGAGCTGGCGGGTAAGGGCCTCTACTTTATCATTGTTCAGCCGGTTGGCTTCACTGCTTAACAGGTAAATGACCTTAAACCTGTCGGGATATTTTTCGGCCAGTTGATCCAACTCATGTTTAAACACAATAGAATGGGCATCCTGATTGCTGTAAATGAGCGTAAGTCTGCTTTTCCCAGGGCGTTTGAGTACATATTTGATCTGCGAAAATATGGGTGTAATGCCTGTACCTCCGGCAAAAAATAAAATATCCTTTTCCTGTTCAAATTGAGTGATAGTGAACCTCCCTGCCGGGGCCAATGCGGTTAAAACATCTCCCTGGTGTTCTTTAGCCAGCATAAAGCGGGAAATTTCACCATTGGTGATGCGTTTTACGGTGATAAATAACAACCCCTCATCAGGTGATGAACCCAGCGAGTACGACCTCCTGATCTCCTCGTTGCGATGGTTAAATATCAACGTAACAAACTGCCCTGCTTTATAAGGGATGGGCTTGCCAGAAACATTGCTTAAATAAAAAGTAGCCGTATCCTTTGTTTCCCACTTTATCCGTTCAATTTTTAGTTGTAGTATATCCTCATTCATGAAAGCTATCCATGTTTTGCTGCAAGCTTTTTGCGTATTAAGCTGTTCTTTTTACCGTAGGTGAAATATATAACTAAACCAATTGCCAACCAAATTATTAATCGCAGCCAGGTATCGCCGGGTAAAAAGGTCATCATGGCAAAGCAAACCAAGATGCCTAATATAGGTACTACCGGCACCCATGGCGTTTTAAATGGCCGGTGAATATTAGGTTGCTGCTTTCGTAAAATCAACACACCGGCGCATACCATCACAAAGGCCAGCAGCGTACCTATGCTGGTCATTTCGCCTACCACCCGGATAGGTACAAATGCAGCGAACAAGGCGATAAAGGTACAGAGCACGATATTCGATTTCCATGGAGTGCGAAATTTAGGATGTACGTCTGAAAATACTTTGGGTAACAACCCATCCTTCGACATGGAGAAAAATACCCTTGATTGGCCCAGCAGATCAACCAGAATCACCGATGTATAACCGATCAATATAGCCAGCACAATGGCTTTGCTGAGCCATTGGTAATGCGTCTTTTCGATAGCGATGGCAACCGGAGCACCAGAGCCGATGAACTCTTTATAGTTGGCCATACCTGTCATGACATGGGCGAAGATCACAAATAAAATGGTACACACCACCAGCGAACCAATGATACCAATGGGCATATTGCGCTGCGGATTTTTGGCCTCCTGTGCCGCGGTTGATACGGCATCAAAGCCGATGAATACGAAGAATACCAGTCCGGCCCCCCTCAATATGCCCGACCATCCGTAATCGCCCCATACTCCTGTATTTTGGGGTATATAAGGATGATAATTCTGTGGGTTGATGAACGACCAGCCCACAGCTATAAACACCAGAACCACACCAACTTTTAAGGTAACAATAATGGCGTTAACTAGCGCCGAACCTTTTGTGCCCCGGATAATGATAGCAGTAACCACAATCACAATCAGCGCGGCAGGCAGGTTAATAATACCGTGTGCGATATCGCCACTGGCTCCTTTTGCGGTTTCAAAAGGCGACATGATCAGCTGTGGAGGTAGGTAGAGGTCAAACCAGGATAAAAACTTGGTCAGGTATTGCGACCAACTGATGGCCACTGTAGCCGCTCCTACGGAATATTCCAATACCAAGTCCCAGCCAATGATCCAGGCAAAAAGCTCACCCATAGTAGCGTAGGAATAGGTATAAGCACTGCCGGCTACGGGTATCATAGCCGAAAATTCGGCATAACAAAGTGCTGCGAAGGCACAACCTACAGCGGCTATTAAAAATGATATGGTTACCGCCGGACCCGAATGCTGCCCTGCTGCGATGCCTGTTAATGAGAATAAGCCAGCCCCGATGATAATGCCGATACCGATAAGGATAAGATTAACCGGGCCTAATGTGCGTTTTAAAGAGTGTTCACTGTCCTCTGCCGATTCCTGCAATAGCAGGTCGATGGGTTTTTTGATCATGCCTGAAATAAAGTCCACAAAATTAGTAGATTATTTTGCAATCGTTTTATTTATTGGCAGATAAGCTTATCGTCTAGGGAATTGAATGTGTTAGTTTGTTGATTATCAGTTATTTTATATACTAGCACCATAGATTTTGCAATACAATTTTACCAAACTGTGAGGATTTTTCCATCCTGTCAACGGCCTTTTGAGCATTTTTAAAATCATACACCTCATCAACTATGGGCACTATGCCGTGCTTGTTTACAAAATCGATCATTGCAGCAAAATCATCAGAGGTGCCCATGGTGGTACCCAGTAGCTGTAGTTGTTTCCAGAATACCTTGCGCCCATCCAGCGGTGGGATATTACCTGCTGTTCCGCCGAATATCACGATACGGCCACCGGGGTTACAAAGGTCGGGGAATTTGGCAAAACCCGCGCCCAGGGCACTGTCGATGATAATATCAAAACCGTGGGCCATCAGTTTCAGTTGCTCGGCCCAGTCCTGCGCTTTATAATTTACGCCTGCGGCTGCCCCCATTTTTTTTGCCCGTTCAATTTTTTCGCCGCTGCCTGAGGTTACGAACACCTGGCAACCTGCGGCAACGGCCCATTGCAGGGCGAAAGCTCCTGTACCGGCGCCCACACCCGATATCAAAACCCTATCGCCTTTTTTGGCCTTAGCCTTGGTAAACAGTGCCCGGTAAGCGGTTAAACCTGCCAGCGGAATAGCCGCTGCCTGCTCCCAGGTAAGGTGGTTGGGTTTGGCGTGCAGATATTCTACCCGGGTTTTTACATATTCGGCAAAGGTGCCATCATCAGGCAGACCTAATATTTTAAAATCGGCGCCCTGGTAATCATCACTTTTGCCATAATTGTTGCTGGGGTTGATCACTACTTCTTTACCGATCCAGTGTTTATCCGCTTCGCTGCCTACTTCGGCTACTACACCGGCACCGTCTGATCCCAGTATAGTAGGATATTTGATGCCAGCGTATTTGCCTACCGTTATCCAATAGTCGCGGCGGTTTAGGGCTGCTGCTTTGATGTGTACCAAAACCTCGCCGGGGGCAAGGGTTGGTTTTTCAACTTCTTTACATATCAGTGGTTTATCGGCGGCTTCTAAAACGATGGCTTTCATATGTTAATTATTGAATTAGTGAATTAGCGATTTTTTCTCCGGGGTTACTATACTATCATTAAAATTAACTAAAAAAGCGGCAAGGTAAAACCCTGCCGCTTTTTTAATATACTTAGCTTAAAAAATTAAGCGGTTGCTTTTGCGTAAAGCTCGGCAACGTGTTTCCAGTTGATCACGTTCCAGATAGCAGCCAGGTAATCCGGGCGACGGTTCTGATATTTCAGGTAGTACGCGTGCTCCCAAACGTCGATACCTAAAATCGGGGTGCCTTTTACCTCGGCGATATCCATTAACGGATTGTCCTGGTTAGGGGTTGATGTTACGGCCAGTTTTTTATCGGAAGTAACAATTAACCATGCCCAGCCCGATCCGAAACGGGTTGCACCGGCTTCTGATACTTTGGTTTTGAAATCAGCAAATGAACCGAAAGTGCTTTTGATAGCATCGGCCAAAGCGCCTGTAGGCTCGCCGCCTCCACTTGGAGAAAGCAATGTCCAGAATAAAGAGTGGTTATAATGACCGCCACCATTGTTGCGTACAGCAGCCGGGAATTTAGAAATATTTTTGATGATATCGTCGATATTGCTATCCGCCTCTGGCTTGCCTTCTAAAGCTTTATTTAAGTTGGTTACGTAAGCCTGGTGGTGTTTGCCATGGTGAATTTCCATGGTTAGTTTATCAATGTGCGGTTCCAATGCATCGGTAGCGTAGGATAACGCCGGTAGTGTAAATGCCATAATTGTTTATTATTAAAGTTTAAAAGTTTAATGTTGTGACGTAACAAATATAAGAGATGAACTGAGTTTTTGTTCTAAAAAATTTGTCAGGATTGTGTCTGAACTCGAATTTATGGAATTAAAGAATTTTGGAATTTTATTTCAAAAATTAATGCATTCTGTTAATTCCTGAATTCGATAAATTCGAGTTGTGATTTATTTCTTCCTTTTCCCCTTAAAAAAACTCTTCACTAGTTCTGAGCATTCGTTTTCGCGAATGCCGCCGGTGATTACGGTTTTAGGGTGCGTTATTTTTTGGTTGAGCCTGCCGAAGCCCAGCTTGGTATCATATGCCCCAAACACTATCCGGCTTACCTGGAACCAGTACGATGCCCCGGCGCACATTACGCAGGGTTCCATGGTTACATACAAAGTACAACCTTGTAGGTACTTACCGCCCATAGAGTTGGCCGCGGCCGTAAGGGCCTGCATTTCGGCATGGGCCGATACATCGTTCAGTCGCTCGGTGAGGTTATGGCCACGACCGATGATCTTGCCGCCCGATACTACAATAGCACCGATGGGTATTTCGTCTTCTTCCAGGGCATATTTGGCTTCTTTTAAAGCTTCACCCATAAAAAAATCATCCGGCGAGATAGTGGGTTCATCTTCAAAGCTGAAGTATCTCATTCTAAATTAATTTGCTGCCGTTAGGCACGGGTTTATCTACAGCGGCTAAAACAATGTCGCCATTTTCGTCGGCAAAGCCGGTTACCAAAAACTCCGACATAAATTTACCGATCTGTTTTTTGGGAAAATTGATCACGCCGATGATCTGGCGACCAGGCAATTCGTCTAAAGTATAATGTTTAGTAATCTGCGCGCTTGACCATTTGATACCAAATTCACCAAAATCAACCCTGACCTTATAGGCCGGTTTACGGGCTTCGGGAAATGCTGTTGCTTCAAGGATGGTTCCGATCCGGAGCTCTACTTGCTCAAAATCGTGCCAGGTAATCGTATCCATAATGGCAAAGGTAAAAAATAGATGTGGGGATTTTGTGTGGTGGATATGCAGATTGGTATACGGAATGAAAAATTATGTCATTGCGAGGAGG
This sequence comes from Mucilaginibacter inviolabilis, assembly GCF_011089895.1. Classification (NCBI taxonomy): domain Bacteria; kingdom Pseudomonadati; phylum Bacteroidota; class Sphingobacteriia; order Sphingobacteriales; family Sphingobacteriaceae; genus Mucilaginibacter; species Mucilaginibacter inviolabilis. The sequence goes on from NZ_JAANAT010000003.1 coordinate 791,563, forward strand.
AACGACGAAGCAATCTCGTAGCTATACAGAGGGGTTTTGCAAGACGTATACCCGCTCATGGCCGCGGGAGGGCCTAGTTACTTTTCCTTGATGAAAAGTAACCAAAAATCAAGTCACCAGAAATGCTTCTTTGCCGCACGTGGCCTTTACCCGGCAAAGCGGGCAGAACCACGGCTGCTAAACCTTACCTCTACTTCGTTCGCTCATTATCCCCCGCTTCAGGTAAGGTTCGCTATGCCCCACAGCCGCACAAGCCACCATCTTTCTGCCCGCTTTCGCCCGAAGCTTATCTGCTGACGGGAGAAGAAGAGTTATTTTTCAATCACTAATTTACTAAATGAATAATTCAATAATTAAAAAGGCTTATCTGCTGATGGAAGAAAAGATTTGTTTTATCAATGATTAAATAAATCAAGGCAATCCTATAATCGGATAAATCAAGGTTCAGACAAACTGAATAATTAACTAAAACCCCTTCTTCCTGGTAATTCCCGGTTTGCGGGGTTTGCGTTCGGTGGGCTCGGCAAAACCTTCGGTGCCGTAGCTGCGGGCCATTTTGGCAATGCGCTCTTCGAGGGTTTCGGTGGTGAGTCGTTCCCGGCCCAGGCTGTCAACCATAATGGGGAACGCGAAAGGGGTTGGGCGTTCGATGTTTTTAAGGATGATAGTTTGTGTGGCGATGCGCTGTAGTGCTGCCCTTAGCCTGAACTCTTCCAGTTGAAAAGCAAGGGCTTCATTATAGGCCTGCCGTACCAGCAGATTATCGGGCTCATATTCGGTAAATACTTCGAACAGTAGTGATGTGGATGCCTGTAAGTGCCTGTTTTTTACCGGCTGACCGGGATAGCCGGTAAATACCAAGCCACCAATGTGAGCGATATCCCTGAAGCGGCGACGGGCCATTTCGTTGGCATTAAGACTGTGCTGGATATCATCCAGCAGGTTATCTATCGAAAAAAAACTGGCATCTTCCAATACTTGTTCAATGGGCACATCTTCATCGGTCAATAGCTCAAAACCATAATCGTTCATGGCGATAGAGAAACTGGCGGATTTTATTTTGCTGATACGGAAGGCCAGCAGCGATGCCATACCTTCATGCACCAGTCGCCCTTCAAAAGGATAAAATAACAGGTGGTGCCCCTCGCGCGATTTGAACGACTCGATCAAAAACTCATGACTCTGAGGCAGGTGCGAAAGCTGTTGCTGCAGATTGAACAGCGGTTTCAGCGCGATTACTTCTTCGTCCTTTTCTACCCCATGCGCTACCTCATCCAGCTTATCCCTGAACACTGCCGCCAGTTGCGACGATAAGGGCATGCGGCCACCGTTCCAACTGGGGATAATGCCTTTGGTGGAGTTTGATTTTTTAACATAAGCCGTCATCTCCTTTACCCGGATAAACTCCAGGCTACGCCCCGCGAACCAGAAGGTGTTACCCGGTTTTAAGCGGGATATAAATGATTCTTCGATAGTACCCAGACTGCCGCCGCTGAGCCACTTTACGCGTACGCTGAGTTCGCTGGTAATGGTGCCTATGCTGAGGCGATGGCGCATAGCCACACGGCGATTGTTTACTTTGTACAGGCCATCCTCTACCTCTACCTTTAAAAACTCATCATATTGCGCCAGGGTTTTGCCGCCACTGGTGATAAAATCCAACAACTGGCCAAACTCATTGCGGCTAAGATCGGCAAAGGCATAGGTGGTTTTTACTTCGTTAAACAATTCCTCGGCCTTGAAGCCGTCGGATACGGCCAGGGTAACCATATATTGGATGAGCACATCCATGGTGAGCAGCATCGGGTCGCGGCTTTCAAAAATGCCTTTTTTGATGGCTTCTTTAAGAGCGGCGCCTTCCAATAGTTCGAGGGAGTGTGTGGGCACAAAATAGGCCCGGGATACCGCGCCGGGATGGTGACCGCTACGGCCGGCACGCTGCATAAACCGGGCCACGCCTTTGGGGCTGCCTACCTGCACCACGGTGTCAACGGGTCTAAAATCGACACCCAGATCCAGACTGGAAGTGCATACCACCAGTTTTAAAGCTTCAGCATGCAGTGCCTGCTCCACCCAGTTACGCAGCTTATTATCCAGCGAGCCATGATGCATAGCCATGATCCCCGCGTATTCGGGGTAGTTATCCAGGATGGCATGATACCAAATCTCGGATTGCGAGCGGGTATTGGTAAATATAAGCGTGGTTTTGCTGCGGGCTACTATCTCCATTACCTCGGGTAACAGTTTTAAGCCGATATGCCCCGCCCAGGAATAGTTCTCAATATTTTTAGGAATGATCGACCGGATATCCAGCTTTTTATCCAGATTGGCCCGCACCATTTTAACACGACCGGGTGGAAAATCATTACCTAACAAAACTTCGGCCGCCTGCTCCAGGTTACCAATGGTAGCGCTGATACCCCAGATGCGAAGCGGGGCTCGAGGTTCGGGGCTCGGGGAGCGAGGCGCGAGGTTTGAGTCGGAGTTTTTCGACGCCGTTTTATTTTCATTTCCCGTACCTCGTTCCTCGAAACTCGAGCCTGAAACATCATTTCCCGCACCTCGCTCCCCGCCTCCCGCACCCAAAATTTTCAACTTCGACAATCCCAGCTCCACCTGTACGCCTCGTTTGGTGCCCAGGAGCTCGTGCCATTCGTCGATCACGACTACCTGTAAGCCGGCGAACATTTTTGGATATTCCTTTTGGGCTAGCATCAGGTGCAGACTTTCGGGCGTGGTGAGCAGTACTTCGGGTAGTTTTTTCTTGAGGGCCTGTTTTTCGGCGGCTGGGGTATCGCCGGTGCGGGTGGCAATGTGCCAGGGCAGGCCTATTTCGTCGCAGGCTTCCTGCATGGCCTTGCGGATATCGTTGGTAAGCGCACGCAGCGGCGTTATCCACAACATAAGCAAACCGTTATTTTTTTTGCTGGTATAGGTATCGGGATTTTGATTGATAAAACCGGCCAGGAAAGGCAGGAACAAGGCGAAAGTTTTGCCGCTACCGGTAGGCGCGTTGAGCAAACCGGAGTAACCTGATAGATAGGCAGCTTCCATTTCCTGCTGAAAAGGGAATTGCTGCCAGTTTTTTTGCCTGTACCACTGCTGTATAACCTGTTGGCCTTTTGATGTCATTTATTTGTTCAACAAATTAATGTTAATTTGGTTAGGTAAATCAAACTACCCAACAAAATAAATATAATACCGTTATGATAAACATGATGAAAAATAGTGTGCTATTATTATGCTGCGCTGTACTGTTTGCCTGTAAGCAGCCAGGCCAAAAACAAAACAGTGTCGATACCACTGCCCAAACCGCGGATACGGCTAAAAACAAAACCGCTGTAACCAATAAACTGATAATCCCGGGCAGAAGCATTGGTGATATTGTATTAAGCGAGGATGTGGCCAGGGTAAGTGATTTATTGGGCAGGCCCGATAGTTCGGATGCGGCGATGGGAAGCTCTTTAATGGTTTGGTACAGTAGGCATAAAGCTGATGGTTACCGCACCAGTGTTTTTGCACACCGAAAGATGGGTGATAAGGACGAGATCATCAGCAGGATACAGAAGATACTGGTTAATTCGCCCGAGTATAAAACTGCCGAAGGCCTTGGTGTTGGCAGTACTGTTGACGAGATCAAAAAAAGCTATAATCTGAAACCAACCAGCGATTATAAAAACAAGGACGGCAAAGTACAGGTGTATACCGACCTGGATAAAGGGATTTCCTTTGAGATTGATACTGTCGGTAAATGCGTAGGCGTGGTGGTACATCAGCTACACGATACGGCTGTTGCTTATTTAAATATGCATTGAGTTTTATTGCCTGGCGTATACCCCCCCTGCTTTCGCACAGTCCACCACACCCCTCCCGTGGGGAGGGAATTGAAGCATATTTATAAAAAAGCCCCGTTGGATTTATCCGGCGGGGCTTTTTTTTATATCCCTGAAAGAAAAACTATTTCTTCTCGGTTTTTTCTGGCATCAGTACCAGTTTGATGTAGTTTTTACCGCTCAGATATTTGTTGGCGGCATCTTTGGTGCTTTGAACGGTCACCTGCTCCAGGCTATTCACGTGGTTCAGGATCTGGTCTGGATTCTCTTTGTTTTGTGAGGTTGACGCCAGGTAACTTGCCCAGAAGAAGTTTTCTTTCAACTGCTCCTGCGTTGAACGGGCTTCTTTGGCTACAAATTTCTGGATGTCTGTTGGTTGGGCGCCGTTTTGTTTAATTTTGCCAATTTCTTCGATGGTAGCATTGATCAGCTTATCCACATTTTCAGGTGCACATCCGAAGTAAATCGCAATGCTGTACCTGCCGCCTGGAATTTTATGGTAAGAAGCACGTACTCCCGGGGCATATACGCCGCTTTCCTGCTCACGCAGGCGCTCTATCAATTTAATATTTAACACTTCTTCCAGCGCATCCATTTGCAGGTTGTTGGCATCGTTATAATCATAATCGCCACTGAAAACCAATTGTACGCTACTTTTTTCGCCCACACCTTTATTTACAGTAGTGTTGATGATACCGGCAGGCGGGTGTATCTCGAGGTTTTTATAGTTCTCGTTACTGTTGGTTGATGGCAGGGCACCCAAGTAATGAATTAGGAATGGTTTAATAGTTTCTACATTGAAGTTGCCAACCAGGGTAAAGGTAAATCCGCTGGCGTCGGCAAAACGGCTTTTATAAAAACTGTAGGCTTTATCTAATGTAGCCTTGTTTAACCTATCTATCGTGGTTACCATCGACCTGAAGTTATGATTGCTTAAAACTGCTGAAACCGTATCCTGGAAAACATTTACAGGATCAAGACCGCGATTGGCCAGCAACGACCGGGTCTGATCAATTTGCGATTGCCAGATATCCTTATCCTTACGTGGCTGAGTAAAATACAGGTAAACAAGCTGCATGGCTGTTTCAAAATCTGCTGGTGATGAGTTTCCATTGATACCCTGAGCATATTCGCTTATGTAAGGTGAAATGTTTACGTTTTTACCGGCAAGCTTTTTATCCAGCTGGCCTTGATTAAACTGGGCAATACCGCTGCTGCTTATTATAGGAGCCGCCAGGTTGGCCGAAGTAAAATCATCGTCATTAGCCAGTGATGTACCGCCAAAAGAATAGCCGTTGATCAGGATCTGGTCGTTACGGAAATCGGTAGGTTTTAAAACTACTTTTACACCATTGCCTAAGGTAAGCGTGGTAGTGCCGATGGCTTCATCCTTCACCTCGTTGGTAACGGCACTTCCGTCAGGCAGTTTGCTCATCAACGGGTCGGATGATACATTATCCACATAAGCCGTTATATTTTGCCCTGCCGAGGCTATCCATTGCAAAATGGTTTTTTCATCGGGCAGTTTGTCTTTATCCTTATCAGGCCCCTCCACAATCACCACGCGGTTTTGATCGCTGATGAATTTGCCGGCCAGGGCGTTCATTTCGGCAAGGGTTATTTTGCCAATGTTATTAACATAAAAATTGTATTCAAATTCAATACCTGGTATCGCCTCGCCGGTTAAAAAGTTTTGCTGGTATTCGCGTACAAAATTTACCGAACGGGTTTTATCGCGTTCTTTATAAGCATTACCAATACCTACCAGTGCGTCTTGTTTGGCGCGTTCCAGTTCAGTAAGTGTAAAGCCAAATTTACGTGCGCGTTCGGTTTCGGCAACTACGGCTTTAACAGCAGCTTCCAGTTCACCGGGTTTAGATACGGCGATAGAGGTAAACGCGTCTTGTTCGCCAATAAAATCACCATAGCTGGAGCGGCCATATAAAAATGGCGGGTTTGGCTTTTGCAGCAACTCACCTAAACGCGCGTTTAGCATCTGGTTAAATAATTGCTCGCGTATTTGCTGCATATAATCGGTAGTGGTTTTGGTGGGTGCTCCCGGATGTTTTACAACGATCTGAGCCAGAGTGTACGGAAACTCTTTATCGGTAGCTATTTTAACCGCAGTGCCAGGTGTTGGCGGTACGGCATATTTGGTGCGTGGTTTTTCGCCGGCAGGATTTTGCAGCTGCGAAAAATTTTGTTTAATCAATTCTTCCACACGTTTAGGATCAAAATCGCCCACGGCTATTACCGCCTGCAAATCGGGACGATACCAATCGTGGTAAAAGCTTTTGATAGTTTCGGGCTTAAAATTCTTCAATATATCCTCTTTACCTATAGGCAAACGCAAAGCATAGCGCGAATTATTGAGGAGTACCGGTAAGGTTTGCAGCTGTAAACGCTCCTGCGCGTTTTTACCGCGAAGGCGCTCTTCTTCCAGCACCACGCCACGTTCTTTATCAATTTCGCTGGGGTCAAAGCTTACGTAACCGGCCCAGTTGGCCAGTATTTTAAAGCCGTTCTCGAATATTTTAACGGTATCAGACGGAATAGGCAGCTGATATACCGTTTCATTAAAGGAAGTATAGGCATTCAGGTCAGCACCAAATTTTACACCCGATTTTTGGAGATAATCAACCATCTGATTCTTCGGGAAATCACGGGTGCCGTTAAAGGCCATGTGCTCGGTAAAGTGGGCCAGACCCTGTTGATCGTCGGTTTCCAGAACCGATCCGGCTTTGTTCACCAGGTATAGTTCGGCTTTGTTCTTAGGCTCTACGTTCTTGCGGATATAATAAGTTAAACCGTTGGGCAGTTTGCCGATGATCACCTGATTATCAACTGGTAGCAGATTGCCTTTCACGGCCTCTTGTGCAGCAGCCGGTTTATTTTTTGCCGATGCGGCCGGTTTCTTTTTTACTTGAGCAATGGCGCCTCCGGAGGTAATTACTAACGCCAGGGCAATCGCAGAAAGCTTTAGGTTTAAATTCATATAATTAATGGGATATATTATGCTAAGATGCAAAACGAAAGCCTTAGTTACAAATGGCAAAATGTTAATTAACCCTATTTCCTGATTTTAACTAAGATGGCTATCTGGTTTAGGAATCTAGTTTATCCAAAGCTTTATCTATTGATTTAAAAAAAATCAAAACAGACTTGCTTTATAACCCAAACAAAATTCCCGAAAATTTATTTAAGAAGGATCAACCTGGCAATTGTTAATGTTAGTCTGTTAAACATTAATAAGATGATCAACAAATAAAAAAATATGAATGAAGTAAGTACACTGGCAGACGCTTTAAAGCGAAACAATCTGGAGGAAGCAAAAAAACGAATAGATGAAGGTGAAAAACTTCCTAAAAACCTGGCAGATTATGATAAGGAGCAAATTTATAATGTGTTGGTAAGAGAACGGGCTTTTGAGCTGATCAACTCGCTGGTGAAAGATGGAATTATAGAGACAGATATTTATGAATACGAGAAATTCGATAGATCCATTTTCGAAAAGCTATTTAAAAACCTGGAAAATAACGAAACCGATCTTAGCTTTTTAACCGGTTTTGTTAAAAAGCTGGATAACATTAACGACGCTGTGCAGGACAAAACCCTGCTGGAGCTTGCTTTTTTAAGCTCGGCACCTATCGATATCATCAGGATACTGGTTGATGCCGGGTGCGATATTCATTATAAAAATAATTACGAACAAAACTTTCTGTATAAAATTATTCAGGAGTATAGCATTAATGAAGAAACCGGGCTAGGCTATCTTGAACTTTTAATTGAGGGAGGAGTGGATCCTAATGGCGGAGATATAGTAGGAGAAACACCGCTGCATTTGGCCATTAGTAAAAACAAGAAAAGGTATATCCAATATCTGCTCCAGAATGGGGCTGACCCTAATCAACAAAATAAAGATGGCGAAAGCCCTTTTTACGCTGCTGTTGTTCACCAGGTTTGCAATGCGGCTACCTATAACATGCTCAAGGAATACGCCTCTGCTGATTTTGATTTGACCAACAAAAACGGGGAAACATTACTGGTGGGCGCTGTACGGATGCGTAGCCGGGCATCAGAAGATGAAATAAATCTCCTGGTGAGTTTGATTAATGACGGGGCGGATGTTTACCAAACCTCGCCTTATTATAACTATAATAAATCGACACTTGACTGGATAAGTGAGCGACCTGCCGATGTTTTACAGGCTGTGCTGGAAACAGGTGCTGTTGATGTTGGACGTAAGGATAATGAGGGTAATACATTGCTGCATAGAGTATGTGCCTATAACGTAAATTATGATCAGGAAGCCGCTAAACACGTTTACCGGAAGGCAAAATTGCTTATTGAACAAGGAGCCGATGTAAACGATACCAATGATCTTGACCAAACGCCTATGGATCTGGCAGCTCAGGATAATCTGAAAGTGAAAACTGTTGAACTATTGTTGAAGAATAAAGCATAGAAAACCATGTCCATGTCATTCATAATTGCCTGCGAAAGCGGTAAAAGAAAAATTGCCGAAATTTTATTAGCTAATAACGAAGTTGATGTTAAGTACACAGATGAAAAAGGACGAACAGCTTTGCATTATGCCGTTCACCATGGATACCTTGACCTGGTTAAATTGCTGTTAGATGCCGGCGCCGATCTGGATTACGAAGATCATGCGGGGGAAACTCCATTTTATTTTGCGTGTTTGCAAAAGCAAAAACAAACCGCGCTATTCCTGCTGGATAAAGGGGCCCGCTTGAATATTAATGATCTGCAGGGAAATAGCCTGCTGCATTTAACCGCAAAAACAGGACAAAAAGAACTGGTTGATAAATTATTGGAGCAGGGCGTGAATGTTGATCTGGAAAACAATGATGCGGAAACCCCGCTGTTGATTGCTGCAGGCTGGTGTAATAAAGAAATTGTACAAACGCTTATTGATCATGGGGCCAATGTAAACACCACCAATAAATTGGGCGATACCCCGCTGATTGTAGCTGTGCGTTCCAAAAACCAGCCTATGGTGGCTTGCCTTATTGAAAATGGCGCGGCTGTTAACCATATCAACCATGCCGGCGAATCAGCATTGTTAATTGCATGCTATGATGCCAACAGGGCCTTAACCACGCTTTTGGTTGATCATGGTGCCGATGTTTTGATCACTTCAAAAAACGGACTTTCGCCTATTTGGTATGCCTGTGCCAAAAACCAAAAAGAGATGGTAAGTTTATTCCTTGACCATAGCATCGATGTCAATTTCAGTCAGCCTGTATCTGGTGATACAGCCAGCATGAACAGCTACCTGGATTGGGTGGAAAGCTCATCTAGTCTCTCTATGGATAATGCTTTCAGTTTAAATAATTCCTATAGCTATGGTGGAGAGAGCCTGCTGCATGTTGCCGCGAAAAACGGCCACCTCAGTATGCTTAAATTATTGTTGGAGCGTGGGGCCAATATCAACATTCAGGATGAATCTGGTAATACCGCTTTACATTATGCTGCCTCGAACGGTAAAAAGGATGTGGTCAAATATCTGCTTGATCAGCATGCCGAAGTAGCTATCATTAATACCAAAGAACAAAAAGCGATTGATTACGCCTCTATAAAAGGATTTAATGAAATAGCAGCCTTGTTACTAAGCTATAACTCGCCCAATGCCACAGCAGCACCAAAAGTAGCGGAGAGCAAGACAGAAAGCAGTATAACGAATAAAAAACAGGCCTTGCTTGATCTTAAAGAACTGCTGGACGCCGGGGTTTTATCACAAACAGAATTTGATGACGAAAAAGCAAAAATACTGAAGGGATAAAGCTCAGTCCATTAATTACTCTTTTGCTGCCGGAGCTGCATCGGCCTGAAATGCGTCCTTCATCATTTGTTCCAGTTCGGGACGATGATCTTCAACTGCTTGTTGACCGAGTAACATGCCTTTTTGCAACAGGACAGGAGTCTTAGTACTCGCTTTTTTTCCGAGCGGGGTGTTATAAAAAGCGGCTAATTGTTTCAGTTCATCCTCCGTGAATTCGGCCGCGTATATTTTATCAAGGCGATCTTTCAGCACATCCCAGGTAAAATATTTGGCCATAAAAGCGCTCATGACTTTCAGGTAGGAGGCCCGGTTTGCTTCGGGTATTTGCGAGCTTGATGCACCAACCATTTTATTTAATACATCGCCAAATTGAGTGTTTACGCCTGTAGCTATCAAATATTGTTCGGCCGCTTTTAAGTGTGATGGCTTAAAATCGGGCGTGTTTGTTTGAGCTTTTAAGTTTCCTGCAAATAGGAAAATAATGGCCGTAAGAATGATAAGGTTAAGTTTGATTTTCATACTTATATTTTGATAAAGATCTTTTTAATATAGAATATCCACATTACCAGCCATAATATAGCCACCGTAAATATAGCACTAACCAGGGAAGCATTGACGGGCGAAAAGTAAGGTGCAAAGAAGGTTTGATAAATGGAAGCCCCGCCAATTTTGATCATACCCATATAATGCGGAATATAGCCCGACAATACATAGGCGGTAATGGCGTTGGCCCCGAAAACCACAAAAAAGTAGGTGAACCGTTTACGGCCCTGTACATCAATAAGCCAATAGCATAAGGCCAGGGCAATAGTGGCCAATCCACCTGTATAGAGTACGAATGAGCTTGTCCATAAAGCTTTGTTGATAGGGAAGAACAGATCCCAGATAAGCCCCAGCACCACGGCAATTACGCCATAGGTAAACATCCAGCTTACTTTAACATTATCATCGCGATCCTTTCGTTTTAACCAGCTGCCTACGCGGATACCAAACAAACCGGTAGCGATAGCAGGCAGTGTGCCCAGCAAGCCTTCCGGATCCCAGGTGTGTGATTCGCGCCAGAGGTGATTAGTGGTAAATACCAATCGATCTATCCAGGCACCCATATTAGTTTCGGGTTTCAAATTGGCATAGCCTATACCAGGCACCGGTATGCAGGTCATGATGATAAAGTAACCAATGAGCGCGAAGGCAAATATCCAGTCGCGGGTTTTTTGTGATGTTTTGAGGTAAAGAATAGTACAGATAAAATAAACCAGCGCTATGCGCGGTAACACGCCCGGCAGGCGCAGATGTGCCAATCCACCATCCGGATGAAAGATCAATTGCGTGATCCAGGGAATAGCGATCAGGATAGCGGTACGACGCAAAGCATTCAACAATAATTTACCATGCGGTACGGTAGCCTTTTTGCTTTCCATCGCATACACCACAGATACCCCCACCATAAACAGGAAAAAAGGAAACACCAGGTCGGTAGGTGTACAGCCATCCCATTTGGAGTGTTCCAACGGCGCATAAATATGCCCCCAATCGCCGGGATCATTTACTAATATCATGGCAGCGATGGTAGCACCGCGGAAAACATCGAGGGAGAGGAGCCTTGGGTTTTTCTCAGCTGTAATTGTTTTACTCATTTCTTGTTTTATTTCCAGTTTTCGAATCTATAGCAGTCATACGCGCAAAGGAACTTAGGTAATTTATCAGAAATTAAAACGGTTTTAATTTTCGAATTCGACTCTTCCGATTTAAAATACAATTTGTTATTCAATAACTTATATGGAAGTTCATCAGGCATATTTAAATGATATTCTCCCACAATTTTACCATTAGGATTTAGAAAGAATAACGAACTATTGCCATGCATAACTATTGCAGCCCGGACGCATGTAAAATCGCTGATCACATGATAAATTATTTTACCTTCTCGTGATCGGATAGCACCTAAATATATTTGCCTCGATTTATAATCTTTTTCATTCCGGGTAATTTTATAGCCCGGATACCCGTTGTTTATTAACGGTTGATAACCTGTAGATTGAGCATAACTATGGCTAGCGGAAAAAGTAATTATCAGTAAACATGTAAACCATACTCGTTTATTCACTCTGTTGATAAATGGAGACTTCAATTCCTATTCCCAGATCTGCACTAAGTTTTACCAGCTCGACAGGCAGATACTGTGTTTGTGTGAATTTATCTGGATTATATTCTACAGCGAAATCTAATGTTGCGTATTGAATTTCGGGTATCGATTTTATGTATTGTAATTTTTGCAGATGTTTATTTAAATACTCAACAGCATCCTGTACTTGTTGATTAAACGAATCAAATCAGCTTCACTCACTTTTAAATTACAATCGGAAAAATTTCGTTTTTCACCACCGGGTTTGGATTCGATCCTTGGCTCACCCGTATAAAATTTAGCATTTGGCAATATTTTACTTTGCCTGATAAAATTGTCTACATCAAATTCCTTGCCCGTTATTCTAAGTATGCAAGACATGAGCTCCTTGTTAAAAGATTAAGAGACACATGTAATGTGTCTCTACGAAAATAAAAAATGTAGAGACGCATCACATGCGTCTAACCTGCTTAAAATATATAACGCTTAAACGCTTCCATAGCTTCATATTCAGCAAGCCCAAGACGATCATAACGCTGAGCGGTGTCGCGTGTACGATCTTCGGCCCTCACCCAAAACTCCCTGGCATCATCACCCGGGAATACAGGACGATCTTTTTGCGATTGATGTTTAAAGATGGCGTTGCGCTTGCGGATCACCTCCTGCGGTGAAAGCGGCACAGCCATTTCAATTTCATAGGTTTCAAACTCATGCCATGCACCGCGGTACATCCACAACCAGCAATCATCTACCCAGGCTTCTTTACCTTTCAGACGGGCCAAAGCCGCCAGGATAATGTTGAAACACACCAGGTGCGTACCATTCGGATCGGCAAAATCACCGGCAGCAAAGATCTGCTGTGGTTTTACTTTTTGTAACAGTTCGATGGTTAACAGGATATCTTCTTCACCCACCGCATTTTTCTTGGTTTTACCGGTTTCATAAAAAGGCAAAGCCATAAAATGGATATGGTCATCCGGTAAACCCGCGTAACGGGCACCCGAGATGGCTTCTGTTTTACGGATGAACCCTTTTACATTGCGGATCTCGCGGGTATCAATCTGATTAGGCTGCTTCTGCGGAAAGAAAGCTCGCATCTCTTCGTATAATTTGTGCAGGTGACCACTGTCTTCACCAATAGAATTGGTAAAATCAATAGCAAACTCCATGTACCGTAATACATCATCATCCCAAACGGCGGTATTACCCGAGGTTTGATAAGCCACATGCACATCATGCCCCTGATCCACCAAACGGATAAAAGTACCGCCCATGGAGATCACATCATCATCAGGATGCGGAGAGAAGATAATAGAACGTTTTTTGGCAGGCAAAGCCCGCTCCGGACGCTGCGAATCATCCGCATCCGGCTTACCACCCGGCCATCCGGTAATGGTATGCTGTATCTGGTTAAAAATATCAATGTTGATGTTGTAAACCGGTCCTTGTTCTACGGCCAGCTGTGCCATACCATGATTGTTATAATCTTCTTCGGTCAGCTTCAATACCGGTTTACCAATGGTATCGGCTAACCAGATCACGGCTTTTTTCTTCAGTATATTATCCTCCCATGAACAATCTTTTACTAACCATGGGGTATCAAAACGGGTAAGCTCCGAAGCAGCAGCCTCATCGAGTACAAACTCTACATGATCAGACAATTGCAGGTAGGTAGCCGGCACCTCGCCAGACATTTCGCCTTCCACTGCTTTTTTAATGATGGGAGCTTTTTTCTTGCTC
>NZ_JAANAT010000005.1:300000-534215 GCF_011089895.1 Mucilaginibacter inviolabilis
ATAACAAGGTGTTTTATTGGGTTGATTTTATTATTTGGTCTGGGTTGTAACCAGAGTGCAAAACAAAGCGTAACTATTAAAAAGACAGACAGCTTAGTGACCACTTCAACACGTGTATCAAATAAGGAATATCTGCCTTGGGATAGTGTAAAGTTGAACGGCACCATTCCGTTGATTTCTATGCTTAAAAACACCGCGAAAAAGTTGGGTAAGGCCGATAGTATAATTACACCAAAATATGATGAAGTAAGTGCTTCCTTTTTTAATAATGACCGATACAAACTCTATTATTTTAAAGGAGCCGAATTTGAGGAATCAAGTGATAGTTTAGTACTTAGGACTATAGACTTTAGGAAGGACACCGACAGTTATATTACAAGTCCGCGTTTCCGGTTTAATCATTTAACAACTTTAACAGATTTTAAAAAGATCTTCCCAATTTCTGCTGATCATGAACTTCCAGGTACAGATATGGATAAACGCCTGGTGGTAAGTTTAGCCACAGCAAAAAAGGCAACAGATGATCAATGGGTGTTCGTTTTTAATGAGGACGGCAATAAATTACTAAGAATAGATTATTGGATACCAGATTGATGCTTAACTTTGCAAACAACAATGGAATGCATAAACCATATTAACTGCTCATCCAGATGAAAAACATATTCACTATAGTATGTGCAGGTTTACTTTTAACCTTTTCGGTTGGGCACACAACATATGCAGCAGGCATTAATAGTGTAGATACTGCAAAAACTATAAAAACGCTAAAGCCCGAGGTTCTGGAGATTGTAAACACGGTGTTGAAAGCGTCCTACACTTTTAATATCGAAAAAATAGCTGAATTTTATACCCCTAATGCTGTCATAAGCGACGAGCAGGCGCCTTTTTCCTGGGCTGGGCCATTGGCAGGCGTACAGTGGGTAAATTCAGTACAAAAAGCGGTAAAGGGTTTTAAAATAAAAGATTTTAAGGTTGATGTTAAACGGGTAAAAGTTTTTCAGCAAACCGAAGAAGTAGCGTACCTGGTTGTTCCCGTTGAATATACCGGCACCATTAACGGCGATACTTTTGATGAGGAAGGCGCTTTTTCATTTGTGCTCCGTTTGGTAGGTGATAAATGGCTCATTAAAAGTCAGGCCTGGGTACCCAAAAATGGCCTTTGATAATTTAATTTAGCTTTTAAATTGCCCAATCTCCTTTTCATTTGCAGCAAAAACCAATGGCGCAGCCCAACGGCTGAGCTTTTATTTAAAAACCATCCTGTTCACCAGGCCTACTCTGCCGGCACCAGCGACAAAGCTCGTATCCGCGTAAATCAAAAAATGATCGACCGGGCTGATGTGATATTTGTAATGGAACGCAAGCATCAGCAATTGTTAAAACATCGTTTTGATATCACCGGCAAGCAATTGTTGGTATTGGATATTGAGGATAATTATCCCTTTAATGACCCGGAGCTGGTTGCGATTTTAGAAGATGTTTTGAGGGATTATTTGTAAGTCTGTTTTGTCATCCTGAGGAACGAAGTATCTGTTGTTGAACATGCTAAGCACTAAATAGATGCTTCACTACGTTCAGCATGACAAGGAATCTTTTCTACCCCAATATCTCCCTGATATCGTCAGCAGTAAGCGATTTGATAAAGCTTTCTTCTGTAGTGATGAGGGCGCGGCTCAGGCTTAGTTTGCGTTGCTGCAGGGCCAGAATCTTTTCTTCCACCGTATCTTTGGTGATGAATTTATAGATAAATACGTTTTTGGTTTGGCCGATGCGGTGAGTACGGTCAATAGCCTGTTGTTCCACAGCCGGGTTCCACCATGGATCGAGGATAAATACATAATCGGCCTCGGTAAGGTTTAGGCCCACACCGCCAGCCTTTATCGAGATCAGGAACACGCGTGTTTTAGGATCTTCCTGGAACTGTTTTACCACATCCCCCCGGTTTTGGGTGCTGCCATCCAGGTAAACATAAGGTATACCCTCGCGCTCAAAATGTTCGCGGTAAATACTCAACTGTTTTACAAACTGCGAAAATATGAGCACTTTATGCCCGCCATCCAATACGTTGGCCAGGGTATGCACCACGTTTTCAAACTTTCCGCTATCGCCCTCATAATCATCATCGATCATGATAGGGTGATTGGCTATCTGCCGTAGCTTAATTAAACCTTGCAGTACCTGTATCTGGGTTTTGGCAAAGGTGCCGTCTTCCAGGCTTCTCAGCAATTCGTTGCGGTACTCCGATTTTACTTTTTCATAAACCGATGCCTGCTCTTCGCTCATCTGGCAGTAGAAAAGGTTTTCGGTTTTTGGCGGCAGCTCGGTAGCCACTTGCTCTTTGGTACGACGTAAAACAAAGGGTTTTATTAATGCCTGCAGCTTGCGGGCTTTATCTTCGTCTTTCTTTTTCTCGATAGGCGTTACAAACTCGTTTTGAAAAAACTGCTGACCGCCCAGCAAGCCCGGATTTATGAATGACATTTGTGTCCACAGGTCGTTCACCGAATTTTCAACCGGGGTACCACTCAATATCAGCTTAAAGCGCGATTTCAGCTGCTTAACCGCCTGGAACGATTTGGACGAAGGATTTTTGATATTCTGGCTTTCGTCCAATATCACATAATCAAAAAAATACTCTTTGAACATGCCAATATCAATGCGACTAATACCATAGGTAGTGATCACCACATCGTAATTGGCAAATACATCGGCCGATCGGTAGCGCATTGTACCGGTATGCACCATCAGCTTAAGTTGCGGCGCGAATTTTTTAGCCTCATTAAGCCAGTTATATATCAGCGAGGTTGGCATAATCACCAGTGATGTAGCTTTGCTGCCCGCCGCCTCGGTATCTTCTTTATGTTTTTGCAGCAGGGCCAGGGTTTGGATGGTTTTACCCAATCCCATATCATCAGCCAAACAACCGCCAAAATGGTAGTTCTTTAAAAAGTGGAACCAGTTATACCCTGCTTTTTGATATGGCCTTAAATTGCCGGCAAAATGCTGCGGCATCTCTACCTCTTCCAGTTCCTCAAAATCGGTTAATTTCTGGAGTTTGCGGGTCATGGTTACGTTGGCCATTTCGCCCTCGGCCAGATCATTAACCAGGCCTATATGGTGGCGGCGCAGTTTCAAATCGTTATTGCCCTCCGAAAAATGCAGCAGATTGCCGTATTGCGAAAACCATTTTTCGGGTATCACCGCAATCTCGCCCGATGGCAGGGTGAACTCCTTTTTACGGTTAAGGATATGATTGCGGAGCTGGATAAAGGGTATGCTGTACGGCCCAAACCATACAATGGCATGAATATCAAACCAGTCGTTATTTTCTTTTACTTCCAGGTCAATTTTGCTATTGCCAAACACATAGCGTTTTTGCCCTTCGGGCTGCTCCAGCTCAAAGCCCTGCTCAATCAGTTCATCGTGGTGCTGGTTTAGCCACTCAAACACCGAGAACGAATGATCGGCATCCTCATCATGGTTATCCACTTCCAGGTTTTGGAACAAGCTCGACGCTGTTTTGAGCCCCATTTGCTCCAGCTGCTGCATCTTGTTTTTTTCCCAGGTGATGGAACGTTTGATGCGGTGGAAAATATAATCATCGCCATTCTTCTCCATCCGTACCGATACATGCCTGCCATCACCATACGGAAAAATATAGCCTGCATATTTAAAATATAATTGCAGTTGCGAAGTACCACCCTCTATATAAATCGGTTTGAGAGCCGCCTGCGCATCATATTTTTCGGTATTGATGGTAAAACCTTCGGCATACACATTATGCTTTTCGATCAACGGAGCCACAAACTTTTCAAAATAGGATTGCTCTGACGACCGCGGAATGGCGATATATCGTTTATTCAAGAATGGCTGTAGTTTTTTACCTTCTATTTCTTTATCAAAATAATACAGGGTATCGTCCAGCAGCATCCAGGCGGGGTGGTTACAAATGATCTCGGCGTTTTTGAACATGAACTCAATACGCATGCCCTGGTATTTAATGGTCGGGAAATACCTGATCTCCTCCTCATTACGCCTGAAGTGGAACAATATCGAAGCAGCTTCGGTAGCTATCTGCAGCTTGCGCTCGGCGGGGTAACCCTCTTTGCTCATCTGATACACCGGCTTGTTGCATAGCAGAGCCAATGCTTCGGCCATACGCTTTTCCATTTTGGGGCGGATGGTATCAAAAAGCTGTTCGTTAAATATCTTGGAGAAAAACTCAAAAGGACGGATCGGCTTTTTATAGTACCGTTTAATCACGTTACCCTGCTCCATCTCCTCCAATATCTTAATCAGTTTGATATCGGTATCGTCTAAACAATGGATAAATTCCTTGGCTGTATTAGAAAATAAACGCTGGTGGGTTAGTGAAAATTCGCCGTTGGGATTAAGCTGAACGATGTGTGGCTCAATAACGTACGACAAATACTCATGCCGGGCAATGGCATAAATGATCTGGCATGGTTTGGTACTGTCGACGCGTAACATTAACTTTTGATAAAAAATTAATAGAAGTTACATCAACAAAAAATTCAAACGTAATGAGAATTTACCTTATTTGAAAGTGTTTTCTGTTAAATAATTGTTAACACGGTTTACTATTTAATTAAAAGTTGATTTTAATTCCCCACTGAGGCATAATAGTCTATTAATTATTTTGTTGTTTAATTCCCTCCTTGGGGAGGGGTGCGGAGGCATTGTGTAGCAGCAGGAAAGGTTTTATACTGTAGACGTGACGAACAAACCCCTCCCTTCCCCTCCCGAGGGAGGGAATCGCACTGGCCAGTGCTTTTAAATTCAATACTATCTAATATTCCCCCTTTAGGGGGCTAAAACTCCAGCGACAACTGATCGCCGGGACCGGCTTCTTTTTCCTGCTTAGACTTGGCTACCAAGTCGCCAAAGTTGGAGAGAGAGATACCTAACAAACGAACCCTGGCATCTTCGGTATAGTTAGCCGCCATAATTTGTTTAGCTGTTTTACTAATAGTTTCCAGATCATTAAAAGCCTCCGGGAAGGATTGATTACGGGTGATCTGTTTAAAATCGCTGTATTTTACTTTGAGGGTAAGGGTACGGCCTTTCAAATCATACTTAAGCAGGCGATTGTAAACGGTTTGTGCTATTTTATCGAGCTCGGCATCCATTTCTTCGAGCGTGGTAAGGTCGTAGGCAAAAGTATCTTCGGCCCCCAGCGATTTGGTTTCGCGATGGGGTTGTACCTCACGGTTATCCACACCCCGCACAATCTGGTAGTAAAACCTGCCGGTTTTACCAAAATGCCTTACCAGTTCATCTTCTGTTAATCTTTTGAGATCGGCTCCGGTATGCAGGCCCATTTGTTTCATTTTTTGGGCGGTCACCTTACCTACGCCAAAGAATTTTTCAACGGGTAACTGCTCCATAAAATCTTCAATGCTGGAGGGGCCGATAAACTTTAATCCATCGGGCTTATTGATATCCGATGCTATTTTGGCTACGAATTTATTGATGGATACACCTGCCGAGGCTGTGAGCTGCAACTCATCCTTAATAGCCTGCTTAATCTGTTTGGCTATTTCAATGGCCGAGCCAATATTCAGTTTATCGTGGGTTACATCCAGGTAAGCTTCATCTAATGACAGCGGCTCTATCAGATCTGTATACCGGCTGAATATTTCCCTGATCTTTTGTGATACTTCGCCATAGGCGGCAAAGCGTGGCCGCACAAATATAGCATCGGGGCAAAGTTGTAAAGCCCTTTTTGATGACATGGCCGAGCGCACACCGAACTTGCGCGCTTCATAACTCGCTGTAGCTACCACCCCACCCCTGCCTTGCGGCGAACCACCTACCACCAGCGCCTTGCCCCGGTACTCCGGAAAATCGCGCTGCTCCACAGACGCGTAAAAAGCATCCATATCAATATGGATAATTTTACGGATGACCTGTTCGGATTGGTTTGGCATGCAGGACAAAGATACGGAGAGCCTTTGCTAAAATGAATAGCTAAACGCAGAGATTGACCAATCCAACCATCACTTTTGGCGAAGGCGTTTAATATTAAAAAACTATGTCATTGCGAGCGTAGCGTGGCAATCTCCTCGCGTTCATACATACGAGGAGATTGCTTCGTCGTTCCTCCTCGCAATGACATGATAAATATAGATTCAACATGTCCTTTTACCGTCCTTCCCTATCCTCTACCGGCATAAACTGTAACTGCCTCTGAAAATACACATCCCAGCTGTGCTGCTGCACGCGGTTGGTCATGTGTTCGGTATCTTCATCATAATCGGTGTTCATTTGTTTGTATTTGTTATCGATACGGTTGAACAGGTTCATGGCCTCGTATTGATAATTGCGGCTGAAGCGGGTTTTGCCAATTTCGCGCAGTAATTCCTGTTGCTCCAGATAGGCAATGGTATAATGACCCTGCTCATGTTTTAATACTTCGGCCAGCGCCTGGTTGGATGTTACCCGGCTCCTGTCGAGCCATGATCTTTCGGTGTTCAGGATCAGCTTTACAAAGGCATTGAGCATATAGCCCCCGTTTACACGGCTGGCCTGGTACTTAAAATCAAGAGTGCAATTGGTATAAGCAACAACGCCGCGTGCATTTACACGCGGCGCGCCACCAAAGTCGTTGATGGTGAGTTGATGGAATTGCTGAGCCTGTGCCCTGGTTATTGTTATTAAAAACAGGGCTAATATTAACGCCCCCTTCAGCCATCTTACATTCATGAAATACGCAGGTTAAAACTTTTACTTTTTGACACCTTTGACGGCGTCATTATGCAAAAGGTTTAAACTCATCATTTCTTTTAAAGTATGCTGCATCTGGTCGGTTGAGCCATCCAGGAAGATCACGTTGCCCTGTGAGTTTTCGGCAAAATGCTTGATGGATTCTGTCCACATGGTAAACATGATCACCGAAGTATCCATATTGGCCTCGGCCATTTCTTTAGCGGCTACAGTCATACCGCGGGCTACTTCCTCACGGAACAGCGCGATACCCTGGCCGCGTAGCTGAGCGGCCTCACGCTCAGCCTGCGCCGATATTTTGATAGCGTTACCTTCGGCCTCTGCAGCTTTTGTTTTGGTGATGAGCAATGCCTGGCCTTCATTCTCGGCCGCTGCTTTCAGGTTATTGGAAGCCACTACCTGGCTCATGGATTTCATGATCACATCATCAAACGTAATATCGTTCAATTGCAGATCCTGCAGGTGATAACCCCAGCTTTCCAATATCTGGTCAAGCTGTTCTTTTACGTGTTCTACAATATCACGCCTCAATATTAACACTTCGCTTTGGCGTTTGGTGGCTACAAAGGCGCGGATAGAGCCCTCAACCGTACGGATAAGCGCCTGCATGAGGTTACGCTCATCAACAAATTTAAAGGCTACGTTTTTAATGGTTTCTTCCTGCTGGTCAAGCACGGAGTACAATAGCATGGCCTTGAAATAAACATTAGCCTGGTCATAAGTTACCGCCTGGAACTCCAGCTCCACCGAACGGTTCTGGATAGATATTTTGGAGTATACGTTTTCGATGAAAGGCAGTTTAAAATTCAGACCCGGTGTAAGTATGCGCCGGTATTTTCCAAACACGGTGATCACTACTATAGTGCCCTGTTTTACAGACACAAATGAGGTTGATAAAATAATAAGCAGGATGAGTACAATTAACCCAAAAGTAATTTCGGCTGTCATGATTGATAATATTTAAGTAAATAAATGTAGTATTAATTATTGGTGTGTTATTTGTTTTTATAAAAATGCTTTATAAAACAGCACCAGATAACATGAACCTGAAACGAACTTTTGGAGCCATATTAACCATACTCGGTATCATTGGCTTAATTTATACCGGGCTGGGTGTCATTAACCACAGCAGCCAAACCACAACATTGGTAGTTGTAGGTATTATAGCCATTATATTTTTCTTTACGGGCATCAGCCTAATCCGTAATACAAAAGACGAAGCTTAGGGCTTCGTCTTTTGTATTACGCCAGGAGACGCAAGTATGCGTCTCTGCAAAAACAAAAATGTAGAGACACATATTTGTGTCTTCCATCGTTTATTACAAGCATCTTATTTGCTGTCGGATCTACTCTCCAGTTTTGAAAGATACTCTTCCAGTTTCTCAACATTTTGTTTCAGTCCTTCATCGGCTTTGTGTACTTTAACAACAGTTTCAAGTATTTCTGCGGTGTCGAACACCATTGTCCATTCCATTTGAGTTTCATCGCCTTTGGATTCAAAAAGAACGGTAGTAAAAAAATGCGGATTGAAATGTTCAAACACAATTTTCTTTAAGGGGATAATTTCCTTGTAAATGCTCTTGTTCGGATAGTCGGTACCATTGGGTCCATGCATGGTCAGGTTCCATTCGCCCTCTTCCTTAAAATTCATTTTGTGAATGGTGGTGGTAAAGCCGTTTGGCCCCCACCAGTTTATAATATGCGCAGGATCTGTCCAAACCTCCCACATCAATTCAATGGGAGCCTTAAACGTTCTGGTTATCCGCATCTCGCGGGTTTCTGTTTTTTCCATGGTTTCTATCGTTTTGAATTTTTGCTATATAGTTTTCAAGGTTATCAAAGCGGGCTTCCCATATCACCCGTATCTGATCTAACCAAACATCAATCTCTTTCATTTTATCCATTTTGATCTGGTAGTAGATCTCCCGGCCTTGTTGGTTTGATTCTACAAGACCGCATTCTGTAAGGATCTGAATATGTTTGGATATGGTAGACCGGGCGCCATTAAAATTATCGGCAATAGCACCGGCAGTAATCGTCTGTGAAGCTAAAAGCGCGAGGATAGCCCTTCTTGTGGGATCGGCTATGGCTTGAAAAATATCTCGTCTTAATATCATCTTGTCGTCAAATAACGACAAATATATGCAACGCCAAATGACGACGCAAATTTTTATTGCATTTTTCTATTCCGTTGATTAATGAAACCCATCATGGCTATTTACAAAGTACACGATCTGATGGGTTTACACTTAAACCCGTTATTTGGCAATAAAATAAATTCAATTATTTGACAATCAAACAATTACAATAATATTAACCATGAATTATGTAAACCATGTAAACCCACATTTAACGCCCTCTGGGCCTCCTTACAGGTATCTTGAACCGTTTCTGAGCCTGCTTTATACCTCAGGGTCTTCTGCGAGAGACCCTGAGGGGACAAAAAAAGGCCCGATTAATTATCGGACCTCTTCTTGCTGAAACAGGCAAAAGTTTGATATGCTCCTTGCTTTTGATTCTTATCTACCTTGTTCTTTGCTTTTAAATTTATCCAGGTTTGACTTTTTAATTTCATTTATTAGTTCATCCGGTGTCTTCTTTCTCCGAACCTGTCTAGATGAACTTTCTGAAATGAATTGACTGTAAATAAAAAATCCCAATGTTATCAAAAATCCCAACACTATCCAGCCGGCATTTCTATCTACAACATCTCCTTTATCACTGAGACGCACAGCTACAACTAATAAAAAAGATAATAATAAGAGTAGTATTGCAAGTACCTGAAGGCTGAAAACAACTCTTTTTCTTTTCATAATGGTGCCAGTTAGATAAAGATAATGCAAATTATTTAGTCTATGGTACGGCGTTAATATTATACCACAGACTAGAAACTTACTGCGCGCTATTCCGCGGGTCGGCTTTCGCTTTTAATACATATTCTTTAGGTGTTCCGGCACCTGCCAGGTTCTTTACAAAATAATCCCAGCGGCGGCGCATCATGTAGTATGAATTCTGTCCATAACCATGGGCATTGTTCGGGAATACCACCAGGTCATAATCCTTATTGGCTTTTTCCAGCGCTTCAATAACCAGTAAGGTATTGTATGGTGGCACGTTATCATCCATTAAACCATGGGCCAGCATGAGTTTACCTTTCAGGTTTTTAGCATAGTTCTGATTAGCTTGAGCCTCGTAGTTGGATGTACCATCTGCTAGAGGTGTTAACAAACCGATATAGCGTTCGCCCCAGTCGTCCTCATAGTTACGGTTTTCATGATTTCCGGATTCGGATATACCCACCTTGAAAAAATCGGGAAAACGGAACATAGCCGCAGCAGTAGCAAAACCACCACCTGAGTGGCCCCAGATACCTGCTTTATTGATATCAATGTAAGGATACTTTTGAGCCAGCTGCTGCATGGCGGTAACCTGATCGGGCAGCGTATTTTCAGACATGTGGCCATAGTTCATGTCATGATAGCTTTTTGAACGCAGCGGGTTACTGGTGCCTTCAATCTTAACAACCACAAAACCCAGTTCAGCCAGAGCCTGGCAATCGCCATGAGCAGATGCGAAGCCCCAGTTGCCTACACTTCCACCCTGCGGCCCCGGGTAAATATTGTTAATGATTGGATATTTTTTATTGGGATCCATGTGGGTTGGCACAAACATCACCCCATAAATATCGGTTTGCCCATCGTGTGCTTTAACCGTAACCGGGACAGGCGCTTTCCAGCCCGAAGCCAGCAGCCTGCTGATGTCTGTTTTCTCCAGCGTGCTGATCAGCTTACCGTTCAGGTCGCGCAGTACGGTTACCGGTGGCACATCAAATTTGGAGTAACTATCGATAAAATAATTCTCATCTGGCGATAGCGTGATCTGGTGAATACCATCACCCGGGCTCAACAGGGTAAGTCCCTGGCCATTAAATCCAACTTTGTACAGGTGGGTATAATATGGATTGCCCAGCTCGCGGCCATCGGCCAGGAAATAGATCTGGCGGTTCTTTTCGTCCACTTTTAACAGCTCGGTTACTGCCCAATCGCCTTTGGTGATCTGGTTTTTAACCTTGCCCGTTTGCGCGTCATATAAGTACAGATGGCCCCAGTTGTCGCGTTCTGAAAACCAGATGATCTCGTTGGTTTTGGCCAGGTATTTCCAGTTGATAGTACCCTGACCCGACTCGAATTGTGTAGCTACAGTTTCTTCAAAAATCTCTTTTACAGCACCTGTAGCAGCATCAGCAATACGAAATTTTTCTTGTTTGTGATCGCGCGAGGTGGATACAAAAGCCAGCTTGGAGGCATCGGCGGTCCAGTCCACATCATCAAAAGTGCCGCTACTGGCAATATCATCGCTCAGGGTGGCGCGGTGCGGATCGGGAGCAACCTGTATATTGATCACTTTGGGTTCATCTACATTAATGATCACCCGGCTTATCATCGCGATTTCCTTATCACCCGGAAGCGGGTACTTCCATGCCTTCAACGTTGGGTGACCAACATTGGTAGTTACCAGGTACATATCACCTACATTGCGCTGATCTTGCTTAAAGGTGGCTATCTTCTTAGAATCTGGCGACCAGCGAATGATAGGTCCGTCTGATGATTTCCAGCCTGCATTATCGGTAGCGTAGCCAAAATCTTTTACGCCATCGGTAGTGAGTTGGGTTTCTTTCCCGGTCTTAATGTTACGTACCCAAAGGTTGTATTCTTTGATGTAGGCTACCTGGCTGCCATCGGGCGAGGCAACCTCGTCATCACCACCTCTTCTGCGGGTATGCGCCTTACTTTGGCCAACCATAGCATTATCTGGTGTACACTGATAGGCTTGCAGATCGCATTTCCATGATTTACCGTCAGCAGCAAAAGAGATAGATTTCAGATCATCCGAAAAATTAAAAGTATGGAAAGGCAATTTATTACCCTCGTAGTTTTTACCCGTAGCTGTTGATATCGCTGCGGCAAGTCTCTGTTGATCGAAAGCTTGTTCACGTGTTTTTTTAGCGGGATCAACCAAAATAAATTCGCTGCCTTGGGGTGTTAGTATCCGGTACCAGAATTTATCGCCTGGCAGCCAGTTAGGCATTACCCTGCCATGATCAACCAATTGCTCGGTGTTATAACCCAGGAAGCTTTCGGCATGGTCGTAATCCTTGTCAGTTAAAGTGGTGTTTTGCTGTGCATTTGCTGTCCAAACAAATGCCATAGCGGTTAATGATAATACATATTTATTCATACGCTGATTAACGTGTGTTTAAAGGGTTATTTTTTTTAAACGATTTGCAAATTAATGCTTTTTAGCGGAGCTATTGGTTGGGCTCTGTAACTTTTGTGAGGGAATTATCAAAGCGGGAAACAGCGGTTATCTCCCCACTGTCAGCAATGTTCAGACCGGCATCCGGAAAGTCGGTTTCGGTTAGCATGCGGATGCGGCGCATGGCTTGGTTCAAGGTATCCCTCACCAGTCCTTTATCATGTGCCTGCTTAAACGAAATAATACGCCCGCTCAAAAATTCGCCTTTTTTATTAACGTAAACTTTTAACAAGGGAGCCATACCACAAATACCGCTTACACTTACACATTTATAGGTACAAAAATTTCCAAGGCTATAAGCTATCAACCGGTTCTTATACATTTCCATGGCACGATTCACATGCGGACCGTTACCAAATATCAAATCGGCGCCGGCATCAATGGCGTTGTGGGCAAAGGCATGCACATCGCCCCGCTTTTCGCCGATGAATGATTCCACCGCGAAAGGTACATGCTCATGGTCGACACCTTCGCCACCACCATGGAAAGATACGATGACCACATCACAGCGTTGCTTCAGATCGCTGATGATGCGGGCAGCCCCTTTCAAGTCATGTATAGATACCGTATTGGCATTGGGCGCAAAGGAGCAAAAACCATAGCGCACACCATTCACCTCAAATACCGTTGAGGGTTTAATCTGCAAACCGGCATAGTTTATCCCCAGGCTGTCCAAAGTCTTGGTGGTACTTCTGCGGCCATGAGCGTCAAAATCATTGATGTGGTTATTGGCTAGGCTCAACAGATTAAACCCGGCATTTTTTAAAACTGATCCGTAACGCGTAGGCATCCGGAATAAATAAGCCTTACTTTTTTGATGAAGCTTAAAATGAGCTGGACCACCGGTATCTACAAGGGCCCCCTCCAGGTTGCCGAAGGCCACATCTGTGTTTTTTAATTCGGGAAGGGCGGCTTTAAAACTGTTGCGGCCACTATCGGGTGGCAAGGTGGTACTATCGGGATAAGAGGTCCCCAACATAATATCGCCAACGGCGGCAATACAAAGGGAGTCGTGCTGTACGGGCGTGGGTTTTATTGGGGGCGATACCTCTTTTGCGACCTGATGCTTTTTATGCTTAACAACCGGCGGCCTGCTTTGCACAGGGTTTTCGCATGCCTGTAAAACCATTAATAAGCAAGCTGTTAAAAGCAAAAACTGCAACCTTATAACAAAAAAAAATCCCCTCATATTTTTGAAGGGACTAAAGTAATTTTTTTATTCCGGATTGTTACCAACGGATTTTTATCAGCTAAACAAGTAAAAATCCACAATCGAACATCCAAAGTCCGAAATCAGAACTAATTATTCTTGTCGTCGTCAGTTTCGGTAGCCGAACCGGTAAATTCATTTTTAAAAGATGCCAGTAAACGGCCGCCTTTGTAAAAATAACGGCTGTAATAGTTATCATCCAGGCTGCTGATCGCTACACCTTTTGATGAAGCATGTGCAAAACGGCCATTACCCAGATAAATGCCTACATGAGAAATTCTGCGGCTGTGTATCTTAAAGAAAACCAGGTCGCCTTCTTTCAGATCATCTTTACCAACAGGGTTTACCATGCTGAAAATATCGCGTGAGCTTCTTTTAATATCCAGGTTAAAAACCTCGCTGTATAATTCTTTTGTGAATGCCGAGCAATCGATTCCTCTTCTTGATTCACCGCCGAAATGGTAAGGGGTTCCTATCCAATCGTATACAAAGTGAAAAAGTTTCATGTTTGAGGTGGCGGATAACGCTACACCCATGATCTGAGATAAATAAGTTTTAGCTAAACTTTCCTGCTCATCAGGAGCCTTTTCGGCAGCGGTGTTCGGAGTACTTGCAGTTTGAGCTTGTGAAGCTAAAACGCTGAAAAGTAGTACTATAGCAAGAGTAATTTTCTTCATTTAACGCGTTAGTTTGTTGTTAGGGGCAACAAATTGTTTATTAAATCAGACACTTATGTCCACCAGTGGCTACAAAACTATCTATATTTTTTAAAATTGCAAATAAATGGCAGTTTTTTTTCAAAAAATATAAATATAATATCTATACTAAAAATCTTATCAATCAAAGCCCATCTCTATTACGCCTATGATACTTTTAAAGTTACCTTTTGGGCTTATTTTTCCCCCTTTGTGTAAAAATTACATGTTACAAACAGTCTAAAAACGTTTAAAAATACCGTTAAAACGTATTATCAGGTCAAAAAGGCTTCGGCAATATGAGCATATAGCCATATAATGTTTGGTTAAACTTCTAAAACGCGGTTAAGGCTGCTCATTTATAACCCATTCTTAAAATAAAAGATAAAACATCACAACAAATTCGCTCCGGTTTCGATATTTTCAAGGATATATTTAGATTTGCGCTTTACTCCAAGATTATTGATTGTTTTAATTACATGAGTTCAATCGAAATTAATAAAGACACTTACCTGATGTGGTACGAACAAATGCTGTTAATGCGTAAGTTCGAAGAAAAAGCAGGACAGTTATACGGACAACAAAAAATCAGGGGCTTTTGCCACCTGTATATTGGGCAGGAGGCTGTACTGGCCGGAGCCATGTCTGTAATTAAACAGGAAGACAGCATGATCACCGCTTACCGCGACCACGCTCATGCGCTTGCCAAAGGTGTAACTCCCAATGCGGTAATGGCTGAGTTATATGGCAAAGCTACCGGATGCTCAAAAGGCAAAGGTGGTTCTATGCACATGTTTGACAAAGAAAAACACTTTTACGGTGGCCACGGTATCGTAGGCGGTCAGGTACCACTGGGTGCCGGTATCGCTTTTGCCGAAAAATATAAAGGTACCGAGTTTGTAAACATTGCCTACATGGGCGATGGCGCCGTACGCCAGGGCGCACTGACCGAAACCTTTAACATGGCTGCTCTATGGCAATTACCGGTAATTTTTGTTTGCGAAAACAACGGTTACGCCATGGGTACTTCTGTTGAACGTACTACCATCCAAACAGATATCTATAAATTAGGCTTACCTTACGGTATACCATCATCAGCTGTTGATGGTATGGATCCGGCTGCGGTACACGTGGCCATGGACGAAGCTGTACAGCGCGCACGCCGTGGTGAAGGACCAACCTTCCTGGAAATGCGTACTTACCGCTACAAAGGTCACTCCATGTCTGACCCTCAAAAATACCGTACTAAAGAAGAGCTGGAAAGCTACAAAGCCAAAGATCCGATAGAAGCTACCAAACATACCATATTGGAAAAAGGCTATGCTGATGAAAAATGGTTTGAAGAGATCGATGCTAAAATAAAAGACATCGTTGATGAGTCAGTTAGGTTCTCTGAAGAATCACCATGGCCGGAAGCCTCTGAACTATATACCGATGTTTATGTTCAGACAGACTATCCATACATCAGAGACTAAATATTAAGTTCTGAGTCTTGAGTTATAAGTTTTAAGTCGTTTTTTGACTCCTAACTTAATGCTTCAGACTCAAGACTAACTATTATATTTATAAGAAATTTTTAAAACATATAAATAGTATATGGCCGAAGTAGTTAAAATGCCTAAAATGAGCGATACCATGACCGAAGGGGTATTGGCGAAATGGCATAAGAAAGTTGGCGACAAGGTAAAATCAGGCGATGTATTGGCCGAGATTGAAACCGATAAAGCTACCATGGATTTTGAATCGTACCAGGACGGCACCCTTTTATACATAGGTGTTGAAGAAGGCAGCGCTGTTCCGGTTGATGCTGTTATTGCCGTTTTGGGTAAAGAAGGCGAAGATTACAAAGCTGTACTTACACAGGATGGTGGCGCTCAGAAACAAGAAGAAAAAGCTGCTGCTCCTGCAAAAGTCGAAGATAAACAGCCGGCACCAGTTGCTGCTGCTGCGCCAAAGGTTGATCTGTCAAGCATACCGGCTACCGTGATACGTATGCCTGCCCTTAGCGATACCATGACCGAGGGTATTATTGAAAAATGGAACTTTAAAGTTGGCGATAAAGTAAAATCTGACGACTCACTGGCCGATGTAGCAACCGATAAAGCTACCATGGAAGTTGTGGGTTATGAAGCAGGTACACTTTTATATATAGGTCCAAAAGAAGGCGAAGCTGCGCCTGTTAATGGCATTATAGCCATTGTAGGTAAAGAAGGCACCGATATTACACCTTTACTACAGGATGCAGGAAGCTCACCCGCTGCCACCGCACCTGCAGAAGAGGCTGCTCCTGCCGCTAAGGCCGAAGCACCGGCAACTGCTGATGCAAATTCAGCTTCATCAACCGCTGATGACAGCCGCGTTAAAGCATCACCGCTTGCCCGCAAAATAGCAAAAGATAAAGGCATCAACCTGAATGATGTAAAAGGCAGCGCCGAAGGTGGCCGTATCATCAGGAAAGATGTGGAAGGATTTGTAGCACCGGCTAAAACAGCTGCAGCTCCTGCAAGTACCGAAGCTGCCGCAGGCTCCCCTGCATCTGCAACACCGGCAAAAGCACCTGTTACTATCCCAACCTTTATTGGCGAAGAGAAATTTACCGAGAAACCGGTTAGCCAGATGCGTAAGGTAATTGCTAAGCGCTTAAGCGAAAGCTTGTTTACCGCTCCGCACTTCTACGTAACCATGAGCATTGATATGGACCAGGCTATTGCGGCTCGCGCCAAGATCAACGAGGTTGCTCCTGTTAAAATATCATTTAATGATTTTGTGGTGAAGGCTTGTGCCATCGCGTTAAAACAACATCCTAACATAAATTCATCATGGCTGGGCGATAAGATCCGCTATAATGAACACGTTAATATTGGTGTTGCCGTAGCGGTTGACGAAGGTTTGCTGGTACCGGTGGTACGCTTTGCCGACGGAAAATCACTAAGCCACATATCTGTTGAAGTAAAAGACTTTGCACAGCGTGCCAAAGCAAAAAAACTGCAACCATCTGATTGGGAAGGTTCAACCTTTACCATATCAAACTTAGGTATGTTTGGTGTTGATGAGTTCACAGCCATTATCAACTCACCTGATTCTTGTATCCTTGCCGTTAGCGGAATACAACAGGTTCCGGTTGTTAAAAACGGTGCAGTAGTACCGGGCAATGTAATGAAAGTTACCTTAAGCTGCGACCACCGCGTGGTTGACGGCGCAACAGGTGCCGCATTCCTGCAAACACTGAAATCATTACTGGAAGAACCCGTAAGATTATTGATATAATTTTTGATTTCGGATTTCGGAATTTCGATTTCGGATTTATCATAAGAAAAAGCGGTGAAGTATAGGCTTCATCGCTTTTTTGGTTTTATAAACAACCCGTATTTATGTTTTCTTCCCCGTCAGCAGAACAGCTTCAGGTGAAAGCGGGCGGAACAATGGTGGTTTGTGCGGCTGTAGGGGCATAGCAAGTTTTTGCTGAAGCGGAGGACTGTGAGAACGAAGTGGAGCAAAATAATTGCAGCCCGTGGTTCTGCCTGCTTTGCAGGGCAAAGGCCATGAGCGTAAAGAAGCCTTTCTGCTGACTTGATGTTATTCGCTGCTGTTTGTTTTTTTATTGGTGCTCATTATCTCGCTTCGCTCGGTCTGATTACTTTGTATCAGGACAAAGTAACAGCCCCAGCGGCAATTGAGCGCTCTACGATTGACATTATCCCCACGACATAAAACGCCGTTTCAAAATAACGCGTGTGCCTGACCTTCTTTTAGCCCCCCAGATGCCCTATAATATTCTTAAGCTGCTCTGTATGCCGTTGCGCATGATAAACGGCCTGATAAGCCCATTCCAACCGGGTAAGGTGACCGATAGTAGGAAACTCCCAAAGTAAACAGGTGTCAGTCAGGTCTTTTACTTCAACCAGGTAAATCAGGCTGTTATATACCGTTCTGAGCTTTTTGATCAATATATCCCGGTCATAAAGCTGGGTTGCCGGCGCGATGGATGGCGCTGATTTAAATTTCAGGTCGAAATTCAAAAACATATCTTTTACACTTTGCACATATTGATCGGGCGCGCGGTCGGTTACTTTTACAGGTCCGCTTAATACCTCCACAGCGCTCCCTATAGATAATACCATGTGTTCTATCAGTTCGGCAGCTGTCCAGCTGCCTTCAAAAGGGATACGGTTAACTTCACTTTGCTTAACGGGTTCAAATAAATTCAATTGCGCCTGAGCTACAGACCCGATCAGGACTGGCAGGGGTTGTACCAAAGCATTTTTTTGTTGTTCCATGATTTTATGATATTCTTTGATATGTCAAAGTTCGGCACATCGGCTTAAATACGTAGGTGGCAATAAGGACAAATTCAGGGTGATTTGCGACAAGAAATCCTTCTAAAGGACAATAAGCCCGTTAAGTGGCAGAAAGGATGAAAATGTTCAAAAAGAGGGCTGTCACCCTGAGCTCCGTCGAAGGGTAGAGCGTAGAGGCCCGCCCACCATGCTTCGACGGAGCTCAGCATGACAGCCTTGGCAACTGTCTTTTCATGAACTATTACGTTCAAAAGTGGGTTTACATGGGTTTACACTTTTTAGGGCTAACACTGGTTTAAACAATTGATAATCAATAAATTATATTATTTTCTTCAAAAAAAGTGTAAACCCAGTTTTTGAGATAAAAAGTAACATTCTTAATTCCCTCCCCACGGGAGGGGCGCGATGGGCGGGTGCAATGGCAGGGAGGGGTTTCTACGCACGATGATTATCCTGTTCCATAAACCCCTTTCTCCCCTTCCCGGGGGAAGGAATCGCACAAGGCCTTGGCTCTTTTGATGGCTGTCATGCTGAGCCCGTCGAAGCATGGTGGATAAGGCCTCTACGCTCTACCCTTCGACGGCGCTCAGGGTTACACCCGCAATGACGGATGAATGCATAAATCCGTTAATCAATTGTCAAATAATCGTCCTCCTTTTACAGCTTTTGCTTTTATTGTATATTCACAAAAAATTTATGTTATGACGCTTTATAGCTTTCTTCAGCATCTTCATTCCGGTTTCAGGTACATTGTAGTGGTGCTTGTTATTGTGGCAGCCCTGTTGGCGCTTCTTGGTCTTACAGGTAAAAAACCTTATACCGAAGGCAACCGCAAGCTCAACCTGTTTGCCATGATCTCGGTGCATACACAATTGCTTATTGGTATTGTATTGTACTTTGTAAGCCCATTTGTACAGTTTACTAAGGATACCATGAAAAACCCGGCTACCCGTTATTTTACTGTAGAGCACTGGGTTATGATGCTTATTGCCATTGTGTTAATCACCATTGGTCACAGCAAATCAAAAAAGGCGGCTACCGACGAAGAGAAGCACAAAGCTATTTTTGTATTCTATATACTGGGTTTGATCATCATTTCAAGCGGTATCCTATTAATTCCACGTGGCTAATAGGATTTAGCAAATAAATAATTTCAGAAAAAATTTGACAATTCAAATTTCTTTCTAAATTTGTGACCACGATGATTAAAAGCACTCATAAAAACAGCTGGTGGCACCAATTAAATTTGGCAGCCGGTTGCGTTTTTAGTCAGAGATAACTAATCAATTGTAAACCTAAATAGGAAACCCGGCGACCCCAATTCGCCGGGTTTTTTTGTTTAATACACTTTTTGAAACTAACATGAACAAATTTAAAATAACCACTACCCATAAAAAGCTGCTTGCGGATACCACCACGCCGGTAAGCATTTACCTGCGCCTGCGCGATGTGTTCCCCAATTCGCTGCTGCTCGAAAGCTCGGATTACCACAGCCGCGAAAACAGCTTAAGTTATATCTGCTGCGAGCCTATTGCCGGCCTGGTTTTGAATAATGGCATCCTCAAAAAGACCTATCCGGATGGCAGCCTGGAGGCGCATGAAGCAGGCACATTTGACCTCATCGACCAGATCAACCAGTTTATAGCGAGCTTTGATACCGACGCCAATCCGGGTAAGATCATCTCAAACGGGCTATTTGGTTACTTTACCCATGAGGCGGTAGAACATTTTGAAACCATCAAACTCAAACAAAGCACCGATACTACCCGGCAGATCCCGGTAATGCAGTACCACGTTTACCGCTACATCATCGCGGTTGACCATTTTAAGAACGAACTCTACATCTTTCATAACCAGGCCGAAGGAGGCCCCACCAACGGCGGCATCGAAAAACTGGAATACCTCATCAAAAACAAAAACTTCCCTGAGTATAACTTCAAAAGTATAGATGCAGAGCGCTCAAACCTCACCAACGAGGAGTTTATCGCCATTGTGGAGAAGATGAAACAGCACATTTACCGGGGTGATGTTTTCCAGATTGTGCCGTCGCGGGCTTTCTCCCGTACCTTTCAGGGCGACGAATTTAATGTTTACCGTGCCCTGCGTTCCATCAACCCTTCGCCCTACCTGTTTTATTTTGATTTTGGCGATTTCCGCATTTTTGGCTCATCGCCCGAGGCACAGATCACCGTTAAGAACAACGTGGCCAGCATATTCCCAATCGCGGGTACTTTTAAACGCAGCGGCGACGACGAAAAAGATGCCGAAATAGCCCGCAACCTCGAGAATGATCCCAAAGAATCGGCCGAACATGTGATGTTAGTGGACCTGGCCCGTAACGACCTGAGTCGCCATTGCGAGCAGGTACAAGTGAAGGCTTTCAAAGAAGTACAGTACTATTCGCACCTCATACATCTGGTATCGCACGTAAGCGGCAAGCTGTTGCCGGGCGTTTCTTCCTTTAAAATTGTAGGCGATACCTACCCTGCCGGTACGCTGAGCGGTGCGCCAAAATACCGGGCAATGGAAATTATTGACGAAAATGAAAATATAAAACGCAGCTTTTACAGCGGCGCTATCGGCTTCCTGGGTTTTAACGGCGATTTTAATCATGCCATCATGATCCGCTCGTTCCTCAGCAAAAACAATACACTGCATTACCAGGCGGGCGCAGGCATTGTGGCCGGTTCCATACCCGAAAGCGAGCTGAAGGAGGTGGACACCAAGATATCAGCACTGAGAAGAGCGGTTGAACTGGCGGAAGAACTGTAGAAGCCCCCTACCCCCCTGAAGGGGGAACATAAACACAATGATTAGAAGACATATCCAACATAAGATATCATAACATGAACGAGCAAATAAGCAAGTCCAACACCCCCTTCAGGGGGCCGGGGGGCATCCTAATAATTGACAATTACGATTCCTTTACCTATAACCTGGTGCATTTGGTTAACGAGCTTGGCCTGCAGTGCGAGGTTTGGAGGAACGATAAATTTGCCATCGGCGATGTGGACGCTTTCGATAAGATCATCCTTTCGCCGGGACCAGGCATTCCCTCAGAAGCTGGTTTGCTGCTGGAGGTGATCGAAAAATACGCGCCTACCAAAAGCATTTTCGGCGTTTGCCTGGGGCAGCAGGCCATTGCCGAAGTATTTGGCGGCAGTTTATACAACCTGAGTCAGCCGATGCACGGGATAGCCACACCCATCAAGGTAACCAATAAGCACGAGGAGCTTTTTAAAGGCCTGCCAGACAGCTTTAAAGTTGGCCGCTATCATTCATGGGTGGTGAGCAACAAAGACTTGCCAGACACGCTGCAAATAACCGCTATCGACGAAGAGGATAACTCCATTATGGCACTGGCCCATCGTGAATATGATGTTCGCGGCGTGCAGTTTCACCCGGAATCCATACTTACCGAGTACGGCAAGGAAATGATGCACAACTGGTTGAGTTAATACAAGCGCAAAAATGATAACTTTGCGTTAATTTAATCGCAAGCGAGTCATCCTGAACTTGTTTCAGGATCCCTCAGGACATTAGTTCGTGAGTCTCGCTTGTGGGGTGCCGAAACAAGTTCGGTATGACCACATTATATTTATAATTTAAATCAAAAATTCCCCCTTTAGGGGGTTAGGGGGCTCATGAACATACTTGATAAAATAGTTGCCAATAAAAAAAAGGAAGTAGCATCTGCCAAAAAACGCGTTTCCTATGTTGAACTGGAAGAGTCGGAATATTTTCATCGCGAAACATACTCCTTTAAAGAGTTTTTACTGGACCCGGAACGTAGCGGTATTATAGCCGAATTTAAGCGTAAATCGCCATCCAAAGGCATTATTAATGATAAAGTAAGGGTTAGCGCTGTAACCAATGGTTATGCCAGCGCGGGTGCCTCGGCCCTGTCTGTTTTAACCGATCGCAACTTTTTTATGGGCCGCAAGGCCGACCTGGTAAAAGCCCGCTCTGTCAACAATATCCCCGTTTTGCGTAAGGATTTCATGATAGATGAGTACCAGGTGATTGAAGCTAAATCATTAGGTGCTGATATTATTTTGCTGATAGCTGCCATACTTACCCCTGCCGAAATTGATACCATGGCCACACTGGCCAAAAGCATCGGCCTGAATGTGCTGCTGGAGGTGCATAACCTAGAAGAGCTGGAACGCAGCATCCACCCCAAGCTTGATGCCATTGGCGTAAATAACCGCAACCTGGCCGATTTTACCGTATCAGTCGAAACATCCTACCAACTGGCCAAACATATCCCGGCAGAGTTCATGAAAATATCCGAGAGCGCCATCAGCGACCCCGAAACTATCCGCCACTTGAAATTGGCAGGCTTCAATGGGTTCCTGATCGGTGAAACTTTTATGAAACAAGCCGACCCTGCCCAGGCTATGCGCGATTTTGTAGCGGAGTTATAACAGGCGCTAAAAAACTTTTTAAACCTTGACTTTTAACAAATTTCTGTTCAAAATCGAGGTAAAAACAGCTTAAAATCGCTCGAAAAAAGCACGTTTTAACGCTTTTAACAAATTGCAACGCGGTTTTGATGCGTTTTGAAAAGTTTAAAAAGTATTAATTTATTGATATACTCTCTTTCCGCGCGTCATTGCGAGAAGGCATTCCTCCCCCCCTGTCGGTTTTGTTCTATTTTTCCATTTCATGGCCCTCTAATTTTGATAAAAAATTAATGACCATGAACAATCAGGAAAACACTAAAAAGCAAATATTGGTACTGGGTGGTACCGGAAAAACCGGCAGCCGTGTGGTGAGCAAGCTGCAACAACTAGGCTGGCCCGTACGTATTGGCAGCCGCAACGCGGCTATACCTTTCGACTGGAACGATCAAAGCACCTGGGCTCCGGTGCTGCAGGATATCGATTCCGTTTACATCTCTTATCAACCCGACCTCGCCGTTCCCGGTGCGGCCGACACTATCCGCAGCCTGACTCACTTGGCCGTTAAAAGCGGTGTTACTCATCTGGTACTGCTCTCGGGCCGGGGTGAAGAAGAAGCACAGGCCTGCGAAAAGATGGTGATAAATGCCGGTGTAGATTGGACCATTTTACGCGCCAGCTGGTTTTGTCAGAATTTTAGCGAAGGCTACGTTCTGGATCCGATCTTGGCCGGACAGGTTGATCTGCCTGTAGGCCATGTGCCCGAGCCTTTTATTGATGCGGATGATATTGCCGATGTAGCCGTGGCTGCTTTGACTAATAATGGCCATGCCGGACAGGTTTATGAATTGACAGGGCCACGTCTGCTTACCTTTCGCGATGCTATACAGGAAATAGCGGCTGCGCTTAATCAGCCCATTCAATACCAACAAATTCCGATGGATGCTTATAAAGCCATGCTAAGGGAGTACCAGATACCCGATGATTATATCTGGCTCATCAGCTACCTGTTTACCGAGGTACTGGATGGCCGAAATGCCAGTTTGGCCGATGGCGTTGAGCGCGCACTGGGGCGCAAACCCACCGATTTTTCGGAGTATATCCGCAAGGCTATAGCAACCGGGGCATGGCAGGTTATAGCATAGATAAAACAAAGAGCCGTCGTTTCGGGCGGCTCTTTGTTTTTATCTTATCTGTGTTTTATTCTCTTTAATTCAGTATCGTAGTTACGTTATTTGCTTTAAAGCTTTTTATAATAGTGTATCGCCCGCTTCCGTTGTTTGGTACAACGTCAAAAGTAATTCTTAAAGCGTAGCCTGTAACAGCCGGCGACCAATTGGTTGGCGGGCCCTGGAATTTTCTTGAAAAAGCAATAACCCCCGAGCTGGTATATGCATTATAGGTTACATCCGATGGGGTTATATATTCCTGACTATACCCGGTGCCGCTAACTGGTGATTTTGCATCTATCAATATATATTCCTTTTTTAAATTCTGGATAGTTGCGCCCGAGGCATCTGAGTTAACCAGGTCGTTATTCCAAACAATGGAGAAAGAGCTTTGATCTAACTCATACGTTACGTTAGTTGTTGATCCTACTTCCTCTCTCGCTTTAGATATGGACGTTAAAACCACCGGGGTTCCGGAAATATTAAAAACACCTAGTTTTTTCTGATATCTCGGAATTATTCCGCTCTCATTTGAATTTAAATTCTGTGTGGCCGAAATCAAGGCGGTAAATGTACCCAGGCCAGTCGGCGAATCAGTTCCGGTTCCGTCGAGCTTTATGGTGGTATTGAGTTTCAGCTCTACCTTTTCAGAGGAGTAATTGGTTCCAGATGAGCTTTTCCCCAAAATAGCATTAAACAAGCTTTTGGGTAATGATTTTACTGTGCTTGATGTTTTAATATCTTTCAGAGCACTATCTGCTACCTGTGAAAATTTGAGTTTGCTCAACCCATCTTTAAAAACAGCTCCCAATACTGTTGATGCCCCGGCAGAAAGTGCCGACTGGCCTATACTGAGCGCTCCATTGATCAATGTTGAGAAAAAACCGCTGCTTGTTGATTGGGGCACCTGTATAGTGCCATCCAGGGTTCCGGATTGTGTACCGTTAAAGCTATAGGTAGTCACATTCTGTGCATAAAATCCAAGTTTAAATGAATTATACTTATAATCATTAGAATTGGGGTCTGAGTACAAAGCATCGTCATAAGCCAGTTGAAATTGTTCGGCATACCAGCATCCGTTGGGTTGAACTTTTTTCTGCAACTGGACCCTGGTGGTGTATAATAACCTATTGGGATTGTCAACTAATTCACCCTGTTCAAAATTCAGTATGTTGGAATTGTTTTTTGTGCCATTTAAACCCAGCTCCCAAACAATATTTTTTGTGGGACTAAAGTTACTGTTATCCAGGTAATAATAAATGCGCAAAAGCCCCCTGTACCTGTTATAAATAACAAAATATTTTTTTTGGTCAATCGGCGTCCCGGATGTAAATGTATTTAAGTACAGCTCCCAGCCATCATTAGGGTTAATATCGCTCAAATACTCGGTCGGGAACTCGCGTGAAGTGCCACCCGCAAACGGCGACAGCACCTGAGTGCTTCCCCAGGGATAAGTTTGATCCGTCCAGGTTAATGGTGGAGGTAAAATATTATCAACCTTTTTTTTATCGGGTGAAGTTGTGGTTGTATGGTCGGCTACTAAATCTTTTTTGCACGATGATACGCCGATTACCAGACATACAGAAAGCAGGAAAAAATAATGTTTAGATTTTTTAAAATACATAATAATTGTTTGTTGTTCAGGATAAAACTTATTAAATAGATATGGTTAATTACATATAATTTTAAAAATGGTTATTACTTAACCACAACAGAGGCAAGATTTGCCAAAAACGAAATAAATAACTTATCAGGTTTAAATATGACCAAATATATAAACTTCCAACATATATAATTTATCTAAACGAAATTTTACACAATACTTATAATAATATAAGATGGTAAAAAAATATTTTTTGGAGAAGATATACCCCAGTTGCAGCCGATATTGGTAAATGGTGCGCAGATTAGTTATAAACAAAGAGTGGCCCTATTCGGACCACTCTTTGTTTTATCATAAATTATACTGTACTATTTTTTCACCGGGTAAAGTGATTCTATAGCCACCACATCACTTGGGGTAAACGGACGATCGGTACCGTCGCTGCAGGCCAGCATCCATGAGCCGGGTTCGCCGCCTATTGGGGTACCTGGTATATAAAAAGCAAGGCCACCCTCGTCAACGGGTAATTTAAAGAAAGCCTGTAATATCCCTATCCATGAAGAAGTATCATAACCGCAGCTATAGGCCCTGTTTTGGAAATCGGTATGCCTGAAACCAATAGCATGACCCATTTCGTGGGCAATAACGGTGGTGAGTTCGCCCTTATCCTGAAAAGTCTTCGTATACCTGGAACTATTCAATGCAATAGGCGTTGCCGGTCGGCCATCAGCCCCAGGAAACCCTGACGATTGTCCCAGGATGTTAGGGTCTCCAAACTGTTGCCCCTGGATCAATATATCCTCTTTATCAGTGGAGGCCGAATCCAATAACGTAAACGTAAGTGTTAAACCCAGGTCGTTATACCGTTTGATGGCATTCTTGGCCGCCGTGGTAAATACCTGCTGCGACTCGCCTGCGCTCACCCTCACCTTGATGGCATTGGTTAACCCGGTAACAATAAACAGGGTGCGATATTGTTCTGTTACAGGTTTCTTGAATATCACCTCGTTTACATGCTGGCTCTGAAAATCAAGGTCGGCCTGTTTCAATAAAATATCCCCTTCCACAATAAAACCGTCTTTAACCCGCACGGCGTTTGTAGGCGAAAAACCAGCTTTAGCAATACTTAATTGCTCGTCCTGGGTAAGTGCTTTGCTGGTAACCTGCGGCCCGGCCGGGGTATTATTTTTTTTACAGCCAAACGCTGCCATGATGGTTAATAAAACCGCCAGAATAATTGTTTTTTGCTGTGGTAGGGATTTGTTTTTCATTTTTAGTCGGTAAATAATGATTTGTTATAATAAATAGATAATTGCTTATAGAGCAATAAACATAACGTTTTTTATTACACAACTTTAAAAATGCACAACTTGAATAAATATTATAACCAATAGTTAATAAAAAGATTAGCGAGATCTCCTTTCCTTCAGCTGAGCCACAAAGAGGGAGGACCAGCAAAGCGAAGATCGGGTAAGTCGACCTGAGGTTACTTTAAAAGAATAAATTCGGAAGGCTTAAACTATCTTCGCCATTTATCATCTTAATGATATGATGGATGCCCTGTTAACATCCATTTTTATATACCCCAAAATCCTGCACCATGAAACTGAAATCACTTTTCCTATTACTCATTTTATTAAGTTGCGTCCCGTTTTGCAAAGCCCAGATCTTTAGCGGCGGCCAGCAATGGAATGTAAAACCTATCGATATTGATAACGAACAGATCATCCTGTTCCTTTTTCTCAACGGCAACATCGCTTTTGATAATAATTTAACCGGCCAGGCCGTTTACCGCGATAAGTTTGATGGTTTTGATAACATAGGCAAATTAAAATCTATCGGTAATACCACCTTTACGTATTACGACCGCTTTGACCGGGAGGAGAATTTTGGAAAGATCAAATCGATCGGCCAAATACAGTTCACCTATTATGATCGTTTTGATATGGACAATATAGGCAAGCTTAAAAGTGTTGGCGATATCCGGATAGCCTGGTACGACAGGTTTGACCGTACCGAGCTTATGGGCAAGCTTAAATCGGTAGGTGATATGCCGGTAACCTACTATGACGCATTCGATGGCCAGGAAAGGGCCGGCAAGATCAGATCTATCGGCAATATGATATTTACTTACTACGACAGGTTTGATGGATATAATGCAGGCAAGCTTAAAGCCATTGGCAATAATTTCATTACGGGCGATTTGACGAACCGCTTTTAAACCGCAGATTCATGGCGGCAATGGCCAAAATAATAAGCGCTACGCCGGCCCATTGCAAGGGCATTACGGTTTCGTTAAGGATAAAGTGTGCAAATAAGATGGATACGGGTATCTCTACCGAGGATACAATACTGCCCAGGCCAATACCGGTTTTAGGCAAACCTTTGGTAAACAGCAGAGGCGGCAATATGGTACCAAATAAGGCCAGGAAAGCCCCCCATTTCCAGATCACCGAAAAATTAAAATGCTGTATAAGCTCTATATTCCAGAAAATAATAATGGCTAGCAATCCACCCAAAACCAGGTACATGCTCCGCTTTACACCCGGCAGATGCAGGGCTACTTTGTTTGATGAGTACATGGCCACCGTATAGCTCATGGCCGATAAAAGACCGAATATTAAACCGCGTCCGTTAAAGGATACGCGGGTATCAAAAATATTGGTGGCCAGCAAAGTTCCGGCAATTACGATGAGGGCCGCAATGATCTTTTGGGTTTCGGGAACCTGCCGACTAAGCACCCACTCCAGGATGATACCCATCCAAACGGTTTGCATCAATAAAATAATACAAACAGATACCGGCAGGTATTGTACCGATAAATAATAAAATGTACTGGTGAGCCCCAGGGAAGTGCCGGCCAGCAGCATTTTTAGCTGCGGATTTTTATCGCCGGCCGGGCTTACGGTCTTTTGTTTTTTGCCAAACAAACCCATGATGAGCAAAACCACAAAGCCGATAAAAAATTGCGAAAAAGTGATCTCGCCGGTATGATAGCCCTGGTCATGTGCTATTTTTACAAAAGTGGCCAATACCCCATAACTTGCTGCTCCCAGCGCTACCAGTAATATCCCTCTTATCTTTTCCATAGTATTTATCGTGGCGCAAAGGTCAGCCAAATGCACTACAAAAAACGTTTACAAATGTTGATATTTTGGGAATATTGCTTTCTAATGAAATGAGGCCGTTATTTTTTGTGCATGCTGCCCCTATCTTAATAAAAAAGCCCCTGGCATTCCTACCAGAGACTTTTGCTTTACAATTGGTTGCGACTTATTTAAACAGGGGCTGCTTTGCCTTTATGAATTACTCTTTTTAAAATTTTTGCTGATGAGCAGATCCAGACTGAATTTTCCGCCGCCGCTGATGATAAGGCCGGTAGCTACACCTATCAACAGCAGATGGTATTCAAAACCCTCTCCTTTTTGATTGCCAAACCAGTTCATAAAAAAACCATTGGGAAGGTGCACATTTACGATCATGCCCAGAAAGAGAAGAACAAAGGCTATCGCGAACAGGCGTGTACCCAGGCCCAGCAAAATGAATATGGTGCCGAAGAACAAAAGAAAAATAACCAGGAAGGCTATTATCCATGGCAATCCGGTACTGGTAAAATAACCCATGGAACCCTGGAAACCATGGCCACCAAATGAACCTAAGAACAATTGTGCGCCATGCGGCCAAAGTACAATGGCCAGGGTGAGTCTTAAAACCAGCGAAGTAATATTTATTTCGGTTGCTAATGTTTGCTGCAATAATGCTTTCATATTTTTAATTTTTACGAAGGCAAATTTACCCGGGCAACAAGCAATATTCAATAAACTATATTAAGAGGTAATATTAACTTAGTTTAAGATTTTTTGGCAGCTATGCGGGTTTTCACCTTGCTCAAAAACTCGGGTGTAATACCCAGGTAAGAGGCAATAAGGTATTGAGGTACCCGGTTTTCCAGGGCCGGATATTTTTTTATAAAACGAAGGTAACGCTCATCGGCCGTTGTACTCAGCACATTTAAAATGCGTTCATTTTGGGAGATGATGGCATTCTGATACAAAATCCTGAAGTAAATATTCAGCGCCGGTATCTTCCTGAACATCTCTTCCTTGCCTTCTTTTCTCAGTTTTATCACTTCGCCCTCTTCCATGGCTTCTACATGATACTTGGAGGGTGCACCGGTAAAAAAGCTTTGCAGATCGGTCATCCACCAACCTTCCATGGCAAAGGCGGTGGTATGCTCCACGCCGCTCTCGTCTAAAAAATAGTGACGCAAGCAACCTTTCGTAACAAAAAACTCGGCACTGGCCGGGTATGGCGGTTCAACAAGCAATTGATTTTTACGAAGCTTCCGGATCTCGAGATAAGTGGAAAACAAAGCCGCCTCATCATCAGACAAAGCAACATGCTCCCGGATCTTTTCAATAATAACATCAAACATATGGTGAACCATGTATAGGTTTTGTAAATGTAGTCAATTTGGGAGTAAGGAGTTTTTAGAATAAGGATTTTTGGAACAAGGAGCAAGGATTTGAAAAGTTGAGGTTATTTTATTTTGTCATCCTGAACGCAGTGAAGGATCTATTCTGCGGTATGTATGTCGGCTAATAGATCCTTCGTTCCTCAGGATGACAAATTTCTTTTTCCTTATTCTTTACTCTCCAAACCCTTACTCCTTCCCCCATCTTCCTTAATCTGTATCAGTATTCCCCGGTTCTGTATAAATTATCCCGGAAGGGCCCAAATACCTTTGTACTATAAATTAATTCAAAAAACAAAAACAATGTCAAAGACAATTTTTATAACCGGAGCTTCCCGTGGATTTGGAAAACTTTGGGCCGAAGCATTTTTAAAACGTGGTGATAAAGTAGTAGCCACCGCACGTAACCTGGATACTCTTGCCGATTTGGTGAGCACCTATGGCGATGCCATTTTACCGATACAGCTTGATGTGAACGATCGTAAGGCCGACTTTGCCGCAGTTGAACGTGCTAAACAACATTTTGGCAGCATCGATGTACTGATCAACAATGCCGGTTACGGTCTGTTTGGCGCTATTGAAGAAACCAGCGAGCAGGAAGCACGTGAACAGATAGAAACTAACGTATTTGGTTTATTGTGGATAACACAAGCTGTATTACCGGTAATGCGGGCTCAAGGCCATGGCCATATTATACAGGTATCAAGCGTATTGGGTGTAGCTACTTTGCCTGTTTTGGGTTTATACAACGCCTCAAAATTTGCGGTTGAAGGTTTGAGCGAAACTTTGGCTGCCGAAGTGGCCGGCTTTGGTATTAAAGTAAGTTTGATAGAGCCAAACGGCTTTGCTACCGATTGGGCAGGTGCATCGGCCACGCATACAGCGTCGTTAGCTGCGTATGATGATGTAAAAGCCGCATTCCAGGCCGGACTTACAGATGATGCCTTTGGTATTCCTGAAGCTACATCAGAAGCGGTACTGAAACTGGTTGATAGTGAAAATCCGCCGTTGCGCCTGTTTTTGGGTAAGGTAGCTTTACCATGGGTAAAACAGGTTTATGAACAACGCCTGGCTTCATGGGAAGAATGGCAGCCTGTAGCAGCGGCAGCACACGGCAAATAAGCTCTGTTAATTTTACTTTAACTCAACTAATTAACCCAGCATAATTCATACTTTTAATAGTGTGAATTATGCTTTAATTATTGCCCATCATGAAACATTATAAAAGTTTGGCCCAATTAAGCCTCGACAATGGTTTTACCCCACCAGAAAACCCACTGCTTAACCTGGTGCATTGCGATAACACCTGTGGTATTTTAGAACA
The DNA here is from genome assembly GCF_011089895.1 of Mucilaginibacter inviolabilis. Lineage (NCBI taxonomy): Bacteria > Pseudomonadati > Bacteroidota > Sphingobacteriia > Sphingobacteriales > Sphingobacteriaceae > Mucilaginibacter > Mucilaginibacter inviolabilis. The sequence goes on from NZ_JAANAT010000005.1 coordinate 331,240, forward strand.
GGAGTTTACCAGCGATTTTTATTTGATCGGGTTTAAAAAGCTGATATCGGGTATGTTTTTATACGGACGTACCAAATATGATCATGATAATGGCTCCATGTCGTTTGTAAAACCCCGGCAGGTCATCGAGTTTAAAAATATGAAGTTTGAGCAAAACGGGTTCCTGATATTGATACATGAAGATTTTTTGAACGGGCATCCCCTGCATACCGAGATTAAAAAGTACGGTTATTTTGAATATGAAACCAACGAGGCTCTGCATCTTTCGCCAAAGGAAGAACAGATCATCTGGAACCTGTTCAATGAAATTGAAATGGAATACAACAACAATCAGGATGAATACAGCCGTGATATTATCCTGGGCCATATAGAATCTATCCTGAAATATTCGCAGCGTTTTTACAAACGGCAGTTTATCAACAGAATCACCGCAACGGGTAAAATGGTATCCCGGTTTAATGATGCGCTTTCGGCTTATTTTGAAAAAGGTTATTTGCTGGAAAAAGGCTTGCCTACCGTTAAATCAATGGCCTCCGAGCTTAACCTGTCGCCAAGCTACCTGAGCGATCTGCTGAAACAGGAAACCGGAAAAACGGCTATGGAACTGATACATATTTACCTTATATCCGAAGCCAAAAACCTGCTCAAAGGATCGAACAATAACATTGCCGAAACTGCTTATACCCTGGGTTTTGATAACCTGCCTTATTTTTCGCGTTTATTTAAGAAAGAGGTAGGCATTAGTCCAGTTCAATTCCGGAAACAGATCATGAATTAATCTACGTATTCATGGATTGAAAATATTGCTATGAGGTTAGTTAGTCTTACTCTAAAATAAATAAAGCCGATCGTGATTTGAAATGCTTCGAATCACGATCGGCTTTATTTAAAACTGAGCGTAACCCAGTTGAGGTTTTACTCAATAGCTAATCTTTCCAGTGCACCATATCATAGGGGTAATATGGGTTATCTTTATAACTGCTATCGTCGAGCCCCATTATCTTGGTTACGGCACCGGCTTCCCAGCACCAATAACCCCGATATGCCCGTTCTTTTTTATGGGCATCGTACCAGGGATCATCTTTATGTAGTGCGTACCAATTTTCCAAATAAGTTTTCATCGCCCTTTCAGCTTCGTTTTTGGGTAGCTTGGTTAACGCAAATATCTCACCGTACAGCTTTTTATAAATTACCTCCTCGGGGGCTTTTCCCGATGCGTTTTTAGCGTTGATGATATACCAAAGCAAGCCGTCGGGCTGCCAATCATCAAAGCTCGATCCTTCATCAGACTGGGAAACATAATTAACAATTTTTTTAAACTCTTCATCCGGGATGTTTAACAGATAACCCAAAGAAACCATATCAATCATATCGGCATAAAAAGCATCGGCATCCCAGCCAATTCCATAATAATCCGTGGCTTTTAAAAAATTGTCATAACATATGCTAATGTCATTATTCACGGAGTAATTGATGTACACCAGATCAAGGTATTCCATTGCAATTGCCCATTGATTATAAGGCTTAAGTTTGCCTTCGCTTTTTAGTTTCTCATTATCTTCCGAATATATTTCCAGGTTACGCTGTTTCTTTTTGATCATTGAATCAAAAAAAGCCTCGTCCTTAAACTGAGCCCTGATCTGTTTGGTGGGTTCGGCCTTAGAATTTCCGAATATGCTGTTAAAAAACCCCATTGTTATATATTAATTTATGTTTAAAACCAACTTGCAATTGTTTTCCCCAAACCACTGCCGGCAATCCCGCCTATCACACCGCCAACTATCCCTCCTACAACCGTTCCAACACCCGGACATATGGCTGTGCCTATAATAGCCCCCAACTCTGCCCCGGCTATTCCGCCGGCAAGTCCTCCGGCAGCGCCTCCAACAGCTTCTTTTGTTTTTTCGCCAAAGCCACCTTCTTCTTCATAGGCCGAATATATGTTATAAGCATCAATTGCTACACCAACAACAATGAGTCCCCTACCGGCAACTTTACCGGCAACACTTAATGCCGGCGACCTGGCAATTGCCTGGCTAGCTTTAAACAAGCCATCATTAGCCCCGGTAGCATACTTACTACTGCGAACAGCCTGGGAGAAATTTGACTCTGAAAGCGCGGTTAACGCCTTTGAATTGCGCAAGGACGACCGTACACTGTTCATCATACCACCGGCCCTTGATGTTTGGATCTCCAATGGTTCACTTTGTCCCCGGGTAGCTTTAAAACCACTGTCATTCATCGTCTCAGAACTCATGGTGCCATCTGGCTTTACCCGGGTAACTTCGCGTGTAAGCGTTCCATTATTATTAGCTCTTGCAAATGCTTCTTCATCGGCAGGGTTAATAGCTCCATTGTCAACATGGTTCCTTGTCCACCTGGCACTTAATTCGCGCCCGTTATTCGTATTCGCTATAGAAGCGGTATTATATTTTGTATCAGTTTCTTTGAGGATATCACTTTTTGCATAAGCACCATCTACGCCAGAGGCTGTTGGTTTATCAATGTTAATTACAGGGTGTTCGCTTCTTATATCCCTATAACCTTCCTGCCGGTGGTAAACATTATCTTTCATTTCCCCATAATTACCATGTCTGCGGTAATCGGTAGGGCTGTTGGGGCGTACCAGGCTTATTTTGCCGTTCTCCACATCGTAAATAGTACCTCGTTGTAAAATATCTAAAGTATTGGTATAATCTCCGTAAGTAAATACACCGGCACCGGCGCCAGTGAGTGCTCCATTACTGCTTCCGCTGGGAGCATTAAAGTCAACCTTTATTTTTCCTCCCTTTTTGCAAAGCAGGTTGGCGTCTTCAAACAACAGTTTATAACCATTAACCTTTACCCCTTTATTGGTTTTATCCCAGTAAATGGGTTCAAACTGGCAAGCACCGCCCGTAGCCGAGCACCTGCCCATTGGCTGGATATTTTCGCCGGGAATCATATCCATTTCACTGGCTAAATACTCACCATATATTTTGGTATTGTTATGATGGGTAACCTTAAGCCTGCAGGGGCTTGAACCTTTATCGCAGGTAAGGCAGCTATTATCCGGGATATATTTCTTTGACATCTTATATAACTTTAAGGCGGTGAAACACTTCCTTTATATTATACCATTAGCACACTATTTTTAAAAATACCGGCTTTTTTGCTACTTGATTTGGGCAATTCAGCTTGCTCTATCCGCTTACATTGATGCGCGTTTACAACGGTGTAAAACGATGGCACGTGTAACTGTAAATACAGATCGGCACTTTGTAATACATTATTTTTAAACAGATATATCTCCTCCATTTCTGTTTGCAGATCAACCTTTAAATTATAAGTATTGGTGAGATCTTTCATCATTCGCACAAAAGATTTCCGGTCAAACTTTTCGTTATCGATCTCTGCACTATTGGTTGTTTTTATCCAGTCGCCCGTCTGCTCGTTATGAGCGTTAATGATCAAGGGGAGATCAACCAAACCAAAAAAGCTCTTAAGCAATACCGGATATTCTTCGACATTCTCCAGCTCTTTATAAAAAGGTTGAAAAAAACACCGATAATGACTATAACCCATAAAATTTTGCAAAAAGCGTTTGGGATCTTTCAGCAACTTTTCGGTTTCGGCAAGCATTACTTGAATACCTTCGCGATTTTGGTATTTATTGGCAATTTTTGCCCGGTAGCCATTATTCCATTGCGTTAAAAAGCTGCTAAAATTATCAATACCAATAAATTTTCCTTCCAGATTGGTAATAACCTGTACCGGCGATTGCAGCCATTCCATATCAGCAGCCCAGTCATGAATCAGTGCTGATCCTTCCATGGTTTGATCAAGCAAAGTGTATTCAAAAACCCTTTGCTTCTCATCCTCGTTGATCAGTTGTATCTGTACCCATCGGTCCTGTACAAACTCTAATACTTTTGTACCGGCAATGGTACGGTTAGACGATGTAACCTGATACCATGCATTTTCAAAATCGGTTCTAAATGATAGCTTCATGATCAGGATTGATTAATTTCCACATCAGCTGCGATGATATGCGCCAAACTACCACCATCGATATGCATTTTATCAGTTGAGCTGATCTCGGCCGTTTTGCCCGAAGCTGAAATTTTACCAGCAGGCGCATCCATCGTTACATCTTTTGCAGTAGCTGATAGTTTTACACTCTCTGTTTCGCTGGTAAACGAAATGTCTTTTTTGGCATTGGTGGTAATTCCTTCATCCTGAGCAGTAACCCCGATGGATTTTTTGGCCATCATGCTAATTATGCCATCGCCACCGCCTTCTTTAGCAGGCGCTGCCGTTATGTTTATGCTATTGCCGGCGTTTATATTGATATCTTTTGATACCAGGGTAATGGTATTGGGAGCAGAAATGGTCACCGTTCCATCGCCATTAAGGGTAACCACATTACCGCTAGGGTCTTTAACGTTAACACTGCCATTACTATCATCCAATATCACCGTATTACCGCTCCGGGTGGTAAGTGCTTTCACTTTATTGTTTTGGTTACCACCGCTACCCGTTTTACCACTAAACATACTGCCTATAATAATAGGGCGCGCGATGTTACCTTCTTCAAAGGCAACCAAAACCTGGTCGCCAACTTCCGGAATAAAAACAAATCCCCGGTTCTTACTTACTTTGTCAGAAGTACCGGCATCCGGGGCAACTACCCTTAACCATTCTGTAACATCGTTTGATTGGCATTGCCATTTGAACTTTACTTTGATACGTCCATGTCCGTCCGGATCGGCATTGTCGGTTACATCCGCCAGCTGCATATCCGGGTTGGGTTTGGCTGCTTCGTTTACCGGCAGCCGTTCCGTGTCGGCTGTTACGCCTTCAAAGGTATTCTGGTAGTGGCCTACGCCATCTATCTGGTGATATACCGCTGTAACCAGGAACTTGCCAAAATCCTGCAATTCGAAACTTGTGGCTCCGCGCATGCTGGTGCTCACGTTTAATACTTTGCCCAGGCCTACCTGCGGGTTATCCCCATTGCCGATGATGTTCACCAGTTCGGCTATCTGTGCTTTTTGCTCGTTGTTTACAAAATCGCTGATCTCTTTTTGCGAGTTCACCCGTACTTCCATCGGGCCATTGAATACCTTGCTGAATACTTTGTTCGAGGCACTTATCGCATGCGATACATCCGGGTTACTGCCTGCACCGCCCTGCGGTTCGGCTTTCAGCAATTCGTCCTGTTTGGGGATATAAGCAAATTTGTTTTGTTTTAGCGGGGCTATCTGCATGGCGTATTGCAGGCTGTGCAAATCTCTACCGTAGATCAGGCTTACTTCTTCCAGCTTATCTGGTTTACCGAAGTTCAGTTTTTGGCCATCGTAGTAAAACCACTCATAGTATTCGGCCGACAGCCGGTTGATAAAATCGTAATCGCTTTCCCGGTATTGGATCAGGTAATCTATCGGGGAAGTATTGGTGGGTTTGATATTAAACTTCAGATCGTTTTGGGGTGCATCCTGTGTGGCCAGCTGGATGATCGTTTTCAGATCTTTATTCAGGTACGAGCCCAGGTCAGGGCCACGGTCTATCAGTATGCCCGGACTAAAACCGCTGATCAGGATATCCCCATGAAAACCATGGCTCTGTGATAGCTCTACTTTGGTTACTATACCGCTAAAAATATTTTCGCTCCCGCTGGCTACCCCAAACTGTACCGTTATATTCTTGCCGATAAAATCTTTGGAGTTTTGTAGTGTTACCTGGTTGTATTCTTCAACCTGGTCGTGGTTAAATCGTAACTGGAACGTGTGGTGCTCGTTAAAACGCTGATCAAGGTTAAATGTTGAAAAGTGAGTTATCGAAGTCCCTTCTATGTTGATATCAACTATTAATTTCTTTTCCATAATTCCCAGGTATGTAAGCCCTGGGGCCATCAACTGGCCCCGGGCAGAAATAATTTATCACTTTATTATCTCCCTCAAAAGCAATATTGCATGAGGGTATATATCACATTTTTTTTAGATTATATTTTGAACTGACTTGTAATTTTTGATGAGTACATGATACCCGACACTTCATGATTTAGTATCACCAAACATTTTTTTAAAATCCTCCTTGGTTTTTATGTAAGACAGATAATGCCATGCATTGTAATGAAATAACCATGCTTTAAATTGGGCAGCATCGCCTTTAAATTCATGTGTTTCCTGAACAATGTTAAAAAATGAATCATTTTCGGCATTATCGGCTGTTGGTGAATGAAAATATAGGACAGGAATGGGCTTTTCTTTTGTTCCATAAGTTGGGTCGGCCAGTTCTGTTTTATTAACCATACCAATTATTTTTTCCTGTTTTTTATCCATATCTACTGCGGCATAATGGCCAAAAACCTCATCATAAGTATTCTTATTAAAAAAGTAAAAAATGCAGAAAAACTTTTTTTGAGCTTCATCATAGAACAACAATTTGTGCTGATACACGTAAGCTGTATTGTCTGCCGAAGACAAGTCTGATTTTCCTTTTACTTTAAAATAGCTTGTCGAGTCTTTATAATTACTCATTACCAAACTAACAGAATCACAATTATTGATGTATTTATCGGCAAATGCCTGCCCATCATTTACGCTGGTATCCTTATTATCCAATTTATCAACAAAAAACCTACCGATAAACCGGCCAAATAGTAATCCTATGGCCAATAAACTCCCGGCAGATATTAAGAGTATTTTTTTCATGTGTTTAACTTTTCCCTTTATTGGCTATTATGCCGATGTTATTTTCAGCGTCTTTTCCGGCGGCCTCATTACCAATTTCTTTCACTTCTCTGATTAGCTCCACCTTCTTATCTTTATAATATTTAGCTATATAATGATTACCAACAGCACCGGCAACACCAAAACCTAAACCAACACCTAAACCAACGCCTGTATGTAAAAATTCGCTGCCAAAGGTTTTTTCGCCAAAACCGGTCAACTGGCTGGCTACTTCATAGCTGGCTCCCTGGTCCATTAATTCTCTTATAATTGTTTTGTTTTGCTCGGTAATGGCCTCTACTACATCTTTGGTGCCTTTACCGGCCCCTGCCACTGTACCCACCGTGTTATCGCGTGTGCCGTTATGCCAGTCGGTTTTATTATCGTCTTCTTCTGTCGCGCTCTCGTTAGCTAATGTCTCATCATCATTGCCATCATAATATTCATAACCGGCAAACGCAACTCCAATAGCAGTACCTAAGGGGTCGCCAAGGGTACTAAAACCATTTACAATACCCATCCAAAGCTGTTGCTCATTATGTTCGTCTAATTCTTTATTATTATTGGCTGAAAATTTCAGAGCTACTTCGTTGGCTATCGCACTATCTATAAATGGTTGTATGAGCCCCTTTTTGGTACACTTTAAGATAGATTTTTGAAGAATGGCTTTTTTTCCGTCTATGGTTACGTGCGGGTGCTGATCGATCCACATAGAACCGGCATCCAGCGTGCAATCACATTCATGAGCTTGCTTATATTCGCCAATAAGGTATGATATAGGACTAACCAGGGCAGCGCCAAGAGAGCCAACCACAGCAGTTGTTATTGCAGCCTCTGCCATACCGGCAATTATTACCCCCGCAACGCCACCTGTGCCAACGATAGCAGCAACTATTACCACGGCAGCAGCAACTGCCAATAACCCCACAGCAATACCCAAGCACATTGATGCCAATCCATCAAAGAATTTAGCCGGTGATTTACATTTAAAAGTATCGCTGATTTTTTTATCATCTATATTTAATATCAAAGCACTCTTCCTGATAATTTTAACATCTTTTTTGGAGCGTGATATACCCAGGTTCTGCGGTTTCGTTACTGTCATGAGTGTGCAGTTAACCAGTACGCCCGATGGTAAATAAGAACTTCCCATTATGATATTCTCCTTATTTTGTAGTCAACAAATAATTCGATATTATTTTTAACTTCTTCTGTTATGCGCATGCTTGCCCCATCCAGTAAATTATTATCCCAATTGTATACTGCATCGGTATTATGCTCATAATTGTACTCAGAAAACATATAGCCTATTTTAGGTTTATACCGATGGTCGTATATCCTCTCAAAATCCTTTATATGCGGGCTATTACCGTTTAGTTTGGCCTGTTTTGATATATTAATATGAGATGGGGTTTCATTTAGTACCATCTGTGTAACATCGAAATCCACAGGTAAACGATCAAATAATTGTGAGTAATAAAGTTTTCTGTAAGGGTTAAATGAAAGATTACTGCTCACCAGATAGGTATCAAAAAACAGCTCAAAAAAAGGACGCGTTTTAAGTTCCAGTAAAATGCTCTCTTCGTTTATTTGCTTTTCTGTTTCGGTAAGATACAACTCCAGATTTTTTCTAATTTCAGGTGTCTTCAAAAAGGAGGTATTATCCTGTATTTTTTGCTTAAAAGCCATCCATTTTTGTCTGATAGCATCCATATTAGTAATGCTTTTTATTTTGCCGGTAGTTTTATCTACCACTACAGATACATTACTTTTAATACGGTCTATTTCACTAAGCACATTCGAGCTATCCTGTAAATAAGATGGCTGTACTGTTAAAACACTATCAGTTAGGACCACGTCTACCATATATTGGTTATTGGTCACATATTTTTTTATATGATATTCCAACTTGGTTTCGGCGTGATTTTCAATAATGCCGTCCAGTTTAATTACGGTTAGCTGCTCACTTCTGTAGATAGATTCTCCTTCTTTAAAAAGTGCCCCTTCTTTTTTTTCAAAAGATTCTTCAACAATAGCCGGTTCGTTTTTAGATTGCATATCATCCCCTCCCAATAAACTCCATCGATTACTGCTATGTGTAGCTGTAGATGATTGATCAAGAGGCTGGCTCAGATCATCATCGTCCATTAAAAAACTAAATCTTTTATCGTTGTTCATCTTAGTTTATAAAAGTGTTTTTGCTATCAATAACTATCTGTTCCGGAGTTAACGTAATTTTACTGTTGCCACATTGGATTGTTATTGATTGCTTGGCTGATATTATTATAGATCCGTTTTGATTTTCTATTTCGACACCATTGCCCCCAGTTTCATGTATGATCTTTTTCAATGCAGACACGCCAATAAGTCCTTCGTCGCTATTCATTACCATCGCGTTTTGACCAGTTTGATGAGCGATGATTTTTTTGGCTGTAGTTTGAACCAATCCCTGCCCTTCATGCACGTGCAGCATATTAGCGCCAGATGTGGCCAGCGCCAAAGCATGCTCTGCATCATTAAATTGCAAATGGCTTCCTTTTCGTGATGTCATCCCTTTAATGTTGCTGTCGGTAAAGCCGCCGCTATCTACGTTATTGCTATGATAAACACTTCCCATGACCACTGGCCGGGCTATGTTGCCTTCTTCAAAAGCAATAATAACCTGGTCGCCTTTCTCAGGGACAACTAAAAACCCTCTGTTTTTACCCGTATCGCCACTACCCGCGTTAGGACTTACCACCCGCAGCCATTCGGTATCGTCGTTCGACTGGCACTGCCATTTGAATTTTACCTTGATACGTCCCTGTTTATTCGGGTCGTTATTGTCGGTTACATCCGCCAGCTGCATATCCGGGTTGGGTTTGGCTGCTTCGTTTACCGGCAGCCGTTCCGTGTCGGCTGTTACGCCTTCAAAGGTATTCTGGTAGTGGCCCACGCCATCTATCTGGTGATATACCGCTGTGACCAGGAACTTGCCAAAATCCTGCAATTCGAAGCTCGTGGCTCCACGCATGCTGGTGCTTACGTTTAATACTTTGCCCAGACCTACCTGCGGGTTATCCCCATTGCCGATGATGTTCACCAGTTCGGCTATCTGTGCCTTTTGCTCGTTGTTTACAAAATCGCTGATCTCTTTTTGCGAGTTCACCCGTACTTCCATCGGGCCATTGAATACCTTGCTGAATACTTTGTTCGAGGCACTTATCGCATGCGATACATCCGGGTTACTGCCTGCACCGCCCTGCGGTTCGGCTTTCAGCAATTCGTCCTGTTTGGGGATATAAGCAAATTTGTTTTGTTTTAGCGGGGCTATCTGCATGGCGTATTGCAGGCTGTGCAAATCTCTACCGTAGATCAGGCTTACTTCTTCCAGCTTATCTGGTTTACCGAAGTTCAGTTTTTGGCCATCGTAGTAAAACCACTCATAGTATTCGGCCGACAGCCGGTTGATAAAATCGTAATCGCTTTCCCGGTATTGGATCAGGTAATCTATCGGTGAAGTATTGGTGGGTTTGATGCTAAACTTCAGATCGTTTTGAGGGGCATCCTGCGTGGCCAGCTGGATGATCGTTTTCAGATCTTTATTCAGATACGAGCCCAGGTCGGGGCCACGGTCTATCAGTATGCCCGGACTAAAGCCGCTTACCAGGATATCCCCATGAAAACCATGGCTCTGCGATAGCTCTACTTTGGTTACTATACCGCTAAAAATGTTTTCGCTCCCACTGGCTACACCAAATTGTACCGTTATGTTTTTCCCGATAAAATCTTTGGAGTTTTGTAGTGTTACCTGGTTGTATTCTTCAACCTGGTCGTGGTTAAATCGTAACTGGAACGTGTGGTGCTCGTTAAAACGCTGATCAAGGTTAAATGTTGAAAAGTGAGTTATCGAAGTCCCTTCTATGTTGATATCAACTATTAATTTCTTTTCCATAATTTGGTAGATAATCCCTTAGTCTTTAAGTGGCCATGGGCAGAAATAACTTATAATTTTATACTGGCCCTTTATCCTCCCAAACACAAAACCAAACGAGGTTTCTTTGCCATTTTTTTGTTCGTACTGCTGTTGCAGCTCATATAAGGTGCTGCCTTTATCAGTTGCTTTTTTTAAGGTGATGTAGTAATTTTCGGTTGTTGTATTATCAATTTCAGACAGATCATCCTCCCGGCTTTGGGGTATTAACCGCAAGGCATCTTTACTAAAAATAGTTTCTTCATATTTCGGATACTCGGCAACGCTCACCAAGCCCTCTGCCGGATTTATGGTGGTTGACTTCATATCTTCGGCAGTCCATTGAGGTTGTGTTTGCAGCGGAAAATAAAACATGGTTTTTAGCTGTGTTTTATCTCCTGTTTTTACCGCGGTTTTAAACTTTTTAAGAAACGCCCTAAATTGTTGTTCATCATTATTTTTAGTAGGGTTATCTGTTTTAACAACCTGATCAGCCTGTTGTCCTTTAGAAGCAATACTATCCGCTGACTTATTTTGCGCAGACGTATTACCCTTGCAACCTGTGGTAGCACAAGCCAGCATCATAAGCTGACAAACCAAAATATATGTGATCTTTTTTATCATGATCAACTTCTTGGTATACTGATAATGGCCCTGTCTTCCATTCTTTTTAATATGACCGCAGCGCCCAGCTGCTGCGATACGGCATTAGCATCAAAAACACGATCCCTAACGTACTTGCCTTTGGTGTAATGGTTGGAAAAACTCCAGAGGTATGGTGAATGAATTCCCTTACCGGCATAGCCAAAACCGTTGTAACCTTCCAGCTTTTGCAGTATGAAAGGCAGGCTCCAATTATTTACTTTATCGTATTTCATCAATTTAAGGGCATCAACCGCGCTCTCTTCGAAAGTAAACGGTGGACCATGCCCAACTTTTGGCCGGTGTGCAGGTACTTGCACTGTGTAACCACTTAAAGGATCGCCGTTATGTAAATGCTTTTTAAAGCTGAATGAGCATTCCAGGTAATGTACACAGGCAATAAAATACCAGGGGATAGAAGATCCACCACCGAAAAAATTAACCGGCGAATAAACATCGCCGCCCAATAAACTGGTGCTGTCAAAAAAATTGTTACCAAAAATAGTATTGGTTTGCGGCTGCGCTCCAACATTTAACAAGCTGTTGGGTTGTGCTGCGCCTACTGTTGACAAATTAAGCGAACCCGCATTAAATCTGTCAAAATAAGAAGTATAGCTGGAAGCAAACAGGTTTTTATTTGCCGGCGGAAATAAAGTACCATTACCTAACCGAACCAGGCTTGATATGTTTTCATACCGAGTACGGTTTACGGTTACATTTTCGTCAATTATTTTATCAACCTGGGCAACTTTTTCTTTGTTTATTACACAGGTATTAAAAAGCAACAAGTATTCCATAGCCGTTGGTATGGATGACTTTTTTACCTTTTTTTTAGTGGTAGGTACAGGTGCACGCGTTATTCTTTTCTTCTTTTTCATAGGTGTATCAAAGAAATAAATAAGAACAAACTAAAAAAATACGGAGAAAATACTTTTACTTACTTTCTCCGTATTTTCAGTTCATATAAACAACGGCTTATTTAGGCCAGTCGTTTTCGTGCTGGGCATTGCCCATTTTTAGTTTACGTGCCGATATAACAAAGCTTAATGACATTGGGTTGTTACCAATGATAGATATGCCTTCGTTATACTGGATAATGTAACCTTCTTCAAAAGTCAACTCCTTCATTTTGGCGTCTTCGTCTGATTTTTTGAAGGTGATAGTTCCGTTGATTGGTTTGTATTGATTATTAACCATTGATTCGATAACCGAGGTATCTTCAGTTGATTCTACTTCAACTTGTATGGTACCACCGTAAACACCAGATGACGGACGGCCTTTTGCGTCCACATCTCTGTTTAACGAAAAGCTGCATTGCAGCACATCAAATTCTTTTGATGATCCGAGACTAATTCTTGCTTTGAAAGCCATGATTCTAAAAATTTTAAAGTAAAAAAATAACAGGGTGCTTAAAGCACCGGTACAATTTGGTCAAAAAAATTAATTAATTTAATTTTTGCCCGGCCAGTCATTTACATGCTCGGCACTGCCTAATTTAAGCTTGCGTGCTGAGATTACAAATTTTAGGCTCATTGGAGTAGATCCAGTAATGTCAATCCCTTCAGAATACTTTACAATGTAACCATCTTCAAAAGAAAGCTCTTTCATTTTAGCATCTTCTTCAGATTTTTTGATCAGCAAAGTACCTGCAATAGGTTTGTACTGGTTGTTTACCATCGACTCGATGATGGAAGTGTCTTCGGTTGATTCGATCTCGATATCGATCGTACCACCATAAACGCCGGAAGATGGGCGTCCTTTTGAATCAACATCGCGGTTAAGCGCATACGAGCAAGTAAGAACATCGTAATCCTTGCCCGAAAAATTTAATCTTGCTTTGAAAGCCATAACGATAAATTTTAAAGGTTAATAATTTAAAAGAATACAGTTTTTCTGTATCCCTTATAACTACAAATAAGAATTATTATTGTTTTGCGAATATTATTTTTTTTATCAAATAAGTTTTAACCCAAACGAATATAATTTTTGCAGCCACTTTTTGCTGTATTCGTTTTGCAGGGAGTATAGATGCCCTATAGTGCTGGTATGCACGGGTTTTATCTGACGTTTTTCGAGAATTCCCTTTTTGATAGCTAAGTAAGTAGGGTGCTGATTTTTTTGCCAATCTTCCCAGGCCGGCTCATCCAGTATAGATATTATTCTGGCAGATTTTCCACTAAAGTTAATATCCATACGCCCGGCAGGACTTATAAATACCTGGTCGGGCATAAATATGCGATCAAAAAAGCCTTTGATGCGGGTATTGATGGAATCTTTATAAACAGGGCAAAAAATAGCGATATGTGTAGCCCATTTTAACATGCTGATGGATTGCAGCAAATCGGGCTCGGTATCAGTATTGGGCAGGGCAAACTGTTTATTGGGGTTAAATTTTAAATCGGCAATAACCAGCTCTTTTACAACAGTGCCGGCTGCTTCCGCCCCATCTTTATAAGCGCCAATCAATGCGGCGGTATTTTCGCCTTTATTAATGTCTGCATTAATAATCAATAGTTGCCTCATTGGCTACAAACATAGCCAGTATTTAACAATAAATAAAGCTGACGGCGAACTTAAATTAACATAAAACAAAAGAGCCACTTAACAGATGCTAAATGGCTCTTTTGTTTTTATTATTGCTGTTTATATTCGGTATCCCAAGTGGTGCTGTCATCTTCACCTTTTTGACCATCAAGCTTTACCACGAAGCTTTTAGCCGGAAAGTATGGGGTGATATTAATATCCAGGTGTATACGGTCTTTCTGTTGCTCATCGCGTTCGAAACGTACAATTTTAAAACGCTCGATCAGCCTGTCGGGGCCCTGAATATTATCGAGGAACTTTACGATTTGCGAGCGCAGGTCCTGCTCGGTTTTAGAGTTCCAGTTTTCAAAAGCACGGCGGTTCAAAAAATCGAACAGTACTTTGGTGATATAATCAAATACCCGAACCACAGAGTAGGTTTGCAAACCAATATTATCGCCATTGAATAATGTTTTGGCCGAAAATGCCATTACCTTACCATATTCATTAACCATAGGCACCAAACCTACACGCTCCAGGTGTGATATTTCGCTTTTCTTCAAATCAAACCGCACGCCATCAACCTCATTTACCGCACCGTGTTTTTTACCGGCGGTAACCTGCGACATTAAGGTATAGTACATTTTACCGGCCAAGGCTGCTGAGCCTGGTACGTACAGATCTTCTTCTTCACCTGCTTCTGACACTTTGCCCCTACCTACCAACCAGTTACAGGTCATGATGGTGTTTGATTTAAAGGCATCGCCACCGGTTAAGTTGGCTGCGGTAAACAAATCCACCACGTCATCCGGTTGTTCCAGATCGGCAAAATCGGTAACCAGCATTACCTTGTTATCATAAGCAATTTTTGACCAGCGCTCCACTACTTTATTGGAACCCAGATAACCAGGAATAACTAGTATAGAATAGTTTTGGCGCAGGTCCAAACGATCGTAATTTTGTTTTAATTCGTTGGCGGTAAACTCTATAAAACGTGGATTATCCAGCTCTTTCAATTGATCGAGCGAGGCATTCATCACCACCACGTTTTTCAATTTATCAGCCTCGGTATTTTTATAAAACAAGTGAACCGAGCGGTAAGCCTGTTCCAGTTCGCGTGTGGCCTGTAGCGTATTTAATAGGTTCTGGTTTAGGTTCTCTTCGGTACTTTGCAGGTTTTCGGTGCTTTTTTCAATGATGTTACTTACCGAATCACCATTTTCCAGGGCATCAATCCATTGGTTAAGTTTTAATTTTAACTCTTCGCGCTCCGTTTTCTTTTCATCATCGGTTAAAAATATCTGCTTGCGGGCTTTGCGTTCGGGGTTAAGGTTCTGCAAACCTTCAATAGTAGCTTCCAGCAGGTCGAAACCACCTACTCGTGAAAGTTTTTCAAGACTTGATGATAGCGATAGCTCCTCTTTTTCTTTGGGTTTATAAGCCTGACCAGATGACTGATCATTAAGTATCTGCTCGTTGGGTGTTGCCATGATCGTGTTTTTATTTGTTTAGGTTATTATTGCTCCAACTCTTTAACTATACCCTTCAGCGCGTCAATAAAAGCCTGTTTGGTTTCGGCATTATCAAGGGTTGTTTTTAACGTTTTATTTGTTTTTAACTGCTTAATAATATTCTGATACATTTCGCGCTGAATATTGAGCTTACGCAGATAATTACTTTGCTGAACCAATCTTTTGGGAGCAAAATCGCCCAGATTAGCAAAATGAAAAGTTTCATTTACGTTTGATCCGTCTATTTTATCAAACGCGACATTAACTTTGGGTTTGTAGTGTCCAAATACCTCTTCCACATTTTTCAATCCTTCTACCTTTTCGGGTCTAAGCGGCTCGTTATCTGTTAGTTTCTGGATAAATAATGTTTTATTAGGGGCTATATCATTAAATGCTTCTGAGGTATCGACTTTCTTCTCGTTTCCTCCTATTTCGTAGTTAAACATAGTTTCTTAATTAAATGATAAGTATAGAATTGTAAATATTAATAATGTAATTACTTGCAAATTGTTTTACCGTGCCTTAATTCTTTCAAAAAGAGTTACTTAATATCCCATAACAGCTCATCGCTGTCTGTATTTTTACTTATGATCACGCTATTTCCCTTTTTTAACTCCCCGGAAATAATATATCGTGAAATAGGTCTACGCAGCTGGTTACGTATCACACCCGATAATTGCCTTGCGCCGTATTTGGGCGTAAAACCTTTCAAAGCCAGCATACTTTTAGCTTCATCACTGATCTGCATGCCAATGCCCATTTTTTCGAGCGCCAACACCAGGCTTTTGAGTTGTATATCAAATATCCGGACTACATTTTCTTCGGATATTGGGGCAAATGGTACAATTTCAGACAAACGCGCTAAAAACTCCGGACGGAAATTTTTACCCATCACTTCCATTAATTGCGATGATGTGGGCATATTGCCTTTTTGTATTTCGCCGGCAACCCACTCACTGCCGATATTGGAAGTAAACAGGATCAGTGCGTTGGAAAAATCACCCTCTTTGCCTAATCTGTCATGCATATGGCCTTCGTCCAGTATCTGCAAAAAGATATCAAATACCGAAGGATGTGCTTTCTCGATTTCATCAAATAACACCACCGAATATGGCTGCTGGCGGATCTTATTTACCAGAAGACCACCTTCTTCATAACCTACATATCCCGGAGGCGCTCCGTACAATAAAGCCGCGGAATGCTCTTCCTTAAACTCCGACATATCAAAGCGGATCATGGCTTTTTCATCGTTGAATAAAAACTCGGCAATTGATTTAGCCAGCTCTGTTTTACCTGTACCGGTTGGCCCCAGTAAAAAGAACGAACCGATGGGCTGTCCCTTTTTATTTAAACCGCTTCGCGATTCCAGGATAGCATCTGATACAGCTTTCAGAGCCTGATCCTGCCCTACCACGCGTTTCTTTAAAAAGCCTTCCATATTTAAAAGCCTTTCTTTTTCCTGGGCCTGTATCTTGCCTAGCGGGATGCCTGTTTTATAAGATATGATAGCTGCGATATCCTGCTTATCAACAATTTCGGTTTTATTGCCGGCCAGAGCTTCCAACTGGCTTATATTCCGTTCGAAATAAGCATTGTACTCTTCGGGTGTTTCCAGGCTTTCTACCTGGGTTTCATCCTCCAGTTGCCCTAGTAATACCGCGCTGATTTTATTACGGAGTAAAGAATATAACCATTTGTAGGATATGATCAGCTCCGGATCATCCTGGCTGTTTTTAAGCTCCTCAAAACGGGTGCGCAGTTCGGTCAGTGAGGTTACCGAAGTATCATTCATTAGGCGGATAGCGGCCATAGTACGGTCGAGCAGATCAAAAGCGGCATCTGGCAGGCGCCTGTCTTTCAGGTAGCGCTGTGCTAACCGAACACACTCTTCCGCGGCATTCGCATCCACTTTCAGATTATGATGTACCTCATAACGGGGCACCAGCTTTTTCAGCATTTTTATAGCTGTGGCTGTATCCGGCTCATTTACCTGCAATACTTCAAACCGGCGACTAAATGCTTGTTCGGGTTCAATAACTTTGCGGTATTCATCAATAGTAGTAGCGCCTATCACGGTTATTTCGCCCCGGGCCAATTCGGGTTTAAGCAAATTGCCTACACCGCCACCTATCGGGCCTTTATTGTCTAATAATGTGTGTATCTCGTCAATAAACAGAATGGCCTTATCCAGCTGTTTCAGCTCCCGCAAAATGTTTTTGAGTCGGTCTTCGATCTCTCCTTTGTAGGATGCCCCGGCTATTAATGAACCCAGGTCCAACTCATACAGTTGTACATTCTTTAGTGAATCAGGCACCTGGTTATTCACAATATCTAAAGCGAAACCATCAACCAGCGCCGTTTTACCTACCCCGGCATCGCCGGTTATCATCACATTAGGCTTGGTACGGCGGCTCAATATCTCCATAACCATGCGGGTTTCCCGCTCGCGGCCAATAATAGGGTCTATCTTATCTCGCCGGGCCAGTTCCGTACGGTCGATACAATATTTCAGCAAAGCACTGTTTGACTTTGTTGGGGTATGTCCACTATCGCTACCTTCATTACCCGCTGTTTGTACCGCTTGCTGTATCTCCTCGTTGCTCAGGTAAATATCCAGCAGTTCCTTTTCTTTTACAGGGAACGATTTAAGCTGGTTCACATCAAAACCAACATTAGGTTTAACCAGGGCAATAAGTACACAAACCGGAGTTATCAGATCAACCCCAAGTTTAATACGCACATTATCGGCCTCTTCAAACACCTGCCTAACGGCGTTATTTCCCAGCATTTCGTCGGGTACGGTAATGGCCGGTGCATACTCTTCTATCCTCACATCGGCCCAATCCTGTATATAGGCAGCGTCTTTACCCAAAGATTGTAACATGCCACGCAGGCCTACTTCCTGATGCATTAAGCCTTTTAACAGGTGCGCCGGCCCAAACTCTTTATGGTGATACTCCTTTGCAAGAGACTGCGCCACCCTAACGGCCGTTTTTACTGATTCGCTGAGATTAACTACATTCATGCTATTGCAAATTGGCCTGGGTTACGTAAAAATAAGTTTTGCCGTTTGATGTAAAATGCTGGTTAACCAACACCGAGCGCTTAACCCGTTCGCTGCTATGCACCAAGAATTTGATGTATGCCTCAAACTGTGCCTGCGGCATATCGCCCCTTAAATCGGCAACTTTGGTATTCAGGAAACTATTTTTACCCGGTAAAGGCAAGCCAGTAACCGTTTTAAAGTAGGTACCTAAGGCCATATCTTTAATATCGCCTTTTGACATTTTTTGGTTTAATCGTTTCCGGATGATATCAACATAGTTCCTGAACAATTTTTTACGATAATCAGAAGCATCCTGCTGCAGGTTTTCGCCTATCATCAATGACAAGATATCGGTTAACTGGTTATACTCCTGTTCGTTTAATATCAATAAATATTGTAATTGCCCCGGATGCTGGCTTACAACATTTGCCGGTAGCTGCGCATTAATGAAATATTTAAAGGCGTTATGCGGCATATCATTACCCAGGTCGTTCGCTACCGGGCTTACCTGCGCAATTACTCCTGGTTGTACATAACGATTTTCGCGCCCGGTAAGCCTGAAGGCACTATCCAGTGCATGTACCTGTGTTGTGATATCATAATCTGTTTCCCGCATCAAACGATCAACTGATAAACGCATAGCCTGGTTGGTTTTTACAACACCTTTTGGTGGAAAAACAACGGCACCCTGTATCATACTGTTTTTAGGATAATCCAGGTAAAAGGAGATCGAATCGGAAAGCGAAGTATTGAACTGTTGTACATTGCTTAAGCCTTCGCCTGTGATCATACGTTGTTTTTTAAGATCAGCCAGTTTTATAGCTGATTGCGAAACAATTCGCCTGGCCTGTATCACAAAATCATTATAGATAGGATTGTAATCACTAAATACCTGTATAGCCAGTAAACGGGCATCAGCAGCAGCTACCTGATCGGCTTCATTGGCAATATCATCTGCATTATAATCTGCCGACCCGGTGGTACCTATAAGTACAATCAGGTTGGTTTCGTTGGTATGCCCTTTAAAGAGGCTTAAAGCCGTATTTATTCCCTCAAACACCGGCTGGTTTTGCAAGGTAGTACCACAGCCATTGGTTACGGATGCTTGTTTGTCAAAATACTTTACAAGTTCCCGGTAATCGGTTGTAAAGTTCATTTTATTGATACCGCCTGAGGGGCAATCCTGCGCGTTTCTGTATACCACGCCACCGTACATCATTTGATTACCTTTTGCATGGGCATTAAATATGTTTTCAAACGATTGAATAGTACTGGTTATTCCGGAGAAATAGCTACGCATGGTACTGCCACCATCAACCACAAAAACAACATTTATATGATGGATATTTTTACGGATGTTGAGATAATCCAGGTATTTGAGATGACCACCCTTAACATTAAGAATGCTATTATTCGATTTGTCATACACATCTACCGCCAGTCCGGTTCCTAATTTATCATTTTGGCTTAGTGCATTTCCGGTAATTACCGGTAAACTCCGCAGTACAGGCTCATCCGGTGTTATCAGGGGATCAAATTTAAAATAGGTGCTGGTAGCTGGCGGGGCTGCTACCAATATGGCCTGATTAATAGCCGTTGCTGCTGAATCGTCAGCATCGGTAATATTATTTTTAGCCGAGCCAATGTATAAACGGTTACCCCAGTTATGTAACGCATCGGCCGCTACCCATCCATAAACGCTACGGGCGGCGCTGTCGGCTACAAGCTGTCCTTCAGAACCTACCAGCATCTTTTTACCATCGTCTGATTTTTTGAATACATACACGATGTTATTTAAAGCAAGCTTTGTTTTTTTACGCTCCAGTTCTGGTGAGGTAAATACATATAAGGAATCTGTTTTGTCGTAATAAAAATCGGGCATCAAGAGCGGATTTTTACCACTGATAACCGCTATATATTTACTGGGATAGGTACCCTGGTTAATGAATGCCGATTGCCACAATAAAACTTTCGATTTACTGATCCAGCCATAGCTTTGGCTTGATTTTTTA
Organism: Mucilaginibacter inviolabilis; assembly: GCF_011089895.1. Classification (NCBI taxonomy): domain Bacteria; kingdom Pseudomonadati; phylum Bacteroidota; class Sphingobacteriia; order Sphingobacteriales; family Sphingobacteriaceae; genus Mucilaginibacter; species Mucilaginibacter inviolabilis. Next base: position 351,639 of record NZ_JAANAT010000005.1, read on the forward strand.
TTGGTGAGCTTACGGCCCTGTACCATTCCGGGCTGATATTTGATCAATTTTATATAACCATTTCTTTCCTCACTTACATAAAACGGATCCATGAATTTTAGCTTTTTCATGATCAGCGTACCTCCTGGTGAGGTATAAGTATAGTTCTCGTCGCGGTCAGAGAAAACTATCCATGGCAAACCGGTCTTATCAGCGCTGTTATAGATATTGGTGTTTTCATTCGGCTTTTCAAATGCCGCGGGCAGTGTTACTACTTTCTTACTGATGGAAACCGGCGACTGCGCATTCACCGAAAAGCAGGAAAGCAGCAGTAACATTATTAAAATATTTTTCATTTTGATAGGTGCATATATTAGGTTCATTGATAATGGTTTTATTATTTGGCCCGTCTTGGAGCGCCATTCGAGGTTGATGAATGCTGTTTAACGGTAAGCATACTTGAACAGCTCGACTTGGCTCTTAAGGTTACCTGGGCTTCATCAATATTAATACCCCCGCCAAAAGTGAGGCGCATACAATACGAGTAAAAGTCGGTTTGTTTACTATCACCGTTGGTTTCCAGGTTAACGGTTACTTTTTCATCGCCGCAGAAATATTTGTTAACGAGGTAATAGTAATTGGTATTAAAATCGGCCCCGTTGGCAATGGCCTGCAAATGCGCCCGGATATCATCAATCACTTTGCGTTCGCCTTCGCCGGGTGTTACAATAGCGTTAACTGTTGAATCGGGGTTTGATATCAGCATACGGTGATAAACCGGGTGTTTACTTTTATCGGTACTGAGTTTTATAAAATAGGTTCCGGGATTATGGTAGGTATATAAAGCGGTAGATCCTTTAACGTCAACCCTGCCGGTTTCGCCAAATGACCATTCATATATCCTGGCATTCCCCTGTGCTTCTAACCTGATCTGTTCATTAACAATACCCTGAGTAGGCCCGTTAATAACCATTAGGGTATCAACAGATTGCACAATGGTATCCTTAACATTTACCGGAAACTGCTGCTTTAAAGTACCGTCTACAGTGACCCGCACAATGTAATCGCCCGGGCGTTTAAACTTATAACTCCCGTTTTGAAGGTTTGATTTATCGCCGTTGCCAAATTCCCATACCCAGTTTTTAGCATTAGCTGTATTGTCTGAGTATACCAGGTTTTCGTTTAAAAATATCTCGTCTTTTAACAGCCGGGCGTTAACTGTTCTTTTATCAAATAATGAGCTTTTAAATAAAAAGATCAATGCAGCAATAATGAGTATACCAACTATAATATATAGAAAGGCATAGGTTTGCCTGTTGGTATCCACGGGGCGGCCGCTGTTGTAATCGTCTTTCATTGGTTTAAAGGTTTGTGTTTTTTATAGTGATGTGATGTTTTACGTTTATCTGCTGGATCCGAGGCTTTGCTGCAACTGCCGGGTTGATAGTTTACAATCATCAAGCAGTTTACTGAGCCGGTTAATGTCGCTGTAATTGCCGGTGAGTTCGCGTTTATCATAAAACAGGTTCTCAAACAATTTTGAAGCATGAATAAAACATTTATACCGGCTATCATACGGGCGTCTGTTATAATACGAACGAATAGCACCTATGGAGTTTTTAATATCGTTTTCCAAAAAAAGTGCTTGTACATTAGGGTTAAACTTTGCAATATGGGTATAAGTAGTATCAACTGTAGGTATAGCTTGTGTAACCAGGGCTTCAAACTCATCCTCTTCAGCTATCCGTTTGGAAAACTCATCTTTTGATATAGTTGCGCCATCGTCATAATTATAAAATATGGCTGTGCACAGTATGGATGATGTTATCAGAAACACTCCTAAAAACAAAAGAAATTTTTCTCTTCGCTCTTTTAAATTGAACTTTAGCATATAATTTAATAATGTGAAAACCGGCCACTTAGCTTGCTGACAGCCGATTTATTTATTTTATTACACGACTCCAATTGCGAACGAAGACTTTCTATCTGGAAACGGGTGGTAAATAACGAATCTTTAACATTAGCTATAGCGGCAATATGATTGCTTAATTTTTTATACAGGTCGAAACTTTTAAGCGGATAAGGGTTGCTCTGGAGTTTATCAAGAATATGTTGATTACCCTCCTGAATATCATTAAGCAGGATAGTTTGGTTATTTAGTTCCTCTGAATTCATTTTTGAATATTGCGACAACTGTTGCATGCGCATCAAAATCATCTCGAAACTATTGTTGATATCATTACGGATAGCTACCAGCTGGTCGGTTTGCTTTACTTTGGCATTTAACAATACCATTTCGCGGCTCGAAGTGAAGAAAAAGAAATAAACGGTTACAACGGCAAATGCTAATAGCCCAGTCAGGTAAATTATAAAAATCCTGTAGGCTCGATTTAGGTCGGTTATATTGACGGGCTTCATTAAGTATTTGTAATATTATTGTTAAGAGGCTATAATAATTTTAAGTTATCCTGATTAACTATCACTATAAATCATTCAGGATAAAGGGCGTAATAAAAATATTCTTAACCTTTAAAACATTTCTACAACTATTTTGCAAAAGAAATGTTTATGAAAAAGTGATTTTTTTTATTACTTAGTTATAAATCAAATATTTAATATGCCAAACCCTCTATATTTCAAGCCGTTAAGATTTGAAAACATTGCCCTGGGGCGAGATATGCAAACACAGGATCTGGGGGCCTCTATCTCACAGTATATAGAGCTGATCATTTTTACCCGGTACGGCGAACATCGCTATAACCCTGAGTTTGGATGTGAGATATGGGATATGGATTTTGAACTTATACAAAGTGAAACTATCTGGGAAGAAAAGCTGCGGCAGTCACTCCTTCGATCGATCAAAAAGTTTGAAAAAAGAATCTATGACATTGATATCGATGTGCACATCAGTGAGATCAATAAGTTTTATCCGTTAAGAAACGTAAGTGAAATAAAAAAACGGGTAGAGATTGTTATAAAAGGGAAGCTCAATAAAACCGGCGAGCATTATACCTTCAGCACATCATTGTTTCTGAGTCCTTTATCTGCATAAAAACCTAAACATGAGCAAAATATTTTTCACGTCAAAAGAAGAAATAAAGGGCAGGATGCTCCGGAACGCAATGGACTTCTGGAACACCACGAACGTTAATGACATTGACCCGCTGGTTAAATTATTGATTGAAGCTCTTAGTACCGAGTTGTTCAACCTTTCCAACGATGTTAAAAACTTGGAAAACCGGGTACTAAACAAGATCTCCCGGATCCTCGCCTCAGACTATCTCACCGCTCCGCTCCCTGCTCATGCCCTGCTCAAGGGTATACCGGTTGAAAACACGGAGACCTTGAGTATCAAAAATCATTTCTTCTATCGAAAAACAGCTTCGCCCGATGCAGGCAAAACAGCGTTGGAACCTTTGGATGTCTTTTTTACACCTATCGGCGAAAACAAAGTTTTTAAAGCTGAAATTAAATACACATTTAACGGCAGACAGCTTTGGGAACACACGCCGGATATGCAAAAAAATTCGATTGCCCGCCCATTGCCACAATCCTTTACCGAAAATAACACCTTATGGATAGGAATTGAAACCGATCCAAAACTTAATACGCTCCAAAATGCAGGGATATATTTTGAATGGCCAGGGTATACTACCAATAACGATTTTTATAACCTGTTACCCGTTACCCGTTTGTATACCGATGAGCAGGAACTGGATACAATAAGCGGATTAATATATGAGGAGGAAGAAACCAGTGAAAACAAACCGGTATTTTATGATCAAAACATTATTAACCTAATTACCCGGGATGTAAAATCATATTACCAGAACCGTTTTATATCGCTTACAGATGATCGCTTAAATGATCTGGAACCGCTTAAGAAAAGTTTCCCAGTATCATTTGAACCCTGGTTTGAACCAACAGACCTGAAACGACTTAAGCCTTGCGTATGGATAAAAATGGTTTTCCCGGCAGTGATTAGGCCAGATGTGATCAGCGAATTACAGCTGCACCTAAACTGTTTCCCGGTTATGAGCCGTAAACTGCATGAACAGAAATTCAGGGTAAAAGAGATGAATAACATCATCCCTATCAAGCCTTCTGCTTTTGATCATTTCTTATCGGTTCAGGACCTGCATGATGATCTGGATATTCACTATAATGAGATCCCTTATAGCCAGGCTGATCAAAGTTTTGAGGGAAGTTACTCTGTCAGGAACGGTGGCGCCGAACGTTTTGACTCCCGGAATGCACAACAGATCATTGAGTATCTTTTTGAATTGCTCAGGGATGAAAAAGCTGCCTTCGCTGCCTATGGCAACGATTTTTTGAACTCAACACTAAAAACACTTGAGCAAAACATTTCGCTCATCGAGAAAAAATCAAACCAGGCTAAAGACAATCACGAGCTCATCAACTATCTCATTTTAAAGCCTGCCAATAAGGCTGGTATGTTATATCTTCAGTTTTGGACTACTCTTGCTGACAGCGCCAATAATATCAGGAAAGGCTCCCGACTACAGCAGTTTGAGACAACAAAGCTAAAAGCAGATAATTTACGTTTGATGACCACCTCTATCGGAGGCAGGAATAGTCTTGGAGCCACCGAACGTATACAAGCCTATAAATACGGGCTTACCACTAAGGACAGAATTGTTACTCAGGCTGATTTGACCAGTTTTTGCCAGTATGAACTGGGTACCAAGTTAAAAAGCATCCGCATTAGTAAAGGTGTAAGTATCTCTCCAAATCCAAAAGAAGGATTTAAAAAGACTACGGATATCTATTTAAAACCCCACGAGGAAAGTAAGCTGTCAACCAACGAATGGGATACGTTACTAAGCCTGCTACAATCAAAGTTGGAGTCGCGGAGCATCATCAACTATAATTACCGCCTTTTCATTGAAAATTAGGGTCAGGTTTAATTACCCAAATAAGTGGTATAACCAAGCCGGGCATTTTCCTGCTGCGCTCCTATTATTATTTTTTTGGAAGCAGGCGTGGCCAGTAAATTAACATTTACCCCGGTTTGCATTGGTATAAAGTATGACAATAACACATCAATACAGATAGCAGATCGCTCCCCGGGTAAAAAATCAATCATTTTTGAGGCGCTCAATGGCCCAACGGCAACGTATAGCTCTTCTTCGGGCTCAATTAACTGACCTGCTATAAAATCTATTCCCAAAGCTGCCTTGCCCAATGAAGTTTGCATGCCTCCCAACTCTTTTTTGCCTGACCTGGTAACCAGTTTATAGCTGAGTGAAATGGGTGTTTTGAACAACATGGTTAGTATTTTGCCTATAAAAACAAGATTATTACGCTGCTCATGTATCACCGGCAAAACATGTATTAAAATAAGCATTTGCTTGTTGGTAAAACAGCCAAACTCTTTCCATTCTTTTAAGAATATGTTAATCAGATCATCATACTCATTTTTCTTATCCAAACGGTTCTCATAAAGCTCCAGGATCATTTTCAGGTGGTTCACCTCTGCTTCAAATGGCGCAAAAAAGCGCCGTGTCTGCTTCTCCTCATCTCTCCTGTCCACAATATCCTTAACCATCTCTTCTTCGGTAATCATTAAACTCGAAGCAGGAGGTTTATGAAAAAGGCCTTCAGGCAACATATCATACAACCCATCGCGGTTTACCTGAACCTGAAGTATCTTTTTGTTGGTGATATCGGTTTGACTGACAGCAATGCCCGCAATTTCTTTTGCAAAGGCGCGCTGCTGAGGGCCCACCGGCAATATTACAATACCATCAGCGTCAACCAATTCATTCTCAACAATTTCTGCAGCAATAACCGTAGCTTTAAAATCTGTATCGATAAGGTTAGGGTTTTTGATCTTCATTTTTCAATATTTTTACAAATAATATTTAAAACAATAACCACAATTATTGGTAATTGATTAGACTTATGTCAAATTTATTTTTTTGAGACTGTTATAGACCTGAACATACAATTATATCATGGACGTTAAATCATTTTTTATACGTTATCTTATCTTCCCTCTCATCTTCGTGATTGCTGCGGCAATTATGACCATAATTAACAAAAAGAATAAACTCTTAAGCAATAAACGCCTCATTGTTATTATTTTGTTAACTGCTGTTATTTTAGGTATCCCTGGCTTACTAGGCTTTCTTGATCTGCAGTTTATGCCCTGGGGCTATTTATTTTGCCAGCTTATTTACTTAACTCTGGGCTCTGTTTACGTATGGCTGGCGGGTAAATATCACGAAAATGAGCTACTCAACAAAAAAGGGTTCTTTATTTTTTGTACACTGATATCATGCCTGCTGGGTGTATATCTTTTTAAACTGGGGTTTGATTGGCTAAACAACCTTCGGTATGGTTTATGGGCTGCTACCAGTATATTCATATTTTTATTACCCCCCATTTTCTGGTGGGCATACATTGCTTTTATGAGTATCCCGCTGGAAATATACAAAGTATGGCAGTATCCCCGTGTGCCCGAAGATATCAGCATGGAGCACCTCAATTTTGATAAACTGATGGTATTGGAGCTCGATCTGTACAAAAATACTGATGATCCCGAACCCCTGAAGGTAAAGGCTAAAGCGCCACCAAATATGAATTTTGGTCAATGGTTCCAGAAATTTATAGATGATTATAATTTAAAATTCCCTAATGCTCCGGTGCAATATAAAGTCAATAAAACCGATAGCTACAGGTGGATATTTTACATTAAACCTTCTTTTTGGAGACGAAGGCAATTTATTGATCCCGACCTGAACATTGTAGAGAATAAGATCACCGAGGCAAACACAATATATGCCAAACGTGTTTCTGAGATTGTAAGCGAACCTGAACGCACCGGTGATCAGGCGGTTTACCTGTAATAGTATAAAAACATCTACCTATTAAAATATGATATGCTTAGTCCGTTAAAAAACAAACCTGTAAACTGGATAGATGGAATGAAAATTTCCAGCGATCATTTTATCAGTACAGATAATTTCATACATGACATTGTCAGGGATTCTAATTCCCTGCAACTCAATAATCATAACTTTGGTTTATTACCTCCTGTTATTAATGAATCTGCAGCGTTGGATATACAGATCACAGAAAGAGCATCAAACCAGGTACAGATTAAAATAAACCATTGTAATGCTGTAACTGCCGATGGGCATCGGATTGATATATCGCGAACAGGCCCTGAATTACTGTTTACCCATTACTTTGGTCAGGATAATACCGCAGAAAATTCAGAAACGTATTATGTACTGCTTACTGTTAATCCTTTTGAGCGCGTAGCAAGTGGCAATCCTGACCCAGAGGAGATCCCTTTAAGATATCCTGAAGTTGATAAACAATATAATATTACCATCATACCGGCATCGCAGGTAAACATCCGGAATTCTCACTTTTTAGAGGTAGGTAAATTCATCAAAAACGGCAATAACCTGCAAACGGATATCAGCTTTATACCTCCGTGTACATCAATACTAAGCCATCCGGAGCTAGTTAAATACTATGAAAACTTCAGCAATCAACTGAATAATTTACAATTACTTTCTTTTCGTATCCTGGATAAGATAACTTCTAAAGAATCTGTTTCGACCATTGGTAAAAACGTAAAAATATTATGCGAAAAGATGCTGGAGTATATTGCCCGTATTTATTTTTCTTACCGCAATATAGTTTACCAGCAACCACCGGTGTATCTGGTATCCTGTTTTTCGGAAATGGCGCATATATTTTTCAGCACTGTAAAAAGCATACCCGGTGCTGAGCGCGAAGAACTGCTTAAATATTTTTATGAATGGAAGGATGTTACTCCCGGCAACTTTGAGGAATTGCTTGCACGCCTCATAGAAGTTGTTTACAATCATCATGACATCAGTGCCTCTATGATCACTGTTGACGAGTTTCTCCGTGTAATAGTAGCTTTGTGGAATAAACTAAGCTCACTGGAATACATTGGTCAACGTAAAGAAAATATTGTGGTAGCCGAACAACAAGTGATACAAACCGTACAATCCAAACGCACCTGGACGCTACTTGATTAAGCACGATGATCGAAACACTTCATCAGAAGATTTCAATAATTAATTAGAATAAGAGCATATATACAGATATGCTCTTATTCTATAAGCACTGTAATAATCCTACTTATTTTTCTTTTACTTTCTTTAAAAACTTATCCTGCAGATCGCTGATCTCTTCATCGTACCCTTTTTTATCTATAAAAGCACCGGGGTTATAATCAGCTCCGGGTTTGTGTTTGCGTTGAAGCTCAAACTGACTGGCGTGTGATGCCAGCCAAATATCAAACGATAACTTTTTCATAGCGTCCAATGTATAGGCGTAGTCCCGGGCAATACCAGGATAGGCAGGTATATCGGAGAATTTTTTATCGGTCACTATCGTAGGCATATTGGCTATCAATACCCGGTATGAGCGCTTTTGATCTTTTACATTGAACAGAAAACTGCAAGAACCTTTTGTATGCCCGGGATGATGGAGCATAACTAAACGCATGTTACCTAACTTTATAGCATCGCCGTTATGCAATATCCGGTCAACTTTTACCGGCGCATAAGTACTTACACCACCACTTAATGCATAATCAGAGCGTCCTCCATCAGTTACCACCGCTACATCACCCGCATCTACCATCATTTTAGCGCCGGTCATTCTTTTTATAGCAGCCATGGCTCCCATATGGTCAAAATGTGCCTGGGTGGTTAAAAGTATCCTGATATCCTTAAACTTAAAACCCAGAGCTTCAATATTAGCTTTGATTACGGGTTCCGAATCTGCAATACCAGTGTTGATCAGTATATTTCCCTGGGATGTGGTAATCAAATAACAAGCCAGATCATAAGTACCCACATAATAAAGGTTACCTGCAATTTGAAACGGCGGATAGGGCTTTGACCAATTAGAATCTGTAATTGCGGGCTGAACTACCTTTTGAGCAAACGCTCCCAAACCCACACATACGAAGCTAATTACCAGCGAAATTCTTTTAAGTTGTTGCACAATCATATACCGATAAATGAGTGTTAAATATACTTATAGCTAAAGATACGGTGATCTTCTGATCCGTGTAAATTCCTTTAAAATAAGTTAGATTAGTTCGTTCACTAAATCCTGAAAGCCAGGGCGGGCTGATACTTGCTGGCTTGTACAACTATCCCTTAAAAGTGCTAATTTCAATAAAGCCTCATCCCTATCGGCCTCTTTACATAAACTTAGCAGGTCATCCAGTAAATGACCATAAGCGCTTACTTCTATCCGTTCCAGCGCATAGGCCACTTCGGCATCAGACCTGTCATAAAAACCCGCGGCGCCAAAATCGCCAAACAGGGTATTTCCTTCTTCATCTATCAATGTATTGTGTGCGTAAAGATCGCCATGCATCACACCATTATGATGCAGCTGCGCCGCCAAAGATGCGATGGTTGAGGCAGTTTTTATCACCTGCTGCGCAGAAAGGCTTATGCCCTCTTTAAAAACATCGCGGGTACAACTGGCAAAGCTGGGTGGGTTACCCAAATTAAAAAAACGTTCTGGTATCAGCTCCATTACCAGGCCTTCTTTTCCTTCTGGATGTGCTAGTATCTGCCCCAGCAATTTTACCAGTCCGTAGTGGCCGCCTGCGGCTATATAGGCGAGCATCTCATCTTCAGGAAGCCCATCGCTGGTAACTGCGCCTTTAAATATCTTGATAGCTACTTCCCTTTCTTCATCGCTATTACGCCATCGAGCTTTGGATATAATACCCGACGCCCCTTCGCCAAGCCTATGGCTCACTTCCAATTCCTGGTGATCAATAAAGGGAATGGCGGCTATTGCAGGCTTTATGTTGAATAAATTACCGGAAAAGGCCAGCCAGGAAAGCTTAGGCATGCTTAGCAACCATTGCGGAAGCCGGCTTAACCGATTGGCAGAGATACGCAAAAGTGACAACTGGCGACAATTGCCTAGCTCAACAGGTAACTCCTTTAACCTGTTACCAGCAAGCATGAGCTTTTGCATTCGGGAACAGTTTCCGATTTGAGCTGGTAATTCTACTACCCTATTGTTTGTCAATATCAGCCAGCGAATGTTGGGATTAAGCGCTTTAGCAGGCACTTTTTCTATCCTGTTTGATTTAAAACCAACAATATCCAACAAAGGACAATCAGCCAGTACCTCGGGCAAAACAGTAAACAAATTTTCAGAACAGAACAAGATCTTCAGTTTTTTTAACCGGCCAAAATCGGCAGGTAATTCACTTATAGCATTGCCCGAAAGATCAAGCATCTCCAGCGTATCCGCCAGTTGGAATATCTCCTGCGGAAAGTGCAAAAGTCCCTCGGCAAGCTTTAATGAAACTGCACCTTTAAAGTCTCCGTTCTGTAGTTGTTTAAGTGTTTGCATAGCGTATACTTCTGTCCAAATCCATCTGTACCGCAAAAGTAATTGTTTCGAACTCTTTCTGTTAGTTAAAACAACATGCCGATGCAGATTGTCTCATGTATCGGTCTACATAATTTCTTTTCAGGCGCAAAAAAGCCAGTAATTATGGTCAACTACTGGCTTTTTCAATGGCCCCGGCGAGGTTTTCTTTCGCTCATTTTTCCAGTGCTTTTTGCTGCCGCTGTACGCTAAAGGTTACCGCTAACAGATTATAGCTATTGCATTGGAATGCTATTATTTTTTCTTCGATAGTGATTTCTGCAAAGATGCCCGCAAACTAGCGGCCATAATATTTTTCACCTAATTTTATTTTTTCTCTTCCGTTTTCTACCCGCCATTTGTTGGTATCTCTTAACGAATAAGCGCAACCACAATATTCCTGCATATAGAACTCTTCGTCTTTACTGATTTCCAGCATCCTCGATGAGCCTCCTTTTTTACGCCAATTGTAGGTCCAATAGGTTAATCCTTCATAATGCCCTGCGGCCCTGATACCACTGTCATTAATCTGTTCCATATTCTTCCAGCGGGAAATGCCTAAAGAACTACAAATGGTATCAAACCCATGTTCAGATGCGTATAAAGCGGTACGTTCAAAACGCATATCAAAGCACATGGTGCAACGAGGTCCACGCTCAGGTTCTAACTCCATACCCTTTGCTCTTTCAAACCAATTATCCACATCATAATCAGCGTCGATAAAAGGGATATTGTGTTTTTCGGCAAAGCGGACATTCTCATCTTTCCGTATCTCATATTCCTTTTTGGGATGGATATTGGGATTATAAAAGAAGATCGTGAATTCAATACCCGATGCAATGATGGCCTCCATTACTTCACCAGAACAGGGTGCACAACAAGAATGTAATAATAACTTCCTGCCGCCATCAGGTAATTCCAGCTTTTCCCTGATCAGATCCATTTTATATTACCATTAAGTTTACAAACTCATTTACCGGGGTATTCACCAGCGTTTGATAATCCAACGATACTTTTAAAATGTTTTGCTGTTGTTTTTCAGCAAACACCCTAGCCAGGTTAATCTTAAACTTATTCAGCAATTCCGGTATACCTTCTTCGCGCCTGCGTTTGTGCCCTATGGGGTATTCAACCACAACTTCATCAAGCACTGTTCCGTCATTTAACTCAACTGTTAAAGCATTGGCAATGGAGCGTTTTTCCGGGTCGTGATAATCTTTTGTAAACTGCGGATCTTCCACGCAGGTCATTTTATCACGCAGTACATCAATCCGTTTATCGGCAGCGATATTATCTTCATAGTCGGCAGCTGTTAATCTTCCGTAGATCAAGGGTACAGCAATCATATACTGAATACAATGATCCCTATCGGCAGGATTATTTAACGGCCCTTTTTTATCAATAATACGTATAGCCGCTTCGTGGGTACGAATAGTTATTTTCCTGATATCATCTGTAGTTTTACCCGCTTCTTTGAGCTTAGCATGTAAAGTCATTGCTGCCTCTACCGCGGTTTGCGAGTGAAATTCTGCAGGGAACGAAATTTTAAACAATATATGTTCCATTACGTATGATCCATAGTCGCGCTGGAACTTAAACTCGTTTCCTTTGAACGAAACATCATAGAAACCCCAGGTTTTGGCTGTAAGTACAGAAGGATATCCCATTTCGCCGGTTTGGGCCATTAAGGCCAATCGTACAGCTCGGGAAGTGGCATCGCCGGCAGCCCATGATTTACGGCTACCCGTATTAGGCGAATGGCGATAAGTACGCAATGCCTGTCCGTCAACAAAAGCCAGCGATACCGCATTGATTAACTCATCGCGGGTAAGCCCAATCAGTTTTCCGACCACGGCAACAGAGGCCACTTTTACTAAAAACACGTGATCGAGCCCCACCTTGTTAAATGAATTTTCCAACGCCAGTACACCCTGGATCTCGTGCGCCCTGATCATCGCGTCCAGCACATCTTTCATCAGTAATGCAGGCTTTCCTTCGGCAATAGCTGTTCTGGAAAGCCAGTCGGCAGTGGCCAGGATACCGCCCAGGTTATCAGAAGGGTGTCCCCATTCTGCAGCCAGCCAGGTATCATTAAAATCCAGCCAGCGAACAATAGCACCTATATTGAATGCCGCCTGTACAGGATCGAGCTGAAAGGACGTCCCGGGAACTTTGGCACCATTAGGCACTATTGTCCCTTTAACAACAGGACCTAACAACTTGGTACAGGCCGGATATGTTAAAGCCTCAAATCCGCATCCCAGGGTGTCCAGCAGGCAATAGTGTGCTGTTTTCCAGGCCAGGTCATTTTTAATTTCGTAGTTTAATACATAGTCCACAATGTCTGTCAGCACTTTGTCTGGCTGTGGTCTTTCGTTTGATATATGGGATGACATTATTATTTTAGGTTTTTGATTATACTATTTAAACTTCCCTTCCGGGATAAAATCCCTTTTTCAGGGAAAAAGTGGGTTTACATGGTTTACACTTTTTATGGGCTACACCAATCCAATTAACTAACTATCAACTATTTAATAAAAAACATAGCGAAAAAGTGTAAACCCACTTTTTGTGCAAATATTGTTCATATTTACTGTTCTTCCGGGAACTATTTTCTTTTCTCCAGAGGAACGAATTCTTTATTATCGGGGCCGGTGTAATTAGCGCTTGGGCGGATGATCTTGCCGTCCTGCCGTTGTTCGATGATATGTGCACTCCATCCGGTAACCCTTGAGACCACAAAAAGTGGGGTAAACATCAACGTGGGCACGCCCATCAGGTGATAGGACACCGCAGAGAACCAATCCAGGTTGGGGAACATTTTCTTTTCATCCCACATCAGGGTTTCCAGGCGGTCGGCAATGTTATACAGTAACATATCGCCAGATTCTTCCGAAAGCTCTTTTGCAACCTTTTTGATCACCACATTTCTCGGATCGGAGATGGTGTAAACCGGATGTCCGAAACCAATAATTACTTCCTTGCTGGCTAAACGTTTACGGATATCCTCTTCTGCTTCATCTGGAGAATTATAGCGGCTTTGGATATCATAGGCTACCTCGTTGGCGCCGCCATGTTTAGGTCCGCGCAAAGCACCAATGGCTCCGGTAACGGCCGAATAAATATCGGAACCGGTTCCGGCAATTACCCGGCTGGTGAAAGTAGATGCATTAAATTCATGCTCTGCATATAAGTTCAACGAAATCTGCATTGCCCGCTCCCAGGACGCTGATGGCTTTTTTCCATGCAACAAATGAAGAAAGTGTGCACCAATGGAGTCGTCGTCGGTTTCTACTTCAATGATCCTGCCGTTATGGGCATAATGATACCAGTATAATAATGCCGAACTGAAACATGCTAACAGCTTATCTGCAATATCGCGGGCTCCGGAAACATGATGGTCGTCTTTTTCGGGCTGGATACTCCCGAGCGCCGAAACCGTAGTACGCATCACATCCATAGGATGCGCGGCCGCGGGTATCTGCTGCAGGATATTTTTCACCGCATTCGGTAAGCCGCGTAATGATTTCAATTTTGTTTTATAGTTGGCCAATTGCGATTGATTGGGCAGCGAACCGTAGATAAGCAGGTAAGCCACTTCTTCAAACTCTGCCTTTTCGGCCAGATCAAGAATATTGTAGCCCCGGTAATGCAGGTCATTACCGCTTTTCCCTACACTGCACAAAGCTGTATTTCCGGCAATAACTCCGGAAAGCGCCACACTCTTTTTAGGCTTGAACGTACTTTCGGTATTAGTTTCCATTTGGGTTCTTCTTAAAAAGATCGTCTAATTTTTGTTCATAATCATGATAGCTGATGCTTTTATATAGTTCATCACGGGTTTGCATCGTATCCAGAATGTTTTTTTGCGTACCGTCTTTACGGATATGATTATATACATTTTGAGCTGCCTTATTGGCGGCACGAAATGCCGACAGCGGATAAAGGATCAATTCCACACCGGCCTGGGCAAGCTCATCAACCGTGTACATGGGTATCATACCAAACTCCGTAATATTTGCTAATACAGGAATCCCCGTTGCTTCCACAAATTTCCGGTAATAGCTCAGGTCGGAGACCGCTTCGGCAAAAATAAAATCAGCACCTGCTTCTTTGTAAGCCACCGCCCGTTCCAGCGTTTTTTCTAATCCTTCACCGGCAAAAGCATCTGTTCTGGCACCAATCACAAATTGCTCATCCGTTCTGGCATCTACGGCAGCTTTTAAACGATCAACCATTTCATCTTTGCTTACTATCTCCTTACCCGGGCGATGTCCGCATCGCTTGGCGCCTACCTGATCTTCGATGTGAAGAGCGGCCGCGCCAGCTTTAATTAAGGATTTTACGGTGCGGGCAATATTAAAAGCAGATGGACCAAAACCGGTGTCGACATCCACCAATAAAGGCAGATCGCATACGTTGGTGATACGCTGAATATCGATAAGCACATCCTCCAGGGTTGTAATTCCCAAATCGGGGATTCCTAATGACCCGGCCGCCACTCCGCCGCCTGATAGATAGATGGCATTAAAACCCGCCTGCTGAGCTAACAAAGCATGATTAGCATTAATAGCGCCAACAATTTGTAGTGGTTTTTCATTTCGCTGGGCCTCACGGAACCTTTGACCAGGCGATTTAAGGTTATTTGTTTGCATGATAGATTTTTTAGAAAAATGATCTTCTTTAAAAAGCCCTTCATCATACAGTACCCGGCAAAAGAAGACATTCATAACGAGAGTTAAATAAGTATCTGCTCAACTAAAAGCTTCAAATTCAAAAGCACTGTCCAATCGGAATAACAAGCCTCCTGATTTGTAACAAATTTACAGTACTTCCTGTTCTGATGACAGAACAAAATTGCCTATTAATTCAAAGTAAGAAATGCTTTTTCCGGTTGATGGTATATGTAAAGAACGCAGGCAAGTTAGAAAATAAATCTCAACAAATAGATTTCTTACTGATGAACTTCGTTCGATTATGGACGGAGCTAATATTGTGGGGGCGGAGGATTATTCACACGAATTTTATAGCAAATATCTTAACTTAGCTTATAACCAATAATCATATGAAATACTATCTGATATTTTTGCTAACCATAGTTTTTTTATCATCATGTGACAGACATGCCCGAAGAAAAAATGAAGTCAAAAAAATTGAGATAGCAACTGGTGGGTGCTTTGGCTCTTGCCAATTAACCGCTATAAGTATTGATAGTTCTCTTGACTATAAGTATTTCGGGGGAGATACTTATTTTCCTTCACCTCCTGACGCCAAAAACAATGAAAAACTTAAAGGATATTATTTTGCAAAGGTTAGTCCGGGCTTTTGGGATACTTTAAATATTAAACTTGAGGAAATAAATTATAAAAAATTGGATACTTCATATGAACATTCGGTTGATGATGAAAGCCTGGAAATATTCATACATTACGGCAATAATATTAAACATATTAAAGCACAGTCTGTAAGTTTACCAGATAGTATTGCGCGTGTGTTTTACTATATAATCAATAGCTACAAAACTATAAAACCCAAGCCCACAAGGGACACATTCAATTTCGAATCAACAACCCACAGGCCTATTCCAATGCCCGATATACGTAAAGTAAAATTTCCTCCTCCAACCAAAAAACAGTTGAAAAATTAACCACAATAAAAAAAGCCCCCGAATTTCCATCCAAAGGCTTTTGACTTTTTTAGTGGTCCCGACGAGACTAACTTTTTTAGCATATTTAATTGATAAATGTGTAAAAATGAATCATTTTGATTCAAATAAGATCATTAAAAATCAAATAAATTCATTAAAATTTCCCCTATAGTTTCCCCCGTCAGTAAGTAGATGATCGCTATATTATTGATATGAAAGTTAGGATTCAAGGCCTACATAATAAACATAAAAGTGTTTCGGCTTTGCTGGTTGACTTTTTATAACAAGGCAGTCTTTTTTATTTTTTTGAGTTGGCTTAATAACAAATGGATCATCTCCTGTTTGATATTCTTTATATGCTATATCTAATTTATCAATAGAGGTATCGTCATCAACTTTCCATACTATTCCTTTATAAGTAAAGTATGCAAATACTCGAATGCTTCCTCCTGTCAATTGTCCATTTAGGCGTTGATGCTCGACATTAGCTTTTTTATACGGTATTACAGCATTTTCATAAAATTCGCTGTAACTTTTAAACCTCTCTTTTTTCATCAATTATCTTTAATATAAGGCTTGTAAAAGTAAAGCCCCAATAAGCCCTGAAGTTAAATAAATTTTAACGCCTCAAAACAGTTTACTACTTTAGAGCATGAAATAATTAATCACAATCATATATAAGGCATTGCGTTAAGCAAAACAATCCCACTACTGAAAGGTCGAAAATTCAAAATGGATGGGAAGTTTAGCAATAACGCTCACGGTAAAGCGTGGGCGTTGCTATTCTTCGTCCATTAGGGATTCGACCCCCTCAGTAGCGAAGATGGTGACGTTCCACGCTTTGTCGTATCCAAAGCCTTAAACCAATGAACACTTCATCTAAAAATCTCAAATCATCCCTTCTTTTTACTCTAACTTTCTTGATCTTGGCTAATACTTCATATTGCCAGCAATCGTTGAAAAGACCAACCTCCTCGCTCAACTCGTTTGGTATGGAGATTAATTATTACCGTTATTATTTTTCAGGAATAAAAGTTATATCATTTGGCTATATGGAATTAGCTTTTCCAAACCTTGGGCATACAGACGTTTTGGCTAAGATCGAACAATTGTCCACCAACCAAAATGTTCAAGATCGGTTTTTCTATATCGCATATAAAAAAAATGGATCAAAAAAGGCAGACTTTAAGGATATGCTTTATTTATTGAGCAAAGATGCCTCTGCGTCTGTCGCAATTAGTGATTATTATATCAACAGATTTAGCTCACTAGCATCAATAAAAGATTTAAGAATTCAATATGATAAAATTCAACGTGACCAAGATCAAAAAGCGCTTAAAAAGAAATTGGATGATGAGCAAAAGGCACTAAATGATTATGCCAATAAAAAAGCTGATTCTTTAAATGCCTTAGTAAAGCCTATTGATGGTACCAAACAGTATTTAAACCTATCCGAACTGCTTGAGTTTATTAGAAGAGATCGATTTCCTATAGATGAAATAAAGGGCTTTATGTCTCAGCATTCAAGCTTAGATTGGGATGTTAAAGCTTTTACTGGTGTCGTTTACATAACCTGGGATAATGATGATTCTTTAAATTATTTTCCTCAAAAACATACGATAGAAATTGAAACTATAAATAAAGAGATGTATGAATTTACGATCCAAGATATTGAAATGTACCATCCCGAGTTGAAAAAAATCACATATAGTCACAAACTAAATAATGCGGTTAGGACTGATTATAAAAATGAAAAATATATAATAAGTTGTGAAACCTCACCGGGAGGTAGTATGGGTAATACAAATTATCAAATCACAATTTCTCGTGTACAAGATCTTAAATAATATAATTGGGGGGATACCATAAGCTGATCTTTTATACCGAACCTTTTGATCAAACCTAATTCATCAATTAATAAATGCCGTAGAAGAGCGATAATAATTTAGGTGCAAGCTTACTCACCTTAGTATTTATCTTTTATCTACGGCATTCTTTAGGCAGGAAAACGGTATTGAAAGCTTGTCGAGCGATCTCGGACCTCAACTGTATTTTGCTTAGCTATGTCCGTTGAGCTGTACAACTTTGATCTGGTTGTTACTTGCCCCTTTTTCGTTTATTTACCGAATCAAATACTTGCTTTTTTACATGCTGTTCTTTGCCTTCTTCGTCAAATAACCAAGCTGATATTAGGTTTCGGCTGAATGCCTTTTTACCCCCGACCTTTGTACAAGGCATCCCTTCAGCAATTCGTCTATTTAACGTTGTTCTACTGATATCAAACATCTTGAGTACTTCATCTTCACTGAGCATGTCTTTGTCTTCGGGACTATATGCCTTCGTTGCTTTTATAAAGTCTAGTTCAGCTTCAATGAATCGAATTGGGTCATTTAGTTTTTGTTCCTTCCTGATAGAATCAAAGAACTCCCTGTCAACCCTGTATTGTTCAGGGTCCGGCCGTCTCGGGGTTTGCATCAACAACTTTTTGAGCTTGATCAATACCAGTTCCCGATCTTCGTTTGGCTTACAGTTATTCAACATCCGACAGATAAATAATATCAAATCTGTATTTACATATAACATTGACAGGTAGTTTATAGTTGCCGTGTGCTTATTGAAATTGTTGCTTATCAATTCTTGTTTTATTAAATGTAGTCTGTTTGTTTTCATACTAATTCTTTTGTTTTGTATAATAATGATAACCTCTTCACGGAATTAATTATATCGCTGCTCAATGGTTTAGCATAGATGAGTGTTTCTTTAATATTCCTGTGTCCCAATAGTTTCATTACATGAATGTCTATCGTGCCTGACTGGAGGTGATTACTGGCAAATGAGTGGCGACCACAATGAAAAGAAATAGTTTTTTTAATATCTACCAGCTTCATTACGTCTTTTAACCCACGATTTATTACTGGGTTTGCTATGGTAGGAAAAACCAGCCTATCATCGTTATCTGGAACTAACCTTATATATTTATTTATCAAATCTAAAGCCTCATCATTTAGCGGATAAACTTCTGGCCTTTGAGTCTTTTTTACTATAAAGTCAAGCCTCGGTGTGTCCATATCTGTTTTTATATTCTCCCCCCTTAGGTTTATCACATCTGAATATCTTAAACCGGTATAGCAGCTAAACAAAAACAGATCTCTTACAGATTGAAGATTGGGCATATTCTCCGGTATAACCGTTCTGGCTAATAAGTTTACTTCTTCCAACGTAAGGGACTTTCGGACACCTTCGGTCTGTTTAACTTCAAACCCCTCATATGGATTTCTTTCGATATGTCCACATTCCACTGCTTTGTAAAGAATTGATCTAAAACATTTGTGTTTTACAAACCTTCCGTTAATAGAATTCCCTCTTTTTGTTGCCAAAAATTGATCGAACTGACGTATAAGCGTCGTAGATAAATCCCCAAAGCTTAATTTTTTATTAAACTGCTTTAGTATAGTTAAAACCGACTTGTACGATTTAACTGTATTCGGCGAATAATCAGTACTCAGAGATACCTGCGCTTCCCAAAAGTCAAATAGATTTACATTAGAAGTGCCTTTAAAATATGATTCAGCCACAAGTATTGTTACAGGCTTTTTCAAGTTTTGAATTTTAAGCATTGCTGTATCAAACCCACTGATCTTGTCGTTTAGAAATTGAGCTAATAACTTTCCGTCTTTACCAGAGGTTTTAGGCTTTTTATTTTTAGCATCCCAGTCATTGGGGTGAATGAATTTTGTAGAAGGAATTTTGGTGAATGATTTACCAACCCTTAAAGAAAAGTATATCGGGCATGTTCCATCCGCCCTTTTTTTATCTAAACGAATCACCGCTTTCACAGAATATGATAGTTCCATAATGTATTTATATTTTTGATTAATATCCAGCGGGTATTTGAGAATAAAAAATATATTTTAAATTAACCAATTGATTATCAATTATTTATTTTTTTTTAACAAATTTCATATATCGCCTTCTTAATGCAGCAAACTGAATATGGATACGTCGGTGCCAGGTATGCTTTTCCTTATATACCTCATTCGCAATCATCCCCTTTTCTTTTAGCTCGTTTAGATACAATTTCACTGATGATTCAGATTTACCCATTAGTTGGGCTAAATACGGGTTTGAGGCCCAGCAATATCCTTCATTATAAGCAAGACTACTGATCATAAAAAAAAGTCTTACGGCTGCATCAGATAGGGTGAGATCATGTAACACATATAAGGAGCATAAAAATGCCTTCCCCCTTTTTATGTGAATCTTGTAGTTGTTTTCAAAGCCCTGAGCGGTATATTTTTCAATTGATGGTTCTGATGCTTCAACTGGTTCTTTGTATTCATCAAACTCAGACCACCTTTCCGGATCTGGTTTAACCACGATCCCTAATTCTCGACGTTGCTCGATAAGTTTTCTTATTTTAGACATAGGTTCAGAAGAATTTCCGATATTTGTAATCGATTCTTTGTTACTGTTTTTTGGAGTTTTCATTATGTTTACGAAGGTTATTTTGCCCTTCATAAACACATAACTAAGATTTCAATCCCATTCCCGTTATTTTTTTCAAAAATTCCATAACAAATTCATTATCAATATGATAATTTTTATATTTTCTCCATTTTCCTACTTTTTACAAAAAATTGGATTTTCTGATTTCATTTTTCCGTAAAAAAATGCTGGGATGCCTACCGTTTTATCTAGGGATAACTAAGAGCAGTTTATAGCAGTAAAATATCCGCATAGAGCGACTTAACTGGACTTGGGCAAAGGTGGTATTACCTGCCTAAATAAATTAGTTGCTAAATCGAGCCCTAATTGCTTTTTTTTAAAATTACCGCTGGGCAAAATTTGTACGTAAATTTTCCGGTTTCGCTTTTCTGAGGTTTGATTTTTCTTTTTTCCTGATTCCAGTTTTCCATTACTTTTCAGACTCTGAAATAAAAAAAGAAGCGAGGCGATCGCAGAGAGCCTCTTTTGTAAGTTTTGCTTCTTTAACGTTAGAAAGAAGTATATATAAATATAGTATACGTATAGGGCTATACGTAAGCTCCCCCCCCCCCCGGCTCAAGGATAACCCTGGGTCTAATTCAAAATCATAAAGCACTTTTTTTATTTGTTTTAATTAATTAAGCTCTTAATATTAGATCAGTCTTATTATAGTTTAAGTATTACAATCCAGAGCTAGAAACAAATTACTGTATAATTAGACCTCAGAAGTTCATTAATAACCTATAAAATCCCCTTTAAAGAATACGGATATTTTAAGCTAGTTTAGGGTTACCATTTTAAAGGAATTTAATTTGACAAATGAATAAATAAATCCTTATTATATTTAACATTATAAAGTATTTTATCACAAATTAATGCAGGTTGAAAAAATAGACTTTGCTGGCATGTTAGCCGAATTAAGAATTCGTTTACAACACGAGTTGGAAAAGGATAACATAAACGAAACGAATGTTTCTTCTTTAAAAGATGAAATTGAAGTACTGGAAAAAAAACTAGTTCCCTTTACTGTATCAGCAAGAACTGCAAGACTAATTGGCCAAGAAAACTTTGCAAATGCAGAAGGCGCCATCATTGAGCTTGTAAAGAACAGCTATGATGCTGAAGCTTCGGTATGTGTAATTATTATTGACCCAATTAATGACAGGATCGGAATTTTAGATAATGGAGATGGGATGACCGATAAAATTATCCGTGATAGTTGGATGACGATTGGAACAGATGACAAAAAAGTAAACTTCAAAACCAAATCAAGGATAAAAACAGGTGCAAAGGGTATTGGTAGATTTGCATTAGACCGTCTGGGTAAATCAAGTACAATGATTACGAAAACCTTAGAATCTGAATGCGTATTATGGGATGTTGACTGGGATCAATTTGATCAGAAGGGTGCTATTATATCTGATGTGAGGGCTACGATACAAATAGGTACAATTTCATTTTTGGATGAATTAAATAATATTGAAAATAATACTGTTGCAAAAGGGACTTTTATTGATCATTGGATAGAGGAAAAAGGGGTGTTAATACTAATTGATGGATTGAAAGATAACTGGGATGAAAAAGCAACCCAATCTCTATATTCAAATTTAGAAATACTAGTCCCTCCTTTAGAAACCAATATATTTCAGATTTACTTATACAGTACCCTCGAACCTGGAAAATTTGGACAGGTATTGCCAACTATTTGCGATGATTTTGATTATAAGATTGAGGCAACTATAAAGGATGATCAATCCGCAGAAATCACGGTTACTAGAAATGAACTTAATCTAACGGAACTTAAAAGAACAGGCTTTTTTGAAAAATCAAAGCTGACCCAAGAACAATACAAAGAGGATAAGTTTAGTTCAGGCTCTTTTAAAATCGACACAACGCTTGCGAAGTTAGTTGCCGGATTTAAAGATATTGATATAAATGACAATCTTTCTAAAATCGGAGCCTTTACGTTTTCATTTTATTTCATGAAAAGAGGTGGAGGCCAAGAGAAGGATGAGGATGTTGGAAAATACCCCTACAAGACCGTCAATTACAGTGCTCGTACTCAATGGCTTGATAAATTTGGCGGAATAAAAATATTCAGAGACAATTTCAGAGTACGTCCTTATGGAGAAGTTAAAAGTAGCTCATTCGATTGGCTTGATCTTGGAAAAAGGGCGTTAAGTAACCCAACAGTAACACGACCGGGTTATCATGTCAGACCACAGCAAACCTATGGTTTGGTTAATATATCAAGGATTGGCAATATTAATTTTGAAGATAAATCCAGCCGGGAAGGGCTACAGGAAAATGACGCATTTACCCTATTTAAAGAAGTTATCAAATCAATTATAGAAATATTTGAGAACGACAGAAATCAAATTATGATGTCGTTAAAAAAAATCTATGATGAAAATAACAAGAAACGGAAAGCTCAGCTTGAGGCAGATCGGATAATCAGCGAAAAGAAGGCCAAACAGGGTAAAAAAGAAACAAAATCAGAAGAGGAACAAAAAACTGAAAAGGAAACTCTAATAACTGCCATAGAGGGTTACAAGGAGGACATAGAGGAATTACAAGATGAGCAAAAAATACTGCGTGTGCTTGCAAGTGCAGGACTGATTGTAACTTCTTTTGCCCATGAATTCAGAAATCATACAGATAGCATATTACCTCGAACAAAAGAATTGAAAGACGTACTTCTTCAGGTTATTGATATTAAAAAGTTAGAATCTTTACCTGACTTTTTTGACCCATATCTAATGCTTTCTGATATGCGTAAACAAGATGAAAGGTTAAAGAGCTGGCTTGAATTTTCTATTTCTTCTGTTAGAAAGGATAAACGTTCAAGAAGAATGATCAATATGGTTACCTATATCGGTGAGTTAGAACGCCTATGGAATTCTCTATTATCGAGAAGGCAAACAACATTAATAATTGATAAGGGCAATTTCCTTGAAGTAAATTTTAATGGCCATGAAATTGACCTTGATGGTATCTTTAATAACTTAATTACTAATTCAGTGGACGCATACAAACGTCAGGACGCTGGAGATAAAAGGGAAATAAAAATTAGTTTTGCATTTGACCCAATTAGGGGTATTAGTGCTGTTTACGAAGATTTTGGCCCTGGCCTATCGGAAGAAATTACTGACCCCAATCAGATATTTCAGCCTTTCTTCACTACAAAGCGAGATGACAAAACGGGTGAAAAAATTGGAACAGGACTCGGTATGTGGATTGTAAAATCAACTATAGATGAATATAGTGGTGATATTGAGATCTTAACTAGCCGACCACATTTTAAAGTAAAAATAACTTTACCGAATCACTAATATGACGAAGTTTACAGTGGCGTACATTGACGAGTCCGAATCTGATATCAGAAGATTTCAAAGATTCTCTTATAGCTATTTCAATGTTTTACCTATCCTCCCACTACCCGATATTAAGGAAACTATTAAATTGATTATAGATAGTAATATCGATGCAGTAATCGCAGATTTTGATTTATCAGAGCAAAATGCCCAAATTCATTTTGATGGAACAGACCTTGTTAGGGCTGTTTTAAAAAAAAGAGAAGGATTTCCAGTGTTTATTTTGACTTCATTTGAAGACGATGCTATAAATAAAGGAGATGATGTTAATATTGTTTATGAAAAAAAGGAGCTTGATGAGGGTAATAACTTTTTAGATAGGGTTAAGAGTCAGATAGAAAAATATAAGCATCAACTTGAAGTAAATGAAGCCAGAATCATTGAATTACTTCAGGAAAATCAAAAAAGGAAATTAGATGCGTTTGAAAAGCAAGAATTAAAAGAGTTGGATTCAAAAATTGAAAAAGCATTAGATAAGGAAAGTCAAATTCCGAACTCGTTAAGAGATGAAAAAGAGTCTAACGAGCTAGCTGAATTATTAAAGGCAGTGGATCAATTGGCAAATAACTTAAAAAACAAACAGTAATGCAGCTCCCATTCAGAAAAACAGCCCCAACTCGAACCTATAAGGGTAAAGAATATTCTGATTACAACCATTATAAAGACCATTTAGAAAAGGACTTTGAAGAACGATGTGGCTACACAAACTGTCATCAATTCTGGTTTGGAGGTAGAAGAACATTTCAAATAGATCATTTTAAGCCCAAAGTCAAATATCCAGAGTTACTTACCAAATATTCTAATTTAGTTTATAGCTGTTCTTACGTTAATCGAGCTAAGAGTGACGATCTCAATGAATACCTAGACCCCTGCGATACAGATTATAATTTACATTTTTACCGAGATCAGATAGGCCATATATATCCAATGAATACATCTGATACAGGAAAATATATGTATAAAGCTCTAAAATTATATTTAAAACGATATAGTATTATATGGATGCTGGAGGCCTTAGAAGAAAAAATGGATATCCTCCAAGGTCTGGTAGATCAGACAGGAGATGAACAAGCCAAAAACTTATTTTACGTTATTACAACTAAATATATGGCGTACAAGAAGTATCTGAAAGCTGTTCAATAGTTTTCTTGTATTTTTGTTGCTGAAATGAGTTCAAAAAAAACAACCGGTTCTTACTATACTCCAGATCATATATCCGGTTTTATATTAAACTACTTAGCAAAAGATCTTCGAAATAAAACCAATCTATCCATTTTAGAACCTAGCGTAGGTGATGGTGCTTTTGTTAAGGCATTCAATGAATCTAAACTTTCTACAAAAGACAAAAGCATTAAATTTACGGGTATTGACTTTATTGAACCTGAATTACTAAAAGCCAAAAAAGCATCTGCTAAAAAACCTAAGAAAAACACTACATATGAATTCATATGTACCGATTTTTTAGAGACTCAAAAACAATTAACTGCTGAATATCAGTTAATTGTTGGAAATCCGCCTTATATCTCTAAAAAACTACTAACAAAAAAACAAGTTGATTTTTGCGGAGACATTCATGTCAGCGCAGGGTTATCTACAAATTCCATTAAGAATATTTGGTCTGCTTTTTTAATTAGGTGCTGTCAGCTACTCAGTGATGATGGAATTTTATCTTTCATTTTACCTGCAGAAATGCTTCAAGTTTCATTCGCTAACGAGTTACGCTCCTTTGTAAGTAACGTATTTATCAGAGTTGAAATATTTACCTTTAACGAGCTGTTATTTGATTGTAAAGGACAGGATACCATATTGCTTATCGGCTATAAACAACATATAAATCCTGGTCAATATTATACTCACATAAGTGACATTAATGATCTTTTAAGTAATAAGTTTAAGATGGTTAAGAATCAGGCTCTAAACACTAATAATACAAAATGGTCACATCACATGTTGGACTCAAAAGATCTCGACTTTTTATATAACATAGCATCGACATTACATGAAATCGATTATTATTGTGAGTCCAAACCAGGAATCGTTACCGCAGCAAATAATTTCTTCATTATAAATAATCAAACCGAAGACCAGTATCATTTAAATAATTATACTCATCCGATCATTCAAAAAGGTCTTTTTGTCAATGGTAGCGTTGTATTTAACGAAGATGATTTTGAACATTTACAACAACAAGGTAGACCTACAAAAGTATTGGTATTTAATGATAACAATTCGGGTTATCTCACCGATAAAATACAAGATTACCTTAAAATTGGTGAAGAGCTGGAAATTCCATTAAGATATAAATGCACAAAGAGAAAGACTTGGTACCATATCCCTAACATCTCGAACATACCAGAAGGTTTCTTCTTTAAAAGGTCGCATAACTATCCAAAATTGCTTAAAAACAACGCTAATGTACTTGTTACAGATTCGGCATATAAAATACAAATGAGAGATGGCTTTGCCATCAATAATCTTGTATACTCTTTCTATAACTCATTCACTTTATTATTTGCGGAATTAGAAGGCAGGTATTATGGTGGTGGGGTGCTAGAGCTGATCCCAAAAGAATTCCAAAACCTTCCTTTACCCTATGTTAATATCTCGGTAGAAGGTTTTAACAATTTCTCTTCTTCATTTGAAAGGAAGAATACGATTCTTGATGTTCTTACAATAAATGATCAATTCATTTTGGGTGAATCACTAGGACTTAGTTTAGAAGCGATAAGTAAAATCCAACTTATTTATAAAAAATTAATATCTAAACGTCTTCGATATTAAATTATAGCTGTAAACCCATCGAGCTGGTTTGTTATAATCAAATTTTCTACATATCCATTTTATAGAATTCGATTCTGGTTAGGAATCGAACGAAAGTGGTAAATTTCAAAAAAGAACAAAGTTTTCGTGTTTTTTTATTTGAAGGGGGAAACTATAGGGGAAACTTTCGTCAATATACCAACGACTTTACTGTCTTAACTCAATATAATTCCCCTACCTATAATCATTCAAATGACGT
Organism: Mucilaginibacter inviolabilis; assembly: GCF_011089895.1. Taxonomy (NCBI): domain Bacteria; kingdom Pseudomonadati; phylum Bacteroidota; class Sphingobacteriia; order Sphingobacteriales; family Sphingobacteriaceae; genus Mucilaginibacter; species Mucilaginibacter inviolabilis. The sequence continues at coordinate 378,565 of NZ_JAANAT010000005.1, forward strand.
TCAATTAGGTATATCAAAAGAGGTCATCTGAATTCAAATAGTGTCAATTTCGCTCAAATAAATTTCCCTATAGCCTTCAAATCGGCCCATTAAAGAATCAGCATTAAAATAATAATGCATATTATTTTGGTACTTGAAGTACGGCGTTTCAAATGTAAACATTGTACCAATTTTACCCGTCATTACCCATACTTGCTTGAATACGTCATCTTTACTCAATGAATAATTTTTTAATATTAAAATACCAGATGCTGAAAACGTATATTCAGTATTTGTATTTCTGAAATCAATTTTTGAAAAGGAACTAGTTGTTATGATCGTCCAAAAAATGACATTCTTTTTCATCAATAAGAAAAAATAAGGGAGATCTTTCATATATGATTCACCTATAGTTCTGTGTAACTACTCAATTTTTGGCCAATGCTATAAATAACCTATTGTTGTTTTATGAACTCCGTCCTTTTAAAAATTATGAAAGCATTATCGCTTTGCTTTTGTGATATACTTTTGTTAATATAAAGTGTGACAATGAATTTTTCCTTAACCCAATTATAGGCGCTTGGATCTACTGGTTCAATACCTTGTTTAATTCCGAAATAGCTCGCGTTATCAAATATTCCATACTTGTCCTTTAAGAAATTTAATAAAACCGGAGTGTATTTTAAAGAAAAGAAAATACAATCAATCAATTTGAAGTCATCTACAGTAAAGCCAACCTTTTCTATAATTAGATTCTTTTCATAAAGTTGTTTATTATTAATCGTAAGTTGGTATGTAACTGTAAATGGATCAAAATCATCTGAACCATTCGTTTTTTTTATGTTCAAATCATGTTTTAATAAACTATCAATCGATTGGCCTAAGTGTAATTGATTGTTCCTGAAATTTATACTAACATCATCGAATACTTGCGCCTTTGATTGGGTAGTACAAGCTAAAAGAAATAAGCATACTATAAAATTTCTCATAAGAATGAGCATCTGATGGGGATAATTGCTGGTAATAAGCAAAACTTCTACTCACGTTTTAATAGGAACAATTTTCAAGTTCTGGATTTGGCATAACACAACAAATCAAGTAAATAACTTACCCTGATTTGTTGTGAAAAATGATTAATATAATCCCCAAAGCCGTTATCGCGTCATAGGATGACCGGTATTCTTATCCTTAAAAAGAATATAAAAGTTCACAAGTGTTGCCTTTCTTTGAAGTATTTCCTAATGTAAATCAACAGCCAATACAAAATAAAAGTAATGATCAAATCAAGAAAAAGATTTACAAATAGAAAAGAGAACTTTGTTCCTACTCCATTTCCTGATTCAAAATTAGTTCTTTGAAGATAAAGAAATGGAAAGCCTACTTCATTGAAAGAGAATTGATTCCACAGCAACGGAAGTACTGAGATCAATAAGAGGCAAAAAATAAATACAAGAAATTTCTTCATATTAAGTTAATTATTGATTATGTTAATTTTAATAGCAGCACCATATAAATCGGATATTAAGTATGAAACACGTGCGATTTTCCCCGCTATGTTAACTTTACCAACTTTGGTGCGAGTTTCACTGATTTTTTTATTGTTTATTAGATGTGATTCTGTTTCAATGGTTAGCCCTTCACCTAAAATAAGAGGCAGACTGTCAACAAAAACGGGGTCATTCAGAACCAATGTGATCCAAATATTCTCATTCCTGAACGCAATCTCAAGATAATCAAATAGCCATGGCCCAATCGGAAATTTTTTGAATTTATAATGATCATCCCAAATTTCTTCATAAGTAAATTGATGAATGTTGATTTGTGAAAAACCATTATTCACGATAACGGAATTGATTAAATCATTGCTTTTTACTGCACTTATAAATTCGGTATCTTCCAGCATATTTAATTACAACTTCCCCCGGAGAGCGACTTAGTATAAGATCTTACTGATACCGTTCCATAATTATTGTTATATGAAACTCTTCCTCCGTATGCTTGGATTTCGTTTTTCAAAAGGTTATAGTATCGGGTTAACATCGCTTGACTTTCAGTATTAGTTGAAGGAGGGCGTGATGATTCTACCTGACTTTCAAGAATTTCTTCCGCAGCATCTTTTGCACGTGCCGTCAACTGAGCGGCTTTACCTGCTGAAATAACTTCTCCATTAGCACGTATTCTGGGGAATTCAAAATAAAGAACTTTTGAAAAAGTACCTCGGTAATAATCGACATGAAGCGTATTATTAGCTTGCCATTCCGTAATGAAATCAAATCTCAAGTCCGTTACGCCACAAACTTGATAATCTCCGAGAACCGTAGGAACATATCCCCAAGATTCGCAATTCGAAGGAAAATCAGGGTCTCGTTGACCGTTTAATTGCCCGATCCCATCTTCACTATTATAGCTACTATTCCCAGAAGGACTACCAGTTGATCCCCCTCCTGTACTACCACCCGGTGGAGGGTTTGTAGGAGGATTGGGTGGAAATCCACCGCCGCCGCCCGGATTACCGCCTGTCGGAGTTCCTGAGATAACTACCTCAGAAAGCGTGCCACCAAAGCCACTGCCGCTTGCAAGGCCGCTACCACTGGCATCCTGAACTCTTAGTCTTCCATCCGGGGTATATAAATAAGTGATTTCTTGATATACTGCAATTCCATTCGCATCTAAGCTATATTTACTTAGATAGATATCCTTGCTGTGGGTTGATTTTGCAATGGTTATATTATTCTGTTTAATGTTTCCGTTTTCGTATACCGCTCCTTCAGTCCATCTGAAGTTTAAATCACACTGTATAATCGCTCCATTGAAACCTACAATGATGTTGCTATGGAAGTTTTTAATCAGATTATCTAGTTCATGGTCGACGGGGTAATTAAAACCAACAAATTCTATAATTTTGCCATCGGTGATCTGGTTATTATTAGCTTCAAATACATATAATCGTCTTATATTTATTGATCTGTTGCTCACATGATCTTCAATCGTCGGCACAGCGATAAATTTAGTGCCGGGCTTAGAATCAATTGTCCAGGAATCCTTCCATTGAGGCTTTAGGGTAACAAAATTTTCGGTCTTTTGGTTAATAGCTGCACTTTGGGCAACTATTTTGTCATTCCAAATCTTTGCAGATTCTAAAAGATCTGCTGAAACGTTAGGGTGGTCATTTACTACTAAATTATTGATCTCTTTTCGACAAGCAAAAATCAATAAACATAAGGTGAAAAGAACGGTGATAAAGGATAAGGTTCGCTTTTTCATCTAAGATTGCGTTAAATTTTTAATAAATTACAGGATATGCAGGTGTTATTGTTCTGAGAATGCCATTATCGACATAATGAGTAGCAGGAGTAATAAAATTTCATAAGATGCAGGCTATTGGTTATGACTAAGTTATAGTTTATTTTATTAAGTACAAATATTAAAAAAATTAATATCTAATATTAGGATTAAACAATTCGTTGTTTTGCCCCTGCCCTAAAAAGAAATCATTTAATCGCATTGAGGCTAAATTATAAAATCGAACTGCAACTATTAAATTAGTAATGATAACAATCGACAATAAGATTATTCCTATCCGTTCCTTGTTTAAATATTTGCTCATTTTTTTTGATTTGTTTTATTTTTAAGGGTTTTTGCAATCGCTTCTATGCTCCATTACTGTTTTGATTTTCCTTTTTAATGTAATCGAATTTTCCCATACGAATGAATGATTATGAGTGTAGAAAGCAAAAAAACAGGTATAAATAACCGACATTCCCAAAACATAGCTCCTAAAGGATAATATCGAATTAGCTTTAACAATTATAGATGCTAATATAAAATAAATGCCAATGGACGACAGATAAGCATACCTATCGGCTATAGCCGAATATCTTGCCAGAGAAAATAGATTGCTTACGACTAGTATGTGTATCAAAAAAAATAAAGTACCAAAAAATATCCATTTTCTTAATAGAAAGCGTTTCAAACAAAACAATGCCACAGGGATGAAAAACGGATATGCCCAAAGCCACATAGGTGGTTTTTCTCCTATTTGAAAAGGATATGGATAGACATATGATAAATTTACCGGGATAAATATTTTGGTAAAATATTCAGAAATAGTGTAAAAAAATAAAAACATTCTGTCGGTAATTGGATAAAATTTTCCGCCTCCAAATACAACCATACCTTGTGATTGCAAACTAGCCAATGCGAAAAGTAAGGATAATACCACAAAGGGCAGCTTTTCATACCACACAATGCCTTCCTTGAAATCCCGTTTGTACACAAAATCAATTAGCAGCATACATACCGGCATAGTCACAGCCTGTTCTTTTGCTCCAAAGGATATTATAAAACCAATAATAACCAGATAGAAGTAAATATTTTTCTTCGTATTGATATATTTAATGTAGCTGATCAACGACATCAGATAAAACATAGCATACAAGAGTACTTTTGATGCAGAAACCCATGCAACAGGCTCCAGATTTACCGGTGCACATGCAAAAAAAATAGTTGTAAAAAACGCAACTTGTGCATTTTTTATTGCAGTATATGAAAACAAGGCCGTACTGATTTTACCAACAAATTTGTAAACAAGTGCGGCGTTTATTAAATGTATAACAAACCCACCAATGTGGTAATACATTGGATTATAATCAAAATTTTCAAAGATTAAGGAATAATATAATTGATTTACCGGAGCATATTGGCCATGATAGAATTCTGTTATTATAGCATATAGGTTTTTTCTGGCTAGTCCATCTTCAGTATAATGATTGGTTACGAAAGTTTGATCATCCCATCCTATAACAAAGCTGAAGTTATGAACCGGCCAAAATATCGCCATTAAAAGGATGGTGATAACCAGTAAATGAAACCAGTTAAAATGCTTTGTGTATAACTCAAAAACTTTAGAAGAGTAAGCCATTAACGGTGAAAGGTTTATAATATGAAGTTAGTTTTTTTCGATATTAGTACAAATAAATTTATTATTTAATACCAAATCTAATATCAATGTTCAATTTGGGATATATCCTTCACAATCGAAAAAAGACTTTTGTACTTCTCTTGATCGGTGTTTTTATATTGTTTTTTTGGTGTTCCTGGACTTATAAGTTAGATATATTACCCGGTTTACATGGTGATGAGGCATGGTCAGGATTAAAAGCGGATCACTTTATCAAACATTCCTTCGACCAAATCACCGGAATGAATCATTATTCAGGAATTTTACAGGCAAGCTTGACCCAAGCCGTCTTTAGTTTTTTTCCCATGAAAGTATTTTATCTCAGGATAGGCGGCGCTTTATTTAACCTTTTGGGATTAATCATTATATGCAGCACCTTGTTACGCCATAAGCATTATTACAGTGCTTTAGCTTTTTTAGCAATTTTTAGTCAATCTGCACTTTACTTAACATCGCCGAGGGTAGCCTGGGAGGTCAATACATTCACGTTATTTTTTCTCTCATTGTTGCTTGTTTCAGCAATCAATATTTATAAAAACAGTCCTCATAGAAGATTTTGGGTATTCATCCTGTTACTTACTAATATCTTGGGCACTTATAATCATATTATTTTTTCGGCTGTTCCTATATCCATTTTTATTGGGTTATGTTTATGGACCTTATACGGAGGTGATTCTAGTGTTAAAAACCTGATAATTGTGTTTGGTATCAGTATTGGAAATATAATTACATTATTTTTTTTGATGAAGTTTTTCCAATTCCCAATCTTATTATTCATTCGTTTTATCCCATTTGTCGTTGGTGGAGTGCTAATTGCTGAGTATTGGCTATTAAACAAGCTTTCTGATATTTCTTTAAAACTTCCGCCACCTAACTACTTTCAATTTTCAATCAAAGTTTTACTCCTGACCTCCATATTGCTTTTTTTTATATTCCATGGAAAAGCTTTTTTTGAAGTTCTAACAGGATATAAAATTTTTCTCCAAAACTATTCGTACGAAAGCTCCTTCCTTTTCCGTGCTTTGTTTATTGCATGTGCAGTCGTATTTATCTTTTATCTTTTTAAATATCTATGGCAAGATTTTCAGAATAGTGGATCTTCACTATATGCATTTTTGATAATTACGTATTTAGGCGTAATCAATCTGTACACAGTAAAAACATCTTTCAGGTATTATCTCGTGATTTATGCTCTTGTTGGTATTTATATGGCGTTTAAGTTGAGTGTTAATGTTAAAGGGGCAATCCCGTTAATCATCACGCTGGTTTTATCTTTTGGTCTAATGAATACTATTCAATTAGAGGTTTTTACAAGCAAAGAAACGCAGATACGAGCAGTTAACTTCAGAATAGGGAATGGTCAGATTGAAACTTCCGCCCATTTTTTACCCAAAGAGCCTTTGCTACATTTCCTTCGAAATAACAGGGTTGGTTATATTAATTATCTTAATGATAATTCATATTTTCTGGTTTTGCCTATTGAATTTTATAAATTGAACCGGTCTTGGAAGGAAGATATAAATAACAAAATATCTGTTGATTATGATTATGTCAATTATAGGAATGGATATATTTACTATTTAGAGCACTAACTATTTAAACTCATAAACAAAGATCTGTGAATTATTTAGCGAAGGTTTATAGAAATTATAAATCATTGTAGTCAACTCAGGGATGTTTTGATAAACTTTTATCAGACCTATACTTTTCATAAATCTAAGCGACTGGGGGCCTGTAATATCGTTTTTATAAATTATTAAGAGATTTTTGTATTGCCGCTTTTTATGTTCTAAAAGGTCGGATTGCCAAATAGTAGTTATCCGGTCGATGTGTAGCCCCGAACTACTATAGTAGGAATTTTTGGGTATTACCCAATCAACATATGGGTTAATACCTCCATTCATTATTAGATTAGTCTTATCCTCTTTATAATTTCTGTGAATATATTCAGTAACTACCGTTTCGTTTAATCCAGCACCTGTAGATGCTATTGCGAAAAGACCGACAATGTTAATAACGAAGAACAAGCTCCAGATAAAGCCGATTACATATTTTTCATGAGTCGGCTTGAGTTTTATCCGGATTATATTTTTATAAAGTTTTTGGTAGGACAAGATTAATAATAAGGGGGAGAGATTAACTAAGGGGAATAAAAATCTTAACTCCTTGTGGGGAATTATTGAATGAATAATTATAAATGGTATAATAACCCAAAATAGCAAGTTTTTAGCATCGTAATACAAAAGTGTAAAAAAGGCAATAATAATTAATATACCGAACAAGATGCTAGGAGCATTTAGAATGTAAAGAGCATATTGATAAAATGGAGAGGTTCCGAACTTATTAGAGACACCCTGAATTAAATTTACATAAAAATAATTATAAATAGAAAATGTGAATTTACCATACAGCCAATAGTCTATAACCAGCCCTGTAGCCATTACCAATAAAACGGCAAGCAGGATTGTTAAGAAGTTCTGAATTTTGATCTTTTTGACAAAAACAAACCAAAAGAGAATGCCTATAACAAAAAGAGCGGATTGGTATCTGAAAATTATTGAAATACCAAGAAGTAAGCCAATAATGAAATATGATTTCTTGTATTCCTGATAACGATATTTTTGTATGGCTGTTAAAGTCAGCATTAAGAATAGTCCTGACCAAGTCTCGGACGAAAAACGAATATTTATATAAGGTAAAAACCATAACAGGTAAGACAAAAAGATAAAGTATACCTGTAAAGATTTGGCAACACATGGCCTATAAGCCTCAATAAACTGCCTTATTACAATTACTGAAAATATAGCAGTAACAGCTCGAAGTAAAAACGCGAGGTCATAACCATCAGTTACTTTTAAATACCCAAACAACTTAAACAACACGTAACAGATCATTGGCTGTAATCCAGATCGTATTTCTGATCTAAATTCCCAGGCCAGTCTGTCAACTGGCAGTAAGCCAAGTTTATAATTTGCAAATTCAATAATTTGATAGTGTTCATCTGGCTGGATGTAACCAGAACTTTTGAAAGCCACAAACAAATAGAATAGCAATACTATAAAAACGAAAAAATTTGTTTTTTTTGTTTGGGGTATAAACATACTTGAAGATATTCCTTTCATTACTTAAGTGTCTTCAATCAATAATACTAAATATTTTTATCCTTTTTATATACAGAAGAGGCGTTTATACCTTTTATAGTAGATGTTGTTTTGATAGAAACTCAAAAATCTAGGAAAAACGATTTATTTTGATTTTAAGTGAGATCTATTCGTATTAGGAATCGAACGAAAATGGTAAATTTCAAAATAGAGCAAGATTTCCGTTCTTTTTTTATTTGAAGGGGGAAACTATAGGGGAAATATACCAACGAATTTACTGTCTTAGCTCAATATAATTTCCTTAATTATAATCACTCAAATAACGTTCAATCAGGAATATCAAAAGAGGTCATTTGAGTTCAAACAGCTTCAAATCCATTCAAATAAATTTCCCCTATAGTTTCCCCCTTAACGCAAAAAAGCCAGTAATTCCTCATAATTACTGGCTTCTTAGTGGTCCCGACGAGAATCGAACTCATATCTAGAGTTTAGGAAACTCCTATTCTATCCGTTGAACTACGGGACCTTTATGGATTTGCAGGATGTACATCCGCAAACAGTTTGCAAAGGTGCAAATTATCAGCGAAAAATCACACCCTCATATGCAAATTTGTTACTACCTTATCTATGCATCCGCACATCTGAAACCGCGCAGCCCCCAACGGAGTTAATCTGCATATCCGCACATCTAATTACCTGATAACCGATCCGTTATGGAATTCATCAGCCGGGGCTACAAAGCTTAGCTTGCCTGTACTGTCTTCGGCCATCAGGATCATGCCTTGCGACAGTATCCCTTTGATTTCGCGGGGTTCCAGGTTTACCAGCACACTCACCTTTTGGCCCACAATGGCTTCTGGTTCATAATATTCTGCTATGCCTGATACGATGGTTCGCTCGTCAATACCGGTATCGATGGTCAATTTAAGCAGTTTTTTGGTTTTGGCTATCTTTTCGGCCGTTAAAATGGTACCCGTGCGGATATCCATCGTGGTAAATGTTTCGTAATTGATGTTTTCTTTCGCGGGCTGTACATCGGCCGATTTTGGTGCAGCAGCTTCTTTTTTAGCCTGCAATTTTTGTAACTGACGCTCAATCACCTCATCCTCAATTTTTTCAAATAACAAGGAAGGTGGGTTTAGCTGGTGCCCATTGTTAAAATAGATCTCCTGATCATAAGGAATAACCTCATTTGGCCAGTTCAGCATGCCGATGATTTTTTTAGCGGTAGCCGGCAAAAATGGTTGCGCGCAGGTTGCCAGATGTCCTATCAACAACAGGCAGTTGTGCAAGGCCTGCTTAGCTCCTTCAGGATCTGTTTTAATGGCTTTCCAGGGCTCTTTTTCGGTCAGGTAACGATTACCCAGGCGTGCCACATCCATCACAGCCTGCAAAGCCTGACGATAGCGGTAAGCCTCCAGGTTCTTTTCTATCTCATCATAGTATCCACCTAACTCCGCATTCAGGGCTGTGTCGGTTAGCTCGATGCGATCGGTCTCTGCTTCAACCTTGCCTTCGTAAAACTTGTGCATCAGGATCATCACCCTGTTTACAAAGTTGCCTAATATGGCTACCAGTTCGTTATTGATGCGGGCCTGGTAATCTTTCCAGGTAAATTCGCTGTCGCTGGTTTCGGGTAATATCGAGGTAAGCACATAACGCAGCTCGTCCTGTTTGTTGGGTAACTCTTCCAGGTATTCGTGCAGCCAAACAGCGTGGTTGCGTGAGGTGGAGAGCTTATCCCCTTCCAGGTTCAGGAACTCGTTGGCAGGCACATTCTGTGGTAAAATATATTCGCCATGTGCATGCAATATGGAGGGGAAAGTAATACAATGGAATACGATATTATCCTTGCCAATAAAATGGATCAGGCAGGCATTGTCCTGCTCGTCGGCTTGTTTTTTCCAGTATAACTTCCAGTCTTTATTATGGTCAATAGCCCATTGTTTGGTGGCCGATATATAACCAATAGGCGCATCCATCCAAACGTATAATTTTTTGCCTTTGGCATCGGCCAGCGGCACATCGATACCCCAATCCAGGTCGCGGGTCATGGAGCGTGGTTGCAGGCCCTGTTTAAGCCATGATTTACATTGTCCAAATACGTTTACCTTCCAGCTGCCCTCTTTGGTATCTATCCATTGCTCCAGCCAGGGCTGATATTTATCCAATGGCAGGTACCAGTGCTTGGTTGGCTTTAAAACCGGTGGTTTGCCACTTAGGGTTGATACTGGATTGATCAAATCTGTCGGACTTAGCGAAGTCCCGCATTTTTCGCACTGATCGCCGTAGGCATTTTCATTATGGCAATTAGGGCAGGTACCAATGATATATCTGTCGGCCAAAAACTGGTCAAAATCTTCGTCGTAGTACTGCTCGCTTACTTTTTCAATAAACTCATCCTTTTCATACAGGTTCAGGAAAAACTCCTGCGACAGCTCATGATGTATAGGCGATGAAGTACGGTGATAAATATCAAAAGCTATCCCAAACTGCTCAAAGCTATCTTTTATCTGCTCGTGGTATTTATCTATAATAGCCTGTGGCGTAGTGCCTTCTTTTTTAGCCTTAATGGTAATGGCAGCGCCATGCTCATCAGACCCGCAAACGTATACTACATCCTTTTTTTTGAGCCTCAGATAGCGTACAAAAATATCCCCCGGGATGTATGCCCCGGCCAGGTGACCAATATGCAGCGGGCCATTAGCATACGGCAAGGCAGATGTTATAGTGAAGCGTTTGTATTTGTTGAGTTGTGACATGAAATATGCGGCAATGTAAATAAGCTGCAAAGATAATTTATTTAAGCCGGAAAGTTTGGAAGCGGCGATTTGTTTGTCCTAAATTCTTTTATCGGGCTTTGTGGGTTGCTTCGCCGGCTTGATTATGAAATTCAAACAGCCTAAAACTTTTTAAACCTTAATTTTAACACTTTTCGGCTCAAAAAACGGATAAAAATGCTTCAAAAACTCTCTAAAATTCATCCATAACCACCAATTTTAACACTTTTTAACAAATTTTTGATGGGTTTTTAAATGCTTAAAAAGTATTAAATTATTAGTATTCAAATAACTACATACCAAACGTTCGGTTTTTAGCCCTGCTTTTCCCTTCATGCAAACGGCCCCGATTACACTTTTCAAGTAATCGGGGCCGTTTGTTTCGTACTCTTAAAGATACGAAAAATGTTTGGTTTGTACAAGAGGGAGAGCCTCACCCCAACCCTCACAGCAACGAAACCAAAACTTTTATTATAATTGCTTATGGATAAACCAGTCAATGCCGTTTCTTCCGGACTCCTTCCACCTTATTTGAAAAAAGGCGATAAGATAGCGATCACTTGTCCGGCCAAGAAATTGCCCCGGCCTATGAATGATGCTGTAGCCCTGTTGCAATCATGGGGGCTGGAAGTGGTTTTAGGCGATACTGTAAGCGCCTCTTATCACCAGTTTGCCGGCGACGATGACCTCCGCGCCCATGATCTGCAACGTTTTATTAACGATGACAGCATCAAGGCCATCATAGCCGCACGTGGCGGTTATGGTACCATCCGGATGATCGATAAAGTTGATTTTAGCCATTTTGCTCAAAATCCCAAATGGCTCATCGGCTTTAGCGATATTACCGTGTTGCATACCCATCTGTTTGCCAACTACGGAGCTCAAACCATACATGGACAAATGCCGGTTAATATTCCCGATGCGTCTAAACATTCGCTGGATACACTGCGCATGGCCCTGTTTGGCGAAACTTTAAACTATAACTATCATGCCCACGGCTTAAACCGCAGCGGCGAAGGTTCGGGCATCTTGGTGGGCGGTAATTTATCTTTGCTGATAAGTGTATCCGGCTCGGTATCCGACATCGACTATAGCGGCAAAATATTATTTATAGAGGATGTAGGTGAATATCTTTACTCGGTTGACCGGATGCTGCGCAACCTGAAACGAGCAGGCAAACTTGCCCAACTCGCGGGCCTCGTTGTAGGCGGCTTTACCGATATGAAGGATAACGACATCCCTTTTGGCCAAACTGTACCCGAAATTGTAATGGACATTGTACGGGAGTATGATTACCCCGTATGTTTTGATTTCCCGGCCGGGCACATCCCAGATAATTGCAGTTTAATATTTGGTAAAGAAGCTCGGTTAGCTGTACATGGGCAGGAAGTAAGCTTAAAGTTTGTTTGACTCGTTTTTTTAATATCGAACACTGAATTTCCAATATCGAATGATGAATGGAAAAATCGATGTTGGATATTCAAATTCGATGTTATTTCGTCTGAAGTGCGAAAGGATCTATACAAGCGGCATAAACCGGCAATGATGCAGAAACCCCTTCCTTCCCTTCCCGAGGGAAGGAATCGCACGGGCTCGGGCTTTTGCTCGTCATACCCATTTCCGTCCTGAAAGTATTTTTTATATATTAAAACCAAATTTCAACCCTATTAAACAAAACTTACCATTATAATTTATGGCGATACTGAGCAATTTAAGCAATTACAAAAATTTTGGTCTTTTGATTGTCCGCCTGGGGCTGGGCATCACTTTTATTTTTTATGGCTATCCTATGCTGATGGGTGGCGTAAGCGGCTGGAAAGATCTTGGTCATTCTACCAGATACATCGGCATACATTTTTGGCCCTTAGTATGGGGGTTTCTGGCGGCCGCTACCGAAGCTTTCGGCGGCTTTTTGCTCATCATTGGTTTTGCTTTTCGCCCGGTATGTATATTGATGGTATTAACGCTTATTGTAGCCGCAGCTACCCACCTGGGTAAAGGCGAAGGATTGATGGGCGCCTCGCACGCTATAGAGGATGCCATCATATTCGCAGGGCTTTTATTTGTTGGCCCGGGTAAATACAGTGTGGATAAGAAATAAGCAGTTTTATTTTGAGCTGCAACAAAAAAGGGATTTGCCATGATGGCAAATCCCTTTTTTATGATTTACATGTTAAACCTAATTATTTAGGCATAGCATTTTTATCAAAAAACAACCTGGTGGTTACCACATCACCGCCAATGGCCGCTGATGCTGCTTTATAGTTAGCAGGGTTTACGTTGGCTTCATCAACCGGATATTTAAACCTAACCGGGAAATCACTGAAAGCACCCGTTGCCGGTTTATAAAGCACAGGAAAATCGAGCCTGCGGGTTTCGATCCAGGCATCCCAGCCCCTGTTAAAATTAGCAACCCATTTTTGGGTAGCCAGGTTATTGGTGCTGTATGGGTTAGCTGCTATAAAAACAGTAGCATCTCCGGCCTTCCAATAATCAAACGAAGCCTGAACACCTTTTGTATAATAAACGGCAGCGGTACTTCCATTAGTAATCAGGTTCTTTGCTTTTGCTTCTGCTAAATAAAATGAAACTTCTGCATAATCAAGCAATAAACCAGGTGCAGTAGCTGCTGTTACAACAGAACCAACATGCGAAAAGCTTTCATAGTTTGCTTTCACACCAGGATCGGCACCTAAATATATTCCCGGATCGTTAGTTGTTGCTTTATAAAGTGTAAAATATTTGGATGCGCGAGGGTCAAGTACTCCGTTACTGTTATTAAGCTGTTTAACCAATGTAGCACATGCTACAAAATCATTTCTACCGCTTTGTACAAGGTCAACCCATATTGGGTTGGTATTTGGTGTTGCAGCCAGGTAAACCAATGTAGCATTATCTGCATTATCAGTAAAAACACCCGCGTCAAATGCTGACTGGGCTGTTGTTTTGGCTAGAGCCGCGTCATAATCGGCAATGGTCATACCCATTTTTAATTTAAATGAGTTGGCAAATTTTTTCCACTTGGTAATATCACCGCCGTAAATAATATCAGCGCCACCCAAACTGGCAGTACCACTTAATGCGGCAATATCGGCATCCAGGCGTTTTAACAGATCTTTATAAATGGTTGCCGCGTCATCATATTTAGGGAAGTTGTTTTTAGAATCAAATGCCTGTGAATAAGGCACATCGCCAAACGTGGTAACCAAATAATAAAAAGAATAAACCTGTAAAATATCCGCAATAGCAATATCATTCTTTTTTACAACATCTCCCACTACGGTAGGATCACCGGGAATGATGTCTTTAGCTAATTTTAAATTGTTGAGCACATCACGGAATAAGCTACCCCACATTTGCCTGTTGATGTTACGGGTATCAAAGTTGTACAAACTTTCGTCGTTATAAGTAGTTTCCTGCCATTGCTGCTCTACCAGCCTGAAAACATTATTATTTACGTTGGCAGATGTAAGGGCGTTTGAAAGCACCCGCTCAGCCTGTGTAATTAATGTTGGCGCCGGTACGGTAGGGAAGAGCTTAGGGTTGGTATTCAGATTTTCAAAATCCTTTTTGCATGCTCCCAGCATAACCAGCGGAAGCAGTGCCCATATATATTTTTTCATGTTGGTTAAAATCTTACTTTTAGGTTTAAGGTAAACATTCTGGCAGTTGGGAAAGCGCCGCTTTGATAACCTTGAAGGTTACCTGCGCTCAGGGTTTCTTCAGGATCTGCGTACGGAAGATTTTTATGGATGATCCATAAGTTTCTGCCGCTTACTGCCAGATCTACACCTTTAATTGGGCCCCATTTAGATGTCACGCTTTGAGGGAACGAATAATTCAATGACGCTTCGCGCAGTTTCACATAACTCGCATCATAAACAAAAGCAGCAGCCGGGTTGTGCTCATAGCCATATAAGCCGGTAGCATCATTCCGTACCCTGATTTTATTTTTGCTGCCATCTGCCGCAATACCCTGTATAATTACCCCGCCACCTGTAGCAAGCGAGTTTCTTGATGGGTTACCCAGATCATTGTTGCCAACGGTTTCAGGATATAAACCTGTATCCATGCCGTAATAGTTATCTAACGAGAACACGCTGCCACCTTTACGGATATCGATCAGGAAGGATAAAGTAAAGTTTTGAACACGTACAGAGTTGGTAATACCACCAATCCAATCCGGATTAATATTACCAATGGTACTGGTGCTTGATGATTGTTTATAATAACCTGCATTATCGCCGGTTTGGTCAACCACCCGGCCACCATCTTTATTCACGTATGGTTTCCCGTTAATATCGGTATATGCAGTACCGCGAATATCGCCATAAGGACGACCCAACGTAGCGTTCAATGATACACCACCCTGGAATGACGCCAGCAACAGGTTTGTTGCCTGCTGGCCGGTTGGATCTACATAAAGCGATAAAACCTTATTGTTGTTTTTGGTGAAGTTAACACCAACTTTCCAGGTTACCAGCTTGCTGCTTATCGGGGTACCATTTAAGGAAACCTCAATACCTTTGTTTTGCAGCGTACCGGAGTTAATATAGGTAGCATCATAACCGGTAGCTCTTGACAAAGCCACAGGCAAAAGCTGATCGCTGGTTTTAGACTCATAATAAGTGAAATCAAAACCTAAACGGCTGTTGAAAAACTGCATTTCTAAACCGGCCTCTTTTGATTTTGAACGCTCAGGTTTTAAGGTAGCATTGTTTTGAACAACGCCGATAAAAGACTGCGGATTTGAGCCAAACGGCGTACCAAAAGAATAAAAGTTTTTGGTAAGAAAAGGCTGACCGCCATTACCCACTTCGGCGTAGTTAACCCTTACTTTACCATATGACAACCACTCATATTGTTTAAGCAGTTCTGAAAAGGTAAAACCTAAATTAACAGATGGATAATAGAATTTATTACTGTAAGATGGTAAAGACGAAGAAACGTCACGGCGTAATGTTCCATCCAAAACCACCATTTTTTTCCAGGTAAAGGTGGCGCCTGCAAATAAGCCATCTACTTCTTGCCTGATATCGTTTTCGGTAGGAGCAGCCGGTGCATTTTTAGAGTTAGCCAAAGCATAAACATTCGGGATAATTAAACCGCCGTTAGTGGCTGCCGAAATTAACTCATAACGATTTTTGCGGATGTTAAGACCTAACAACCCTTTAAAATTCAAATCGTTATTAATGTTTTTGTCAACCGTTGCCAGGAAGTCTAAATTGGTTTCGTTAAAATTGATGTTTCTCCGGGTATAGCTGGATACGCCCTGTGAACCAAAAGCGCGTCTTTCTTCCTGTATCATGCTTGAATTATCAACAGTCACCCGTCCTAATAAATTCAACCAATCGTTAACCTTGTAATTTAAGTTCACATTACCAAAATAGTGGTGGCGCCTGTCGGTTTCATAATTTTGGTAACGGGTAAAGTATGGGTTGTCCTGGAAATTCGGAACCAGGTTGGTTGGGCTTTTCCAGTTCCAGGTGATATCTTTTCCACCCGATGCAAAATAGGCATCTTTTTGGGCCTTAATATCGGTATTCATCTGCCACCATTGCCTAAAGTTGCGCACAACATTTTCGGTCTGATAACCACTGCCATAGCGGCCAAGACCATCGGTACGGGTGTAATTAATGCTTCCGCCAGCTGTTAACTTGCTGGTAATTTTGTAGGTACTTGCAAAATCAACACTGTTTTTTAATTCATTACTATTGGGTAAAAAACCAGTTTGATTATTGCGGGTATAACCTAATTTGAAAGTACCGTTTTCGCCGCCATTGGTAATAAATAAGCTCTGGTTATTGGTTACCGGGTGAACAAAAAAAGTAAGCGGGTCATTGGCCGCTGCAACCCATGGTGTTGCCTTTCCAAAATTGGGAGAAGTGGACACAAATGAATCCCATTGGTAAACCTTTAAATTAGGATCAAACCGGTGACCGTAAGAGGCATCTTCATGCATTGGAGCAACCAGGTCAGGAACGCCATCGCCATTAACATCCTGTGTCAGGAAATAACCGCTCGGGTCAATTCCTTTTTTATCATTATAAATTGGGCCGTAGCCTGCGCCATACTCATGCTGGTAGGTTGGTAACGTTGATTTATCAACAGCACCAAAACCAACACTACTGTTAAAAGTAATACCTAAACCTTTGCCTGGTTTTTTAGTAGTGATCATGATTACACCGTTGGCACCAATGGACCCGTACAAAGCGCTGCCCGCAGCGCCTTTAAGTACCGTAACTGATTCAATGTCATCCGGGTTAATATCTGAAATAGGCGATCCATAGTCGTAACCACCTCTGCCTGTTTCAACAGTACCGGCGTTACCGGATGTATTAGTACCTGTACCACCGGCGCCGGCATTGTTACTCCCGCCATTGCCAGAACCCGGGCCACCATTATTCATCGGTACACCATCAACAACAAATAGTGCCTGGTTATTACCTAATAATGATTTTGTACCCCTTAAAACCACGTTGGTTGAACCGCCTAACGCGTTGTTTTGCCTGATCTCTAAACCAGCAACTTTACCAGAAAGGCCGCTTACAAAGTTTGAGCCACGCTGCTTGCTTACCTCATCGCCGGTAACCTGCTGGGCTGCATAGGCCTGCTGGTTACGGTTACGGCTTAAGCCTAATGCGCCGGTTACTATAACCTCGCCCAATTGCTTGCTGGACATGGTAAGCCTTACGTTTACTACAGGCCCTTTTACCTGTACCTCTTGTGTGGCATAGCCAATAAAGCTAATAACCAGTGTTGAACCATCCGGAACACTTAACGTGTATTTTCCGTTGGTGCCGGTTTGGGTACCGGTTGTTGTTCCTTTTACCTTAATGGTAACTCCCGGGATTGGCAGGCCGTCTTCCAGGCCTGTAACCGTACCGGTAACTGCACGATTTTGTGCAAATGTTTGTGTAATTGATAACAGCAGGAAACACAAACTTACTAGTAGAAGTTTTTTCATTTTTGTGATAAGATCTGTTAATAGTTAATACTATGTGAATTGCAGGGTTGTATTATAATATATTTTGCAGAAAATCATAACACAACGAGAGGCTATATTACGTAAAATATTATAAAAGACTGATTATTTTTTTAAATTATTTGCCTTTATTTATTGCATATATCATCTATAATGTCTACCTTATATCTATTTTATTCAATTGTTTTGGGCGATGATATTTTTGTGTAAAATAAACACTTAGACAGGCATTGTATGCTTTGGAGAATGCCCTTTATTTACAGCGCTATTGCTTATCAACCCAGACAAATACCGGGTGAAAAAGAAGTGATTAATGGTTGATGACTAAAAAACCAATCATTTTATATTGCGGAAACGCAGCTTTACCATTTGGTTAAATTCAAACCGGTACGATTGAAATAAACTACGTCTCTATCCCTGGAGCAAAATATCAGGAGAACGGATTTTGACTAAATAAAAAAGGCCGGCGTATTAAAATACGCCGGCCTTTTTTATTTAGTAGCTGGATCACTTATTATTCAAATAATCTCCCAGGTCCTTCAGGTAAGCATCGTTAATATCGTCGTCGCCATGCTCTTTATTAAAAGCTTTAATTTTATCGGCTTCGGCGGCCAGTACTGTTTTTATCGATTTGCTCTTTAACTCCACCGGCTGCAATTGCTTGGTTTTTACGTTCCATATAAAATAGTGGTTTTCGTCAACATATTCATCGTAGTTATTGCCCGATGAGGTGATACCATTGGTGGTAAAATTGGCTTTAATCAATTTACAGGTAAGCAACCGGTATATCTTGTATTTATCACCAGATGACAATACCATGCTGTAATGCTTGGGATCAATAGCAGGCACACTTTCAAAATCGTAAAAAGCACCACCTTCGTCAACAATGGTAAATGCCTTTACCTCCTGCTTATCGGCCGCAAAAACCGCACGCTGGTCGCGGGTAAACAACAGGTCGCTCATGGTTTTATCATAGTTAAAGAAATAATCGCTGCTTTGTATTAAAGAGTCGGTATAACTTATGGCAAAGCCACGCATCCATTTTTCTGAAAGGAAACGGCTCCCGTGCAATCCTTCATTCACCCGCACATAATCAGACACCCGGGTTACTGCCACCCCCAGATCGGGTTTAAAAATATCGGTTGAGGTAGAAGTGCTCAGCGGTTTCCCGTTGCTATGTTCAGCTATACCCTGCTCCATTACCACATTAACGGTAGTTTTATTATTAACCGGGATGGCCACATCCTTAAAGCCGGTAACTGATGCAACTATTTTTGACGCAGGATCGACCTTAAAGCTAAAACTGCCTAAAAGATCGGTCATGGTAGCGTAGCTATGCTGCGAGTCCCTTAAAAAAACAAATGGTAAGGGCTTGCCTTGCTGATCATTCACGGTACCGCTTACGGTAATAGTTTGCGCATGAGTAATAGCACTCATGAGAATAGGCAACAGGTAGATGAATATTCTTTTCATAATATAAAAATAATTTTCTCATACAAAAACAGCGGATATGTTTTTTAGTACACATCCGCTGTTTTATTGTTTTATTATATTCCGCTTTTACTATTTAGCTGAAAAAGTGTATATAATAGTTTTGTAGTTCGGATTAATACCTTGTCCACCACCATTGGCAATACTAATTGGTAAAGCATATGACTGGGTCAAATCAATTAATGACGAATTAGTTACAATAGTCATAATTGCCTGCCTCTGACCGGCAGGTATAGATAAATTAAGGCTTTGTATGGCATAATCTGCAGCCGGCAACAACACATAATTTTTATTGTTTGCAGTATTGTATGCGGTAAGTGCAGCCTGGTCAATAGCCATGGTTACCGATGTAGCCGAGCTACTAGTTTGGGCACCTGCAAGGTTAACCGTTAATGTGAATGATTCCTGGGTTTTTGTTTTATCAATTGCTACTCCCTGCGTAGGCCCGTTAGTGGCAACTGCAGGTATCTCCAATGATCCCTTTGCATTGGTAAAGTCAACTGTCGTATTGTTATCCTTAAGGCACGAGCTTAATAAACTCAATACCGCTAAAGATGCAAAAGCAGTTTTTATATATTTTAATGTTTTCATTTTCTTTTGGTTTTGAATTATTATTTCGCCCAGAATATTTTTGAATTAAATTTATCAATGGTTCCCTGAGCACCAACGTTAGTTGCATTGGTTGAGTATACTACAACAGGATAAAAAATGCGGGTAACCTGATTTGGCGCTGTTACTCCGGGATAAATCGACAGTGGGATATCATCAGGATAACCTGTTCTGCGCAGCTCATTGAATGCCTCTAATGAACCGTAGCCTTCTAAAGCTGCCCATTTTTGCACAATGATTGCTTTTTGCTGAGCTGCAAAGCTACCGGCTGCCGGGTATGCTATAGCAGTCTGGCCATAATAAGTTGTAGCCTGTGCTGCAGTTAAGCCATCATCAACAAATGAAGCGGTAATACCTGCATTATACAATGTAGCCGCGTTGCCGGTAATATATCCTGCCGCTGCACCCTCAGCCTGTAAAAACAAGGCCTCGGCACTTGACATAATCACGGCAGGCATAGTTGCCGATTTAATAACACCCGGACCAAACTTACTTGGTGTTTGCTGTCCCGGGATAGTTACGGTACCACCAAATGCACTACCAATAACATCACCATTAGGATTTGGCGCGTATACCTGTTTCAAACGAGGGTCATTATTGTTTCTGAAAAAAAGAATGCTGTACTGGTTGGCCTGGTATTGCTGATTATTGGTTTGCCCTGCACCACCTTGTGTATAACCATAGTTCAGATAAAGCGGGCTTTGCTGACCACCCTGAGCATCAGAGCTGATGTAGCCGGGATTTACCCTTGCATCTACAGTGGCATCCAGATAGCCTTCTGCAGCTGTTGCAGCAACAGCTGCCTTTAAAGCTGTAGTTTTAGCTGCAATGTTTGATTGACGAAGCGCTATCCTTAACTTCAGGGTATTGGCAAATTTTTTCCACTTGGTCATATCACCTTTAAACATAATATCAGCAACACCCGGGTTTAAATCGGCAGCTGTTGCTCCTTTAATTAAGGCAATAGAAGCATCAAGCTGTTTCAACAGGTCGTCATAAATAGCCGAACCAGTATCAAACGCCGGGGTCAGGTTTTTAGTCCCTTGTAAAGCCTGGCTGTACGGTACGTTATTGTAGTTATCAACCAATTGCTGAAAACCAACAACAGTCATGATCTTTGCAATAGCGGTATAATTTGCCCCGCTGTTTGATCCGATGATGGCGTTATAGTTTGACAGGTTGTTATACAGTGGTGACCATACATCAAAATCGCCGGTTGTAAATTGATACTGATCGATATTTGAAAACACCTGGTAACCGGTGCTTCGGCTTAAATAACCTACCCACACACAATATTGAATATAATAGCTACGGTTACTGGTGCTTGTTGCACCATTTAAAATACCGGCGGTTGTTTTTAACGCTCCCGATAAAAGGAGGTTTGGCGCCGCTACCGACGGCGTGTTGGGGTTGTTCGTTAACTCGCCCAGGTAGTCTTTCTTGCAACTACTTCCAGTGATTACAAGTGCGGTTAATATAATTGAGAGATACTTTTTCATTTGCTTAGTTATTAGAATGTAACATTAAGAGATGCTCCGAAGAAACGGGTTGGAGGCAATTGATAGGTATTAACTAATCCGGTTGCGTTACCTGACACAGCAGAATACTCAGGATCTGTAAATTTCTGACCTTTTGGCCTTAACATTAACAAGTTTCTACCTATCAGCGCAAATGATGCTCTTTTTATAAAATTAGTTTTCCTTGCCCACTGAGAAATATCAAAGCTCAGGTTAGCTTCACGTAATTTCCAGAAATCACCGCTTCTGGTATAAGCAGAAACTGATGAGTAAAAGGCGCCCGCATTCCAGAATCCCTGGTTACCATCGGCAACAGTTACACCTGTATTTGGCACGTAAGTATTGGGGCCGGTTTGGATAACAGAGTTAGGAAATACAAAACGCTGACGATCTGCCTGCGCCGAGAAACCAGAAACACCGGCAGCTGTTGCAGATTGCAAAGCGCCATTATAAAATACATATCCGCTACGGAACTCACTTACTGCAGTAAGCGTAATGAATTTATAGCTGAAGGTTTGCGTTAAACCTAATATATATTTAGGTGTAGTACGACCTAAGTTTACCAGATCTGATTTTGCAGACGGATAGCCCGTTTTTGGGTCAACTATTACATTACCATTAGGGTCACGGTTAACATCGGTACCATATAATACCGGGAAAGGCTGCCCAACACGTGCCTGGATAAATGCAGAACCAACAGATGCTAAAGTTACAGTAGGTGTTCCGTTGATAAGTGATTTAACCAATGAGTTTTGGATAGCCAGGTTACCACCTAAGTTTAAACCAAAGCCGTTATCTTCTTTGGTAAGTACTGTCAGGTCCAGTTTAAACTCATGACCTGTATTTTGAACCTCACCAACGTTAACAACAGCATTTGAATAGCCTGTTTCCGGAGCGGTTACAATAGATAAAGTTTGGTTGGTTGTATTACTCTTATAATAAGTATAGCTGAAATTGATACGGCTGTTAAGGAAGCTCAGATCGGTACCAAATTCAATTTCCCTGGTTTTTTCAGGCTTTAAGTTTGCATTGTTTAATGTTGTTCCTAAAGATAAACCACCGGTATTGCCGTATGGGAAACCAGAAGTTGGGCTGTAGGTATTAACCGTGCTGTAAGGGGTGGTGTTAATTGCACCTACCTGGCTAAATGAAGCCCTTAATTTACCATAGTTAAGTACGTGGTTGTTTTTCAAAGCAGGGATAGCTTCGGTAAAGATGAATGATCCCTTTACAGATGGGTACCAGAATGAACGAATACCATTGGCAAGCCTGGAGTCATGATCATTACGTATGGTTCCTTCAATAAAGGCAAAATCTTTATAACCAATGTTCAGGTCGGCAAAATAGCCAATCTGGCGGATCTTGTCGGTTAACTGGCCTGTTGTTGGCGTACCTAAAATACTGCCTATGTTATAGAAATCTTTAACCAGCAGGTTGGTGCTGCTATTTGAAGTTTGGTTAAGATATGCCTGCCAAAGGCTGCTACCTAACAATAAACTTGTTTTAAAATCATTAAAGAAGTTTTTATGAAAGGTTAAAAAGAAATCCTGTTGTAAACGGGAGTAACCTTGTGGCCCTATCTGATTTGTACCTACAGGAGTTATTGAACCATCACCAAATTGGGTAATGTTTTGAACCTGGCCTGGGATAATTCCAGTTGAACCTCCGTAAGCCTGTCCCTCAGTTCCGTAACCACCGGTTGGGTCGCTCATGGCATATTTACTGAAGTTAACCTGGGCGCGTCTGAATTGTTGTTGAGCCGTACCAAAGTTACCAGATAAACGATAGCTCGCATCTAACCATTTGGTTGGTGAAAGCAAAGCGCCAAAGCTACCGTTGAAGTGGTCGCTGCGGGTATCCACACGGTCGTTCTGGATGATCCAGTATGGATTTACGCCATAAGAGTTAAAATAAGTATTTACATCGGCAAAGGGGGCATTGATATCTTTAAATTTAGTCAATGGCACCCATGATGGGGTATTAAAAATGGCGCTATATAATGAACGGCCACCATCTAAAGTAGATCCGTCAAAACCGCCGTTACCTTCAACATTCTGATATGACTGAACATAGCTGGCGGTGAAATCCAGTTTGAATTTACCATAAGTTTTAGCAGCTGATACACGAACGCTTGTTCTTTTAAATTTCTGCCCTGGAATTACACCTGTTTTGAAAAGGTGGTTGGCCGAAAAGTTAAAGCTGTTATTAGCATCACCCTGCGAATAAGAAAGGTTATTCTCTTCACCGTGACCAGTATTAAAGAAGGCTTTTCTTGGATCTGTTGAAGGTGTTGAGTAGGGATAGCTTTGAATAGTACCATCCTGCAATGGGATACCCAATTGCTGCATATGCCCGTCATAAGCAGGGCCGTATGATTGGTTTTCAAAAGAGGCTGGAGTTGTTATAAAACCGGTAATAGGATCCTGGAATGGCGGCCCTTCACCTCCGTAGCTACCAAACTTGGTTTGAAGATCTGGGAAGTAAGCAATTTTTTCCAGTAAATAGGTATTGGTATAGCTTACCGAAGGAGCGCCTGTTGAACTACCTTTTCTGGTAGTAATGATTAACGCACCATTTGACGCATCCGAACCGTAGAGTGCAGCAGCACCGGCACCATTCAACACGTTTACTGATTCGATATCATCAGGGTTTATGGTATTAACCTCGTTAGGTGAAATTGGCGTACCATTCAAAACAACCAAAGCGTAGTTGTTACCTAAAATGTGACGGTTACCGCGTAAGGTAAAACGGGTTTGAGGGTTAACACCGTTATCTAGGGTACTTACAACCAAACCGGCAACTTTTGCCGTTAAACCATTGGTAAAGTTGGTTGCCTTGGCCTCGGTTAATGTTTTGCTACTAATAGTAGTGGCCGCTGCCCCCTGCTCTTTAGCCTGGCGTTTAATACCCAACGCTCCTGTTACCACAACCTCACCCAAAGATTTGCTTGATGTTTCAAGAGATACATTGATTACGCTTCCTCCAGCGGCCCTTTCAATTGGCGAATAGCCAATAAAAGAGAAGATCAATGTTGCGCCATGAGGAACGTTTAAGGTGAATTTACCATTTGCGCCGGTTTGGGTTCCAACTGTGGTCCCTTTTACCTTTACTGATACTCCTGGGAGGGGTAGGCCGTCATCTTTGGCCGTAACCGTACCAGTAACTGTACGGTTTTGTGCAAATACCTGTGTAATAGACAACAACAGAATGCACAAACTTGCTAGTAGAAGTTTTTTCATTTCGTTAATAATAAGATCAGTTAATAGTTAATTAATCATAAAAGTAATGTTACATTATCAAAAAGTCAAGTTAAATCTGATAAATGCATGACTTTTTTTTAAAAAACTTAATTTCTAACAATAATATTAATAATTATAGTACTATGTATTGCATAATACAATTTAAAACATATATCTTTGTATTATGATTGTAGAAAACACACAAACCCAAATGAGGAAAGGCATACTGGAGTACTGCATTCTTTCCATCATAGCTAAGGGCGAAATATATGCATCAGACATCATTGCTGAATTAAAAAAAGCCCAACTACTTGTAGTTGAGGGCACTCTGTACCCTCTGCTAACCCGTTTAAAAAATAATGGCCTGCTCACTTACAACTGGGTGGAGTCTGTTTCGGGCCCGCCGCGAAAGTATTATGTGCTATCGGACGAAGGAAAAATTGTACTGGAACAGCTGGATAAAACCTGGCAGGAGTTGGTTTATGCCGTGCAAACCGCCATTGGCGAGAGAAAATAAAAACCTATAAAAAAATCACAGATCATGAATAAAACTATCATCATAAATATAAATGGCATCGTATTTCATATAGAAGAGGATGCTTACGAGGTACTTAAAGCTTATATGACCGACGTAAAACGTCATTTTTCGTCGTCGGCCGACAGTTTGGAGATAACTACCGACATTGAAAACCGTATTGCCGAAATGTTTAACGAAATATTGGCCAACCAAAACAAACAGGTTATTGTAGAAGCTGATGTTAAAGTGGTTGTTGAGCAAATGGGCTCGGTTGAAGATTTTGAATCGGCGGATGATGACACTAAACCAGCCGGCAGTAATCCATTTAGTTACAATACAGAACGACGCAGACTTTTCCGCGACCCGGACGATCACCTGGTGAGCGGGGTTGCCGCAGGTATTGCCAATTATTTTGACATCCCGGCCGTATGGGTAAGGCTGGCTTTCGCCCTATCATTAATTTTTGCAGGCAGCGGACTTATATTATATGCTATACTATGGATTGTAGTACCAAAGGCCACCACCCGGGCCGACCGGATGGCCATGAAAGGCGAAAAACAAGATCTGAAAGGTTTTAAAAGGAACTTTGAAGATGAGATGAGCATGGTAAAAGAAAACCTTTCCAATTTCCGCCAGGAGGCCCGCCCGTTTGTTTATAAAGTGCGTGATTTTCTGGGCGATTTTTTTACTCACCTGGGTACATTTTTAAGAGGTACCGGAAGTTTGTTGGGTAAACTCATCGGGCTTGCCATTTTATTAACCTCCTTTGGGTTGGCCATTGCGCTTATTATAGTGTTTGTGGGTTTTATTGCTTTTGGCAAAACAGATATTTACCATATATTCCCTTTTAACATTGTTAACGAGGATACCAATACGGTATTCCTTTTTGGTGGTTTCCTGCTTTTGGCTATACCTTTATTAACCCTTATATTGGTTACCATTGGCTTTTTATTCAAAAACGCCACTTTTAACCGCTCCATTGGCACTACCTTATTATGTGTATGGTTGGCCTCGCTGGGAGCAGTTGTGTATTATGGAGCAAGGGCTTCTGCCGATTTTAAGGAGGGTGCTAAACTGAGCAAAACCATCAACATCAAGGCAACCCCTAACAACACCTATTATTTACAGCTTAACGATGCCAAATATTTAAGTAATGAGGATAGCACCCGCCTGCGTATTAAAGAACGGTTTAATGGTATGGTTATCCTTGATGATGATTATAATGGCGATGATTTTGATCACCAGGATCGTGTGCACATCGATATAGAAAAAAGTGATATACCCCAACCGGTTCTTGTTGAATCATTTACCGCCAGGGGCCGTACTGATGAAGACGCACTGATCAACGCCCACAATATCAGTTATCGCTTTATACAAAAAGACTCGGTATTAAAATTTGACCGCCATCTGGAAAGACTTGGACGTGCGATGTGGCGCGGACAGGAGGTGCACCTGACCTTGAAAGTTCCGTTGAATGCCAAATTGGTTATTGATGGCAAGCTTGACCGCAACCTTGATCTTAACTTATATAACTGCGGTAGGGATAATACACCAAAAAATCCGGCTGGTTCTGTATACGTTATGGCTACTGATGGGCTACAATGCAAAATTGACACCGCAGCAAAAGCTGCCGCTGCAAAAGCAGATAGTATAAAAAACCATTTAGTGCCTGATACTGCAAAAACTCAGGACCAGTAAACTACTCAACCTATCATTGTATAAATGAGCGCTTTGATAAAATACATAGGCCTGCTAATATTTAGCGGGCTTATTGTTCCCTTTTGCAATACTCATATTACCGATAAACTATTATCAAAAAAGTATACGCAGCCCTTTAATATCTTATTTAAAGTAAACAGCCCAGACTCATTAAAAACCAACAGGTAATTTATAATTGGTATCAAACTAATCTGGCTAAGTTGTAATTGCTAACCTAATCTATCAAAAAATGAAAAGAAATATCCTCATTGTGGCTTTTTGGTGCCTTTCACTTTGGGTAAAAGGTCAATCACATACTACAACTATACTTCCGGTTCATATTGACACTTTGTATTCTGATATTTTAAAAGAAAAAAGACCGGTTTGGGTTTACACCCCATCGTTTGATACCAGTTACTTTTCTAAACCGGCATATCCTGTTCTTTACGTATTTGATGGAGATGGTTATTTTGCTTCGCTGGTAACATTGATACAACAGCTGAGCGCGGTTAACGGCAACACGGTATTGCCCCAGATGATCATTGTGGGTATTCCCAATACCCGTGGTCACCGAACCCGCGACCTTACACCAAGCAACAGCTCGGCTGATAAAACCTCGGGAGGCGGCGAGCAGTTTACCCGCTTTTTACAAACAGAGCTGATACCTTACATTGATAAAAATTATGCTACGGCTCCTTACAGAACCCTGATGGGACATTCTTTCGGGGGATTAATGGTTATCAATACCCTGATAAACCATACCCATTTGTTTAATGCCTATATAGCCATTGAACCAAGTATGTTTTACAATAACGATGATCTTTTAAAACAAGCCGAAATAGCCTTAAGGCAAAAAGATCTTAAAGGCAGTAAATTGTTCCTCGGGATTGCCAATACCATGAACCCAGGGATGGATACCACTCAGGTAAGAAGTGACACCTCCCAGATTACTCACCACATCCGTTCCATCCTGATGCTGACCGATAATTTAAAAAAGAACTCATCCAACAACTTAAAATGGACATACAAATATTATCCCGACGATGACCACGCCTCGGTGCCATTGATTGCCGGATATGATGGCTTGCGGTTTGTGTTTGCTAAAAACAGGTTTCCGCGTAACCAGCCTATGAATCAGTTTTTTGATAAAGCTTACTCCGCAAATGATTTAAAGAAATTGATCATAGCCCACTATCAAATGATGTCGGAAGAAATGGGTTACGCGGTGCGCCCATCCGAATCACTGATGAACATGTTTGGTTATTCCCTCCTGCAACAAAAGGATAATGAAAAAGCATTTATGTTTTTTGATATGAACATCAGTTACTATCCTAAAAGCTTTAATGTGTATGACAGTATGGGCGATTATTACCTAGCCAATAACAACAATACAAAAGCTGCAGAGTACTTTAAAAAAGCACTGGCTATTAAATACAGGACCGAGATAAAAGACAAGTTGGATAAACTGGAGAAAAAATAACGATAGATATGCATCCAGCTAATATTTTGCTCAAATATTTTATCTCCATTAAAATTTTCTATTCGCTGTAACCTTCTTTCTGTTTTTAGCATCTTAATGTAAAATTCACCATAAAGTAAAAGAGTTGTAAATGTTCATCGGTGTTTTCAGGTCGTTTACCGGAAGTTTAGCCGTTTTCGCCTAAAAGCATTACTAAAAAAACCAATCTCTTAGCACATTTGAACTATAAAAACAGCACAATGAAAAAAATCGCCTACATAAAATAATATACTAAAACCATTACCGGCTAACAGCCGGATCAACTAAAACCTATTCGTTTAATTTAAAAAGAAGCATATTCTTTAATGGCCTGCTATTGCCTAAACATTTTAACACCAAAAACATGAAAACTCTTACAAACAACATATTTTGCACCCTCCTGCTTGTAGCTATCAGCTGGAGTACCTCTTTTGCCCAGGGTGGTAAATCAGGTGGTGCTAAAGTATCCGGTTCTTTATTGAATGAACAGGGTAAACCGATGGATTACGCTACCGTTAGCCTCATCAGGGCTACCGACTCTACCGTTGTTAAAGGCGCTTTGAGTAATGATAACGGTGTTTATACCTTTGATAACATCCGCTCAGGTAAATACCTGGTTAAGGCCTCTGTTGTAGGTTATCAAAAAGCCATGACCACTCCTTTCACTGTTCCGGAAAGTGCCGCAACCGTTACTGCACCGGCACTAAGCATGCGTGTAGGCAGCACCGAATTGAAAGGTGTAACTATTACCGCCAGCAAACCACTCATCGAGCGCAAGATTGACCGTACGGTAATGAATGTGGAAAACAGCGTACTGGCAGCAGGCAATACCGCATTGGAGATACTGGAGAAAGCACCCGGCGTTACTGTTGATAAGGACGACAATATCAGTCTGAAAGGCAAACAAGGCGTAACCGTGATGATCAATGATAAATTAACTTATTTGAGCGCCGCGCAACTGGCTACCCTGTTACGGTCTACAGATGGCAATACCATCAAATCTATCGAGATCATTACCAACCCATCTGCCAAATATGATGCAGCCGGTAACTCGGGCATTATCAATATCAAACTAAAAAAGAACAGCCAATCGGGCACAAACGGCAGTATTACTGTTGGTGTCGCCCGTGGTGCGTTTTGGAGAGATAACACCAGCCTGAACTTAAATCACAAAGAAGGCAATCTGAACGTATTTGGTACTTTTAGCCGTGGCGACAACAAAAATACCCGCGACATAGCTATCGACCGTATTACCCGTGACAGCACAGGCAAACCTACTTATTTTAACCAGCTTACCCGCATGCCGCATGTTTATCATTATAATAACTACCGCATAGGTGCTGATTATGATGTGACCTCTAAAAACACTATTGGTTTTGTAGTAAGCGGATACTCCAACTCCGAACTGGATAATAACAACGGCAGTACTAAAATTGGCGCTACACCTAACCGGGTTGACTCATCCTTAACCACCGTATCAACCATCGATCAATCTTACAAAAACTTTGCTGCCAACCTGAACGACCGGTTTAAAATAGATACCAGCGGCCAGGAATTAAGCGTCGATCTGGATTACTCTAAATTTAAAAACAACTCTATAGCTCAATATAATACTAATTATTTCCTGCCGGATGGCAGCACACCACACGCGCCTCAATTGCTGCGTAACCAAACACCATCAAACATCACCATATATACTGCCAAGGTTGACTATACCAAACCACTATCTAAAACCATAAAACTGGAAACAGGCGCAAAATTCAGCAGTGTTAAAACAGATAATAACCTGCAGGCGCAAATATTTAACGGCAACAGTTATGTAAACGATACTACCCGTACCAACCGCTTTATTTATACCGAGAAAATAACTGCTGGCTATCTTAACCTGAATAAACAGTTCAAAAAAATGTCTATACAAATTGGTTTGCGCGGTGAGTATACCCAATCAAATGGTAATCTTTTGGGCAGCACACCGGTTGATCGCAGCTACTTTAATCTTTTTCCAAGTGCCTTTATCAACCGCACGCTGAATGACAAAAACGAGATCAGCTTTTCCTACAGCCGCCGTATCGACCGTCCGGGTTATGATGATCTGAACCCCTTTGTATATTATCTTGACCCCTACACCTTTTCAAAAGGCAATGCCTTCCTGAAACCACAATACACCAATAACTTTGAGTTTAACTATACCTATAATAAAAGCATCAACGTAAGTTTAGGCTACAGCCGCACTACCGATGTGATCACTGAGATTATATTAACCGAAGGTCAAAAATCATTTCAAACCAATCTGAACCTGCAAACTCAAAACTCATACAGCCTTAACATCAACGCACCATATACCATTACCAAATGGTGGAGCGGTAATATCGATGTGAACAGCTTTTACCTGGGCTTTAAATCAGACTCTGTGGGAACCGGCAAGCTAAGCGATGGCCAGGTAACCGTACAGGTTAAAGCCACCCAAACATTAACATTTGGCAGCTACAAGTTTGAGATCAGGGGCGATTACCAATCACCACTTACCTATGGTATCTACAAAATAAAACCACGTTATGGGGTTGATGCAGGTGTAAGCCATTCCTTTGCCAACAAAAAAGCTAATATTAAACTGGCGCTTGATGATATATTCTTCATCCGTCGCAATAACGTAAGCAGCCACACCCTGGGTAACGATTTTGATATCCGTCAAACTAATGATTCACGTGTTGGCCGCCTAACCTTTACCTATAACTTTGGTAACAACAAAATCAAAAGCCGCGAACACAGAAGCGGTGCCGATGATGAAAAAGGAAGAGTTAAGGGAGCGAATTAGCCCCCCAGCCCCCTAAAGGGGGAGCTTTGATTAGCAAATTCAACATATTAAAATGGCCTGCATTATTTGATAATGCAGGCCATTTTGTTTTAAAGTTCCCCCTTCAGGGGGTTAGGGGGCTCTACTGCCCCACCATAAATACCGCGTTGCTGAATAACAGCTTGCCGTTTTCCCAGAAACTACGGAACAATGGATCATCGACCATATAGATCACCGAACCGCGGCCCAGCGACTGCACGCCCAGCAGCACACCATTATTAATCTTTTGTTTGGATTGTACACCTACAAAGCCCGATACGTAGCTATTCTTTTTCACTGTGCCTACGTTCCAGCCGTCTTCGCTGCCTAAATAGTCATAAATATCATCATTCAGTTTTAGGGAGTAATAATAGTTCGGCAAACCAAAACCAAGCGGGTGGGTATTATCCAGCGTCAGTTTAAAAATAGCGCCGGGGATCATAGAGCGGATGGCATCCCGGTCGCGGTCACCATATATTTTAATGTTTTCTTTTTCTTTAGCTTCGGCTTTCTCATCCTTTTTCTCTTCTTTCTTTTTCAGGGCGAAGCCTTTTTTATCAACCAGTTGTGCTACAGCATTATCCAAGGCAATTAATTTACCGCCATCACGGATCCAGCCCTGTAGTTTTTCTGACGGAAAATCATCATAAGTACCATCCGGGAAGATAGCCACATCAAAATCGGCCAACCGGGTACGGCCGAGGCTCTGGTAATTCACCAGCGTAATAGGATAACCTAATTGTTGCTCAAACAAGTGCCATACCTCTCCCATAGCTTCAGCATTTACACCCTCGCCAGATATCAGCATAACCCGCGGCTGGTGGATATACCGTACCGCGTCTGAGCCCAGATCAGATCCTTTATCAACAAAGCCTGAAGCCAGAGGCGTTAGCCCTTCATTTAATGCCGCCGCCGTTTGGGTGACTACCTGGTCAAAATCGGCCCTATCGTTACTGGCCCTCGTGATCAATAATGAGCCGGCCATGAATTTTTTACCGGCAGCCTCAAAAGGTTTTTCGGAGTAACGTACTTTGATATGTTTTTTAAGCAATGCCGCTAAAAACCGTACATCATTAACCGATTGCCAATTGGCCATATAAGCATAGGCATGGGTATTAGCCAGCGGTTGTGGCTCAACAATACCCGAGGTTGTACTGGTTGGTTTTAGCGACTCTTTTACGCCATAGGTCTTTAAGCCATAAGCATAAGGAAGCGCCCAGGCGGTAATATCGTAAGTATTAGAGTCGGCAATAAAGGTTTTGGGCTCCAGCAATACGTGCAGCAATATAGCTTTTGGCTGATGCGCGTTGATCACCATATCATTAGGGCCCACTTTATATTGCTCGGTTTTGCCGGTAAAATAATCGTACCCGATAACGGTTTTATTGCCCAGCCCAAATCCATATTGGATACCATTGCGGCCCAGCATTTTGGCCAGGGTATTGATATTATTGTTATTATCGTTTTTAATCACATAGGTTTTATACTCGCCCGGGGGATTGGTGCGGTTATTATCATAGAATTTTTTAAACTCATTCAGCAATCTTAGCGCGTTAGCCGATGCTATTTCAACCGTGCTCAAACCGGTAGCATGGTGATGCGCAATACGCTGGGCAAAGGTCAGCGTGTCGCCGCTACGGGTAAGTACAGCCAAACCAGCGCTGATACCACCCTGCTCGTAGGTCATGCCGATAGAGCCATTATATAAAGGATAGGTATCGCCATAAGATGGGTAAAGCAGATCAAACTCCTGCTTGGTAAAATACATCCAGCCATTCTGATCAAAATATTTGGCGTTATTTTTACCAATAGTCACCTGGAAATCGCGCTGCCATTTGGTAATGTCTTTATGATATGGCTCGGCAGCAGGTGCAAAATAGTAAGGAGCATTATACCCCTGCTCATGATAATCTACATGAACCTCGGGCAGCCATTGGTTAAACAGACCTACACGTGCCTGCGTTTCTTTTTGTGCCTGCCATGCCCAATCGCGGTTAAGGTCGAAATAATAGTGGTTGATGCGTCCGCCTGGCCATGGCTCTACGTGCTCACGGGCTGTGGGACTAGCATCGGGCACCGCTCCCCGAACCGAATTATAGAAATGTACATAACGGTCGCGCCCATCGGGATTTAAACAGGGATCGATAACCACCACCGAATTTTTGAGCCAGGCTTTGGTGGCCGTGTTGGCCGGGTCAACCATATCAAACAGGGTCCACATGGCGGCTTCGCTTGACGCCGGTTCGTTACCGTGTACGTTATAGCTTAGCCAGGTAATGATGGGGGCATTGGTAATTGCGCTACCACTCTCCATACCAGCCAGGCGCAGGTTGTTATGGCGTATCTCTTCCAGGCGACCGATATTCTCGTCCGAGGCGATAAACATGGCCAGCAGCGGACGCCCCTCATTGGTGCTGCCAAACTGCTGTAGCTTTACATTTTTTGATGCCTGGGCAATGTATTTAAAGTACTCCACAATGCGGTAATGCGGCGTAAACTGGTCGCCCAGCTTATATCCCAGGAACTCATCGGGTGATTGTATTTTTTGTGCAAAAGCAGCCGACGCGGAAGCAACAGCTATTAAAATAAGGAGTAGCTTTTTGATCATAGTAAAGATACAGTTAAGATATGTACTAATATGGTGATTTTTTGTCTGAACCGAAATTTGTAGAATTATTGAATTAACAGAATAGAACCAGATTATTCTGACAATTCTTAAATTCCATAAATTCGAGTCCAGACATCATTCAAAATTTGCACATTTGCATATCTGCACATCCACACATCTAAAAACATCTGCACATCTAAAAACATGACCCCTCAAGAGGCCCTTCAAAAATATTTCGGTTACGGCAAATTCAGACACCAGCAGGAAGCCATTATTCAGCATGTGCTGAACAAGCAGGATGTTATGGCGCTGATGCCAACCGGCGGCGGTAAATCGCTGTGCTATCAACTGCCTGCGGTATTGCTCAATGGGCTCACCATTGTGATATCGCCATTGATAGCTTTGATGAAAGACCAGGTGGACAGTCTGAATGTAAGTGGTATACCCGCAGCTTTTTTAAACTCGGCCCAAACACCCGAGGAACAGCGACAGCTGGTAGAGCGGTTAAGAAACAACCAGGTAAAACTATTATACCTGGCACCCGAGCGCTTGTTTGGCGCCGAAAACAAACTGGTGCCTTTTTTAAAAACACTCAACGTAGTACAGATAGCTATCGACGAGGCGCATTGCATATCTCAATGGGGGCACGATTTCAGGCCTGAATACCTGATGCTGGCTCAACTCAAAAATGAATTCCCGAATGTGCCGGTCATCGCCCTTACGGCGACAGCCGATAAACTCACACAGAAAGACATTCTCGAAAAACTGAACCTGCACCGGCCCGCAGTATTTGTATCGTCGTTTAACCGGGCTAATATCACTTACCGGGTTATTCCCAAAAAAAACAGCTTTAAACAACTCATTACTTTTTTAAATGAGCGACCGGATGAGTCGGGTATTATCTATTGCCTTTCGCGCAAATCAACCGAAGACCTGGCGGCCGACCTGAAAGATGAAGGATTTGCCGCCGAAGCTTACCATGCGGGCCTCAACAACGAAGTTAAAGCCAAAAACCAGGAAGCTTTTTTGCGCGATGATGTCAAGATCATTGTAGCTACCATTGCCTTTGGTATGGGCATCAATAAATCAAACGTGCGCTATGTAGTGCATATGGATCTGCCCAAGAATATCGAAGGCTATTATCAGGAAACCGGTCGCGCCGGGCGTGACGGTTTGGCCTCGGAAGCACTGCTGCTCTATTCGCCGGGGGATGCCGGTAAGCTGCAGCACTTTGCCCGTATTGAAGGCAATGAAGAGCAAAGCCGCATTATGCTCAACAAGCTGAACGATATGGTGCGGTATTGCCAATTGCAATCCTGCCGCAGACAATATTTGATGAATTATTTCGATGAGGCCTTTCCGCCGAATTGTGGCTCCTGCGATGTTTGCCTCACCGAGTTTAAACGATTTGATGGTACACTCATCGCCCAAAAGGCGCTGTCGGCGGTATCGCGGCTCAATGAGCGATTTGGTGTAAACTACGTGATCGATTTTTTACGGGGATCCAAAAATGAAAAAATCCGCGAGGAGCATAAACAGCTCAAAACCTACGGCATTGGTGCCGATATCAGTAAGGTGGATTGGCAGCGTTATATCCGTGAGCTCATCACCCTGGAATACCTACAGGTAACCGACGATGGCTACCCGGTATTGAAATTAACTGGCCAGAGTTCGCTGGTACTTAAAGGCCTGCAAAAAGTGGAATTTATTGAAACACAAACTACCGAAGAGCACCACACCGAAGCCGCGCCACCACATGAGGCCGAATTGCTGAACCTGTTGAAAAGCGTCCGCCGGGATATTGCCCAATTGGAAAACGTACCGCCATATATCATTGTTTCTGATGCTACACTGTTGGAAATGGCCACTTACCTACCCCTGAGTTTAGATGAACTGAGACTGATATCCGGCTTTGGCGATATTAAACTGGCCCGTTACGGCCGCGAATTGTTGCAGCCGGTAAAAGATTATTGCAAAGCAAAAGGCCTGGAATCAAAGATTGCCTATAAATCGCCCAAGCGGGAGCGCAAAACCAAAGCAGAGCGCCCGGCCCGTGCTCCGCGCAGCGGAACAGATACCCGCACCGAAACGTTTAACCTGTACCGCCAGGGTAAAAACACTGCGGAGATAGCCGCGACACGAGGCCTTTCGCTCGTAACTATTGAAGGCCATTTGAGTCATTTTGTACAAACCGGCGATCTGGATGTTAAAGAGCTGGTTGCCGAAA
This sequence comes from Mucilaginibacter inviolabilis, assembly GCF_011089895.1. Lineage (NCBI taxonomy): Bacteria > Pseudomonadati > Bacteroidota > Sphingobacteriia > Sphingobacteriales > Sphingobacteriaceae > Mucilaginibacter > Mucilaginibacter inviolabilis. Next base: position 414,607 of record NZ_JAANAT010000005.1, read on the forward strand.
GCAAGCTGCCCGTAATTATAGAAGCTGTAGAAAATTACGGAGCAGAACGTCTGGCCCCCCTCAAAGAAATTTTAGGCGATGCCTACACCTACGGCGAAATTAAAGCTGTGATAAGCTGGATGAACAAAAATTAGTTATTTAGTATCAAGTAGCTAGTATCAAGTATCAAGACAAAAAAATGTATAATTTAGTAGCAAGTAACTAGTATCAGGTATCAAGACAGAAAATGCATAATTTTAAGGCGTTTTAATACATCAACAGAAAAGTATCAGCATTTAAGAAAAAGTCTTGATACTTGATACTAACTACTTGATACCAGAATCTGCTACTTGATACTAGTTATGACGACTACCGAACAACTCTACCAGATATACCTGCAACACCCGGTAATCAGTACCGATACCCGAAAAATTGGCAGCGGCAGCTTGTTTTTTGCTCTTAAAGGCGATAAGTTCGATGCTAATACCTTTGCTCAGCAAGCTATAGAAGTCGGTGCAGCTTATGCCATTATTGATAACTCAGAGTATCAACTGGGCGACCGGTATCTCTTGGTTGAGGACGTGTTAACCGCTCTGCAGGATCTGGCCCGATATCACCGCCAGCAATTACAGATACCTGTTGTAGGACTCACCGGTACCAATGGCAAAACCACTACCAAGGAGCTTATCAACGCAGTATTATCACAGCATTTTAAAACCCAGGCCACACAAGGCAACCTGAACAACCATATCGGTGTACCACTTACAATACTAACTATTGATGCTACACACGAAGCAGCTGTAATTGAAATGGGCGCCAATCATCAAAAAGAAATCGAACTGCTTTGCAGCATCTCGCAGCCATCGCACGGCATGATTACCAACGTGGGTAAAGCCCACCTGGAAGGTTTTGGCGGCGTTGAAGGTGTAAAAAAGGGCAAAGGAGAATTGTATGATTTTTTCCGCAAGTCCGAAAGTCAGCAAAGAGGTAAGCCTGAAAGCAATCCTGCTGTTTTTATCAACAGCGATGATACGGTGTTGATGGAAATGGCCGCTGCAAGGCATTTACACCATGTAGTTTATTATGGCACACAGGATATTGACAACCTGATCAGCGGGGAGATCATCGAGAACGCGCCACTACTTACCATTCAGTGGACCAATAACACAACCGGTCAATCTTATACCGTAAAAACACAACTCACCGGGGCTTATAACCTCAACAATATTTTGGCGGCTATTAGCATAGGTACTTATTTTAAGCTTTCGGCGCAGGAAATAAACGCGGGTATCGAGGGTTATCAGCCCAAAAACAACCGCTCGCAAATTGTGCAAACGGCTACCAATACCCTTATTTGTGATTATTATAATGCCAACCCGAGCAGTATGGCCGTTGCTATTGAAAATATGGACAAGATTAGCGCAAAACGCAAGGTATTGATACTGGGTGATATGTTTGAACTGGGTGATGAATCGCCTGCCGAACACCTCACCATCCTTCAAAAAGCGCTGAATGTATCCGTTGATGAAAGGATATTTATCGGCAAGGATTTTGAAAGTCAAAAGTCAAAAGTTAAAAGTCAAAACCAGGCAGCAACTTTCTACCATACTGCCGAAGATGCTATTGACGGGTTGAAGAGCCATCCGATAAAAAACTCCACCATTTTGATCAAGGGTTCGCGGGGAATGGCTTTGGAGCGTTTGGTGGAGTTGTTTTGAAGGCCCCAAGTTCTGAGTCCTAAAGCGGATTTTCGGCTCAAGACTCAGAACTTCAGACTTAGAAATTAGCTATTAAAACCTCCGTCAATGGTCATGATGGACCCAGTAGTGAAACTGGCTGATGGACTAGCTAGATACCCTACAATTTCAGCAATTTGCTGCGGATCGCCATATTTGGGTATAGCCATTAAGCTGCGTAAATGATCGGCATGACTGCCATCAGCCGGGTTCATGTCGGTATTTACAGGTCCGGGCTGTACCAGGTTTACTGTTATGCCCTTTGGACCCAGATCACGAGCCAATCCACGGGTAAGGCCGCTTAATGCCGATTTGCTCATCGAATAAAGTGTACCCTGCGAAGCAACAACTCTATCGGCCATGTTACTGCCTATGGTAATAAACCTTCCACCCTTTTCCAGTTTTTGTGCTGCGAAAATGGCCGCTTCAAAAACCGCCTTTACATTTATATCCATCACAAAGCGGTAATCATCCAGCGTGTGCTCTTCCATCGGCTTGCCGCCATAAACCCCGGCATTGTTCACCAGGATATCCAGCTGGCCAAATTTTTCTATCGTTTGAGTTAAGGCTGAGGTTATCTCCCCTTCCACTGCATTATCTGCCTTAAGAGCTGATAAGTTTAAACCCTCGCTGGTTAATTCATCAATCAAAGCCTGTGCTTTTTCTTTTCCGTTTACATAGGTAAAAACCACGGAGGCACCTTCCTGTGCCAGTTGCTTCACTATTGCCGCACCCATACCCCGACTGCCTCCGGTAACCAGGGCTATTTTATCTTTTAACTTTTGCATTACTGTTTGTTTTAAATACTGTTGCAAAGCTATCGCCAAACCTATATATTTGTATATACTGATAAAATTGTGTAGTACTAACATAAATGTAAGTATGAGAAAAGAAACCTCCACTAACCTGGAAAATGAGCAACTAATCCTGGCTGGTTGCGGAACTTCCTATACACTCGACTTGATAGGCGGTCGTTGGAAACCTCAAATTTTGTGGCGATTATTATTACAAGGCAGCATGCGTTATAGTCAGCTTAAAAATTCCATGCCCAATGTTTCTGAACGAATACTGATATTGCAGTTGCGCGAATTGGAAAAGGACAAGCTCATCAGCAGGCAGGTTTATGCCGAAGTACCACCAAAAGTGGAATACCGACTAACCGATTTAGGCATGAGCCTGAAACCCGTGCTGTGCTGCCTGTCTACCTGGGGCGAAGCTAACCGGCCAAATAGGGTTATAAGCGGGGAGCCGGAAGTTATGAGTGAGGAGGTGTAGGTCAAATTTGTAAATCAGTTCCCTTCATGTCATTGCGAGAAGGAACGACGAAGCAATCTCGTAACTGTACAGAGCCGCTATACCTATCGTATACCCGCTCTTGGCCGCGGGAGGGCCTTTACTTTTCCTTGATGAAAAGTAACCAAAAATCAAGTCAGCAGAAATACTTCTTTGCGCTCGTAGCCTTTGCCCTGCAAATCGGGCAGAACCACGGGCTGCAAATCCTTACCTCCACTTCGTTCGCTCATTATCCCCCGCTTCAGGTAAGGTTCGCTATGCCCTTGCATCCGCACAACCCAGCATTGTTCTGCCCACTTTCGCCCGAAGCTTATCTGCTGACGGGGAGAAGAAATCACTAGCTAAAGCTTAGCGTCAGTTCCGCTACTTCTTCCCCTACCAAACTCCCCATAGCTACACCCATACCATTACAGCGTACCGCGCAAAATATGTTGGGTTGTATTTGTTTTACTATAGGGGTAATTTCCTCGCCAAAACCCATGATGCCGCTCCACCAATAGTCAACCTCAACATCCTGGTTGGGTAATATTACCTCATGCAGATAGCTGATCAGTTTTTCTTTTACGGTATCGGTGTGCCCAAAATTCCAGGTTTTCTCAGCGTTATAATCCAGGTTACGTCCACCGCCAAATAAGATGCGGTTATCAATATTGCGGAAATAGTAATAGCCTTCATTAAAATGATAGGTGCCTTTCAATTTCAAGCCCGGCACCGGTTTGGTAACCAACACCTGCCCCCTACCGGGGATCACATCCAGTTCAGGATACAGCTGGCTGGCAAAAGCATTGGTAGCCAATATTACTTTACCGGCCTTAAAGTTTCCCTGCGAGGTAATCAGCTTAACGTACTTGTCTTCATGGTCGATAGCTGTTATTTCGCAATTGTTTAATATCAGCACGCCTAAACCATATACCTTATATAATAAGGTGCGCATCATTTTACCGGTATGTAATTGCCCTTCAAAAGGGTTATATATGATGTGACTAACTTTACTGAAGCCAAAATCTGCAATTTTAGCATCAGCCACTGCATAAATGTCAGTTTCGCCAATGGCCTGCTGTAATAGTTTATTGAGATGACCGATCTGTTCTATACAGTTATGAGCGATATCTTTTTCTTCGGTCATAAAAAGTTCGTGCCCGCCATGCTGATAATAATGCATGTTGGCATCGCCCAAATTTTCCCGTAAGCGCTGTAAACCACGCCACTTATAGGCTACCAGGCGCATGGCTTCTTCTTCGGATGATTGATTGATGACAGAAATTTGCTCGGAAAGTGTACCAAAACAGGCAAAACCTGCGTTTTTAGTACTGGCTCCTGATGGTAAAAAGCCACGCTCCAAAACCAGCACTTTTAAATTGGGCTGTTGTTTTTTTAAGTGCAGCGCGGCGCTCAGACCAACCAGGCCACTGCCAATGATGATCACATCGGCCTCATCAATAAACGCAGTGCGCTCCCAGTATGAAAATGACGGCTCCATTTTAAGTCAAAAGTAAAAATTGCGAAGCACTCTTGAACACCATAAAACAATAAAACGTGAAAATTCAAAATTCAAAAGTACTTATGTACAAGAAACTTAAATTTTTGAATCCACTTTTAAGCTTAAACCGGAATAGTTTTTGAATATTTAAAACTGACAAGCGTTTTGACTTTTTAATTTTGACTTTTAACTTAAAAACATGAATCACTTATCAATAATTATAGGATATATCGGCTACAATTCGGCATGGTTCCTGATGATTGCCATCGCCCTGATCAGCTTTATAGTGCAGTGGCGATTTCGAAATAAGTTTAAACAATACTCCGAGGTGGCATTGCTCTCCGGTCTTTCGGGTCAGGAGGTGGCTGTAAAAATGCTGCGCGCCCATGGCATATTTGATGTACAGGTAATTTCTGTAGAAGGACAACTGACCGATCATTACAATCCTGAAAACAAAACCGTGAATTTAAGCCAGGATGTTTTTTATGGCCGAAGTATTGCCGCGGCCGCTGTTGCCGCGCACGAATGCGGACATGCTGTACAGCATGCACAGGCTTATAGTTGGTTAAGTTTCCGTTCGGCGATGGTGCCCATTATCAATGTGGCATCAACCTTAACCCAGTGGACTTTGTTTATCGGCGTAATGTTATTATTCTTCGCCCACAGCCCTTATGTACTGGCAATAGGTGTTGCCGCGTTGGCCTTGGTTACCTTTTTCAGCTTTATAACGCTGCCTGTTGAGTTTGACGCCAGCAGGCGGGCATTGGCCTGGCTTGATAATAATTACAGCATCATGCAAACCGCGCAGGAACATGAACAAGCCAAAGATGCCCTTTGGTGGGCCGCAATGACTTATGTAGTTGCCGCATTGAGCGCATTGGCCACGCTGGTTTATTACGCCTCGTTTTTGTTTAACAGGAGAAACTGAGAGAAGAGAAGCAAGAGGTAAGAATCAAGAAATAAGATTTTGATTCGATTTTAGCGAGCAGGCCATAAATCCCATGTCATTGCGAGGAGGAACGACGAGGCAATCCCCTCGCGTATCTCTGCTTACGATGAGATTATCAATGTTGTTAATTATTTTTTAAGGTATTAATGAGCTCCCTCCTGTCGGTTGTCCACGCTGCGCTCGCAATGACATAGTTTATTTATACCCTTCCTTTCAGCCTACAAATTCCCCAACTTTAACTCATTCACTGCAAAATTCGCCGCCCGTGCGGTAAAGGCCATATAAGAAAGTGATGGGTTTACACAGGATGATGACACCATGAACGATCCATCGGTAACAAATACATTTTTGGCATCCCAAACCTGGTTCCATTTATTAAGTACCGATGTTTTGGGGTCGTTCCCCATGCGTGCGGCACCCATTTCATGTATAGCGCCTATGTATTTCCTGGCTATAAAACCTTTTACATTCTTAAGGCCGGCCTTTTCAAACATTTCCATCGCGTCAGCCAGCGACTCTGCTTCCATCCTACGTTCATTTTCTTTAAATTCCATGTCGATAGATAAGGTATTGAGTCCCCATTTATCTTTAACTTGCTTATTAAGGCTGATCTTATTTTCGTGATAAGGCAATACTTCGCCAAAGCTAGCCATCGACATCGTCCAGCTTCCGGGCTCTGTCAACGCGTCCTTAAAATTAGCACCTATGCTTAATTCCGCGATTTCGCGGCTCCACCCTTCGCGCCCCGCCGAACCCTGGAAACCAAATCCCCGCAGATAATCACGTTTATCGCCAAACAGGTTGCGGTAACGTGGTATATATATGCCATTGGCTCTACGGCCAAAATAGTATTTATCCTCATATCCCTCCATGGTACCACTGGCGGCGCCGCCTACGTGATGATCCATCACATTATGACCTAACTCACCGCCGCTGCTCCCCAATCCGTCGGGCCATATATCCGTTGCCGAATTCATCAATATCCAGGCGCTGTTGAAGGTGGAGGCATTTAAAAAAATGATCTTCGAAGTATAGGTATAAGTTTTATTATTTTCTGCGTCGAGCACTTCTACGCCTGTAGCTTTCTGGGTATCCTTATTGTATAATATCCGGGTAACTATTGACCATGGGCGAACTGTAAGATTTCCTGTGGCCATCGCTGCGGGAAGTGTGGATGATTGTGTACTAAAATATCCGCCAAAAGGGCAGCCCAATGCACATTTATTACGGTACTGGCAATTGGTACGGCCAGGTAAAGGTTTAGTAATGTTGGCTGTACGACCAATGATCATGTGGCGCTGCCCATTGTATTGTTTTTTTATACGGGCCGACACTTCTTTTTCTACACAATTTAACTCCATAGCCGGCTGAAACTGCCCATCGGGCAAATGCGGCAAACCTTCGATAGAGCCACTGATGCCGGCAAAGCGCTCTACATGGTCATACCAGGGCGCTATATCTTTATAACGCACTGGCCAGTCAATTGCTATACCTTCTTTGGCATTGGCTTCAAAATCAAAATCACTCCAGCGGTAGCTTTGCCTGCCCCACATCAATGAGCGCCCGCCTACGTGGTACCCTCTCCTCCAATTATAGGGTTTAACCTGGGTGTATGGATTTTCCCTCTCGTTCACCCAATAATCCATATTGGCTTCAATAAGCCCATGTGCTTTGTCCTGCACAGGATAGTCCTTTATTTTTGATTGCGGGGGAACATCCCTGTGCAGTAACTCCCATGGTGCTTTGGTAGCATTGGTATATCCTTTTATATGCTCAATGTTTTGTCCCCGCTCCAGCATCAATACTTTTAAACCCTGTTCGCTGAGCTCTTTTGCCGCCCACCCTCCCGAAATTCCGGAGCCTACAACAATGGCATCATAATGATAATTATCCATAAACAGTTGATGATAGTTTTAACTGGTCTTTTTGCTAAAATAAAAATACGCTTTGTATCTTTTATATGTTACATATACAATTAAAAAAGCTTCTCCCTTTAAAAAGACTTACGAAGTTTTAAAAACTTTGTAAGTCTGGCTACCCGATGTGCCTGGCATGTTCATCTATCATACTTACTTATTTATCAATGGCTTATATTTCATGAAGCTTTGATGAAGAGTTATTAGCCCTTTTGCAAATCTTAATGTAATATTCATGTTACCCCGATAGGTTTGATTAAAATTTATTGACATGAAAAAGACATTTAAAATATTAATGGTGCTTTTGGTTACCTCATTAGCAACTGTTAAAACCTATGCGCAGATAAGTATAGGCGTATCGGTACGGATAGCACCGCCTGCCCTGCCGGTTTATACACAACCGCCATGCCCTGTTGACGGTTATTTATGGACCCCTGGTTACTGGGCATATGCCGAAGATGGCGGATATTACTGGGTACCCGGCGTTTGGATAGCCCCTCCGCGTGTTGGTTTTTTATGGACACCCGGTTACTGGGGTTATGATGGCGCTATTTATGTTTTCCACCAAGGCTACTGGGGCAGGCACATTGGCTTTTATGGCGGTGTAAATTATGGTTACGGCTATGGCGGTGCTGGTTATGTTGGTGGCAGATGGGCTGGCAATTCCTTTCAGTATAATACTGCCGTGGTTAATGTAAACAATACCGTGGTACATAACACTTATATTAACAAAACGGTTATCAATAACAATGTAACCGTAAATAACAATCATACCAGCTTCAATGGCCCTGGTGGTGTAAATGCTACCCCACGACCAGATGAACGTGCTGCAGAACGTGAGCAACATGTACAACCAACTAATGATCAAATCAATCATCAGCAGGTAGCCGGTAAAGATCGCAATCAATTTGCATCGGCTAATAACGGACGCCCGGCTACCGCAGCAATGAATAAGGTGGATGGTAACCGTTTTAATACCGAAGGCCGCAGAGCCAGAACTCCAAACTCAGACGGAACAAATAATAATACCGACAGAGGTAACCGCCCACAGGCTAATAACAACGCCGATAATCATGCCAATGCTAACCCCGATAATGCAAATAAAAATGCATCACCTGGCGATCAGGCAGCAAGAGCCCCTCATCAGCATCAGGCAGCTAATAACCCTAATCCGGATAATAACCGGCAACCGACTCAGAATCAGCAGCACAATAATATGGCTCGTGCACCAAGGCAATTGGTAAGACACCCTGCTCCGGCTAGACCACATAACAATCCAAGACCACAGGAACACGAAAAACACCGATAATAGTTTCCCCAAATTCAATATCATATATACGCAAAAGCCCGGTTGATAAATCAACCGGGCTTTTTATATGTCTTAATTCTTGATTTTAATTTCTGGCTCTGAATCTTAATTCATCCTATATGGAGCGATCAAATAAAACTCCGGTATCTGCACATTAAACGAGGCATTATCCAGCAGGCGATTCATCTGGTACTCGCCTTTCATACTGCCCATATCCGTTTTGAGGTTACAGCCCGATACGTATTCATGCGCATGACCCGGTTCAATAACGGGTTGTTGGCCCACTACACCTTCGCCTTCCACTTCACGTTTTGCGCCGTTTGAATCAAAAATATACCAATGCCTGCTAATAAGCTGTATGGCATAGTTACTCATATTTTCGATATTCACCTTGTAGGCAAACATAAAGTGATCATTAGCCGGATTTGAATATTCGGGCTGATATACGGTCTCGATGGAAACCTTAACACCCTCAGTAATAGTGGTAACCATGTGAATTAATTCTGTTTAGTTCCAAATATAAACATCTAAACAAATATTACGCCATCTCAACAGCATATTTTTCGTCAATTTCTGCTAAAATTTCGTAGAGCTCCTCTAAAGTACCGGCGGTTACCAGTTTCATGCGGTATTCCTTAAAATTTTCGATGCCTTTAAAATAGTTAGAGTAATGCCTGCGCATCTCAAAAACGCCTGTTTTAGGTCCTTTCCACTCAATTGATTTCTGTAAATGGGTGGTACAAGCAGCAATACGCTCGGTAATGGTTGGCTTATCCAGGTGCTCGCCGGTAGCGAAGAAATGCTTGATTTCCCGAAAAATCCAGGGATAACCAATAGCAGCACGGCCTATCATCATACCATCAACACCAAATTCCATGCGCCAATTAGCGGCTTTCTCCGGCGAATCAATATCGCCATTACCAAATATCGGGATCTTGATGCGGGGGTTTTTCTTAATATCACGTATTAACGCCCAATCGGCTACTCCTTTATACATTTGCGCGCGGGTACGGCCATGAATAGTGAGGGCTTTTATCCCCACATCCTGCAGGCGTTCGGCAACTTCGTATACGTTTTTGGTATTATCATCCCAGCCCAGGCGCGTTTTTACGGTTACGGGCAGATGTGTGGCTTCAACCACGGCCTTAGTCATGGCTACCATTTTGTCAATATCCTGCAATAAACTGGCACCGGCACCACGGCAGGCTACCTGTTTTACAGGACAGCCATAATTGATATCCATCAAATCGGGTTTGGCCAGCGTGGCTATTTCGGTAGCCTCACGCATGTGGTCAATATCGCTGCCAAATATCTGGATGCCTATAGGGCGTTCATACTCAAATATATCCAGTTTCTGACGACTCTTAGCCGCATCACGGATCAGTCCTTCAGACGAGATAAACTCCGTGTACATCATATCCGCGCCGTTTTGCTTGCACACGTAACGGAAGGGAGGATCGCTCACATCTTCCATCGGCGCCAGCAACAGCGGGAACTCTCCTAAATCAATATTTCCTATTTGTACAGACATGCTTATCTTTAGCGTTGCAAAAATACGAATTTTACTCCAAATGATAAAAGAACCCGGCAAGGAGCTTACGCCTAATCAAACACAAACACATCCATCAGTGCAATTAATCATTTTAATTGCAGGTACCATACTTTCATTAATCATATTTGGATTGCTGGCATTCGGTATCATTTGGGTCATATATGGATCTAAAACCCTCACCGATGTAGGGAGTTTTAATCTTACCAACAAAAATACCATACCTGGTCTTTGGATATTACAAATAGTAAGCACCACGATTCCCTTATTTGTTGTTCCGGTTCTTTTTGCCAAATTTATTGTTAGCGATACGTCAAATTATTTAAAGGTAAACTTTCATTTTCCGTCTATTTTATTGCTGCTGGTATTTTCCATTATGTTATTTTCTTCGCCAGTGATGGAAGTGCTAGTTAACATCAATCAAAAGCTAACTCTCCCGGCTCCGCTTAAAGGCCTGGAAGATATTATGCGTGCAATGGAACAGCAGGCTCAAAAGGCCACCAATGCTATGTTAACCATGAACTCTTTCGGCTCCATGCTTTTTGCAGTATTTGTTGTTGGCTTGCTCACCGCTATTGCTGAGGAATTTTTATTCAGAGGATGCCTTCAAACCATATTTGTTAAATGGACCGGCAATACCCATGCAGCTATCTGGATCACCGCCATTGCATTCAGTGCATTTCATATGGAATTCTTTTCGTTCTTACCACGTGTGGCCCTTGGTGTTTTCTTTGGTTATTTTGTAGCCTGGAGTGGCAGCGTCTGGACCGGCGTTTGGGCCCATTTTTTAAATAATGGCTCGGCCGTGGTTATTACTTACCTGTACCAACATAAAGCCATTAGTCTTAATCCCGATAATCAGCATGTATTTAATTATGGCGCCTATGTCTTTAGCTTAATATTTATTTTAATTTTGCTTTATATATACAGGAATATAGCGCTCAAAAAGCCCATGTTTAATTTTTAATGGAAAAAGGCTGGATCAAAATTTTTACTTCATCCAATTTTTATCAATCAGAAATTGTTAAGCAAGTGCTTACGGGCCATCATATTGATACCGTTTTGATCAACAAGCAAGATTCATCACATAAGGCCTTTGGCAATATCGAAGTATACATTCACCAGGAGGATTTTAGCAAAGCCATCGAGATCATGATCCTCAATCAAATTAGTTTATGATTTTTGGAGCAAGGACTTTTGGAACAAAGAACAACGATTTTGGGAGCATCCCGATTATTCAAAAATCACTAATTCAAAATTAATGAAAGTACGCGCCATTACCGGCTTCTTTTTTGTTATTGTAATGCTGGGCTCCGTTTTGTTGGGCTCTTATGTATTCAGTGCATTTTACCTGATTCTCACCTCGTTTTGCCTGTTTGAATTTTACAAGCTGGTGCGCGAAGGTGGTTTTAAGCCCAGTCGCGAAAGCGGTTTGATCAATGGCTTCCTGGTTTTCCTGTTTTTCGCGGCCCAGTGTTATTTCCCGGCCTGGAAGTTTATCTTTTTGTTGCCGGTAACTCTAAGCGCGGTTTATATACAGGAGTTGTATAAAAAATCGCCTGCACCGTTCAGCAATTTGGGCTTCACTTTCTTGGGGATCCTTTTGGCGGTTATACCATTTTTGTTTTTCCATGCCATGGCTTTTATGAATGGCCATTTTAATTTCCACCTTCCCATGGGCTTTTTAATTATGCTGTGGAGTAACGATACCGGAGCCTATCTGGCCGGTCGTGCGTTTGGACGCACCAAGCTTTTTGAGCGCCATTCGCCCAAGAAAACCTGGGAGGGATTTTTTGGCGGCGTGGTGATCAGCGCAGCGGCGGCATTAATCATGAGTCATTATTATGTTGAGCTTTCCTGGAAACAATGGGTAAGCATAGCTGTTTTAATATCATGTTTCGGTACCATGGGCGATTTGGTAGAATCTATGTTTAAACGGAGCATCAACGTGAAGGACAGCGGCGGGATATTGCCCGGTCATGGGGGCTTGCTCGACAGGTTCGACGGGCTTTTATTAGCCGCCCCAATTGTTTATGCCTACCTGTACTTCATTTCAAATTAGTAGTTTTGTAATAAATAACCCCATACTATGACTTTTCATAAAGAAGGATATACTTCACTGGCCATAACTGTACTATTTATTTTTGTACTAAATGCATTGATACAGTTCTACCTACCGCAGGCACACGCATTAAAATGGATTGTATACATTTTATCATTCCTGCTGTTTGTAATTATTGTGCAGTTTTTCCGCAGTCCGTTTTTTGATATCAGCACAGACGAAACCACCGTACTTTGCCCTGCCGATGGTAAAGTTGTGGTGATTGAAGAGGCTGACGAAACCGAATACCTGAAAGACAGGCGCATCCAGTTATCGGTTTTTATGTCGCCCGTAAATGTGCATGTGAACCGTAATCCAATAGCGGGTGTGGTAAGTTATTTTAAATATCATAAAGGTAAATACCTGGTAGCCTGGCATCCTAAATCATCAACCGAAAACGAGCGTACCACTGTTGTTGTTCAAAACAGCGAAGGCGTATCGGTACTATTCCGGCAAATAGCTGGCGCTCTGGCCCGCCGTATTGTATGGTATGTAAAGGAAGGTGATATTGTTGAACAAGGTCAGCAATTTGGTTTTATTAAGTTTGGTTCAAGGGTGGATGTATTTTTACCTCTGGGTTCTAAAATATTGGTAAACATTGGCGACGTAGTTAAAGGTGGCCGTACCGTATTGGCTGAGCTGCCCAGCGCACTAACAGCAGTTACCACTACCGAAGAGCGTGCCGCTATCAAACCGGTATCAATGGAGTCATTAACCGCTTCTGCGCCTATTGCAGAGCAAATCGCCGAAGAAGAGCCAACTGTAATTGAAAATGAGGCCCATCAAGGTGAATTGCCATTGGTGATAGATCACCCCAAAACAGAAGAACCCCAAAAACCCGTAAAGAAAGCTGCACCCAAAAAACCGACTGCAGCTAAGGTATCCAAACCAAAAGGCAAAAAGGAGTAATCATTTATTACGATATAGAGTTAAAGCCGGTTTATGACCGGCTTTTTTTGCGTTTACTCATCACTTACACTCTACACCATCACGTCATTGCGAGGCACGAAGCAATCTCTACGAAAGCAGATCAGCTTTCTTAGTTTAAACTTATCATTATGCTCTGTATAGCATAGAGATTGCTTCGTTCCTCGCAATGACGCGTGGAGGGGGAGGTGATCATCAAACATGCATGTAGCAGATAAATACCTCACTACATTCAGCATGACAAACAGGGTAAAAATGAAATTTTTGCCATAAAAAAGGCCTTCCCGGATAAATATCCAGAAAGGCCTTTGCAATATCAAATACTTTTCCGTTATAAACGGAGAAGGAAAATTAAACTCTTTTTGATTTGATACGAGCTGCTTTACCAGTAAGGGCACGCAGGTAGTATAGTTTAGAACGACGTACTTTACCTACGCTGTTCACTTCAATTTTATCAATGTTTGGAGAGTTGATAGGGAAGATACGCTCTACACCTATGCCGTTTGAAACTTTACGAACGGTAAATGTTTCAGTAGTACCTGCACTGTTACGTTGAATAACAACACCTTGGTAAAGCTGAACACGTTCTTTATTTCCTTCTCTGATTTTATAATGTACACTTACAGTATCACCAGCCTTAAAGGAAGGAAACTGCTTTTTTTCTACTGATTGCTCTTCAACAAATTTTACTAAATCCATGATTTTTAGCTCTTAAAGCGATTTTTAGCCCGTAAAAATCGGATTGCAATTATAGGGATTTTTTTTAATATATAAAAGTGTATTTTAAAAATTTCCACATTTTGTTTTTTACTAACAAAATGCGGGTGGTTTTTAGTTGATTTTGTTGATTAAGAGAGTGGTTAGCAATTATAAAAAAATCAAGAAACAACTAAAGCCAATTTCATCAACCCAATCTAATTCCATCAACTCCCTCATCTACTCCAACAGATCGGGCCTGCGGGTTTTGGTACGTTCAAGCGCCTGCTCAAAGCGCCATTTTTCAATTTCGGGAGTATTGCCGCTCAGCAAGATATCGGGCACCTTATAACCATTCCAGTCGGCGGGGCGGGTGTATACCGGAGCATCGAGCATATCATCCTGGAAGGAATCGCTCAGTGCCGATGTTTCATCACTCAGCACACCAGGAATCAGGCGCACTACGGCATCTACCAGTACGGCGGCAGGCAGCTCTCCACCCGATAGCACATAATCGCCAATGGAAATTTCGCGGGTAACGTAAATGTCACGGATGCGCTGATCAATACCTTTATAATGTCCGCATAAAATAATGACATTACCTTTTATAGAAAGCTGGTTAGCGATGGCCTGGTTCAGGCGTTCGCCATCGGGCGACATGAAGATGATCTCATCATACTCTCGCTCGGCTTTTAGTTTTTCTATACAAGCTGCAAACGGAGGGATAGTCATTACCATACCACTGCCGCCGCCATAGGGGTAATCATCAACGCTTTTTTGTTTGCTGGTGGAATAATCACGCAGGTTATGCACATAAATTTCGGCGATGCCCTTTTTTTGGGCTCGCTGTAAAATGGAGTGTGCAAACGGACTTATCAACAAGTCGGGCAAAACGGATATAATATCAAAACGCATGTGCAAAGATAGTAAATCAATGTGCAGATGATTCGATAGAAATAAGAGCCAGGAATCAAGACCCAGGAAGTACTGTTCTTTTTGATCTTCAAAAATCAAATAGCTTTTTCAATCAGCCAGTGATGCCCAAAAGGATCTACCACTTCCCCTTGTCGGTAGCCATAATCATAGTCCTGCACTGCCGATCTTACGGTGGCTCCGGCAGCTTCGGCCTGAGCAACTACCGCGTGTACATCTTCTACAAAAAGACCAATGGTTACCGTGGTAGCGTGGTATTTATCCGGACTTACGGCTGTTGAATGCTGCGTTTGCTCGTGCAAGTGAAACAAAGCTCCATTTATACTTAATTCCGATACATGAATAGTACCGTCATCACCACTAAAACGTCGCAACTCAACAGCGCCAAACGCTTTGATATAAAAACTGATATCGGTTACTCCGTTAGGAATAACCAATTGCGGGGCGAAGATTGGTTTACTTTGCATAACAGATTGATTACGTCACCCCTAATTTAAGCATAAAAAATCTTGGCAATGAAAAAAGCCTATGTTTCCATAGGCTTTCAATATCTGTTATCCTTACTCTAAAAAACTATTCGGACAAATAAACATCCAGCAGCCCCTCAGGCAGGTCGACATAAATCTCACCGCCTTCAACGTCAATACCTTTTATAATATCCACGTTCAATGGAAACATCACCTCTTTGTTTTGATATTGAACAATGGCAATAAGCTGTTGCGGGTATTCCTGTACTTCTAAAATCTCGCCCAGTTCGCCATGGGTTTCATCAACGGCAATAAAGCCTTTGACATCGTTCAGGGTAAATTCGCTTTTTTTCTTTTTTGGCTTCAGCTTGTTGGGCAAATAAATGTCTTTTTTTACCAGCATGGCTGCTTTTTCAATAGTATCTACATCCTCCAGATATAAATAGGCATTGTTTTTTTGCAGATATTTAATCGAGGCAACAAAATAAGGAATCAGCTTGCCTGCTATATCCACAAACAAGGCATCGAATTTAATGGCATCCAGGCCATCGAAATCAACATATATCTGCATTTCGCCTTTGAGGCCTTTGGTTTTTAATATACTACCTACCCGGAAACAATCTTCGGTTTTCATAAAAAATAGCTTTTAAAAACAAAGGCGAAGCTGTTTTGCTTCGCCTTTGATAAGAGTTGAGAAGCGAGGCTTTATATTCCTTACTTCTTCAAAAAAATTATTCTGCGCTTTCAGCAGCGTCTGTTTCAGCAGCAGCTTCTTCAGCCGGTGCTTCCTCTTCTGCAACAGGAGCATTTTTAGCAGCAATTGCAGCAGCTTTTTCTTCTTTCTTTTTAGCTTCAGCAGCCAAAGCAGCTTTACGCGCTTCGTCTTTTGCTGATACTAAACCAGCTTTTTTACCACTGATCTTACCGTCTTTTTGCTCGGTCCACTCTGCAAATTTAGCTGCAGCTTGTTCTTCGGTTAAAGCACCTTTTTTAACACCACCTTCTAAGTGTTTTTTGTAAAGCACACCTTTGTATGAAAGGATAGCGCGACAAGTATCTGTTGGCTGGGCACCTGTGTTAACCCACTCTAAAGTTTTGTCGAAGTTAATGTCGATAGTTGCAGGATTGGTGTTTGGGTTGTATGAACCTAAACGCTCAATGAAACGACCGTCGCGTGGAGCGCGGGCATCTGCTACTACGATGTAGTAAAAAGGTTTGCCTTTTTTACCGTGTCTTTGCAGTCTGATCTTAGTTGCCATTTTTTCTTTTTATGTATTCAACATGTCCCCGGAGTACTTTCTGCGGGGATGCAAAGGTATAAATTATTTGTAATAAATTAAAAGCCTTGTAATTAATTATTTATTTAACCCAAACGGGGTTATGAGGTAATTGAAAAAAATTGCAATTTCAGGGCCATGAGCTTAAACAGAAAATTACGTATAGCTATTGATATGGACGAGGTAATGGCCGATACTATTGCCAAATTTATTACCCTTTATGATGAACGGCACCAAACCAAAATATCTTTGGGCGATATGCATGGTAAGGAGTTCAGGGAAATACTCCCGCCACACTTAAGCAACAGCATGCGAGAGTACATCAATGAAAGGGGCTTTTTTCGCGATTTGCCAGTGATGCCGGGGTGCCAGGAAGTGGTAAAGGCACTGCACGAGAAGTATGATGTATATATTGCATCAGCCGCAATGGAGTTCAAGCACTCTTTAGAAGATAAGCTGGATTGGCTTAATGAGCATTTCCCTTTTATTTCCTGGACTAATATTATTTTTTGCGGGCACAAGATTTTAGATGTTGACGTGATGATTGATGACCGGATCAAGAATTTTGTAACATTTAAAGGACGTAAGTTGTTATTCAGCTCCCCGCACAACCTTTTAATCAACGATTTTGAGCGTGTTAATAACTGGAATGATGTTGCAACTAAATTATTACGTGAACATGATGAACAAACTTTGAAATAAATATCCTATATTTAAAATGGTAGCCCCCCTTACCATTAATTTATAGTATGTTAAACCATACAACTATTAACGCTGTTGATTGCGTACTTGCTTATGATACCCATGAGCAAAAGTATCTGTTTATAGGGCCTGGTATTGACAATATTTTGGGTGTAACGCCACAGGAACTCTATCAAAATAAGGATGCGTGGAATAATCTGATCGAAAAAAAACACCTTGCCGGTATAATATCCCTTATTAATAATCTCGCCGAAAACAACAGCATTGAGTTAAACTATCAGATAACCACCCCACAGCAAATCACTAAAAATATAACTGATAAAAAGAGCCTTATTACCGATGAGGCTACCGGGCATAAAATATTATTAAGCACTATTAAAGAAACATCTGTTAAACCCAACTGCTTTACAGCAGCAACAACGGGGGCCGAACATAGCCAACAATTCTTAAACTCCCTCATTGATTCTCAAACCAGTTTTTTAATACGGATAGGCATCGATGGGAATTATACTTTTGTTAATAAGCAATATTTAAAAACACTGGGATATGAGGCCAAAGATATCTTAGGTAAGCATTTTTCTGTAACAAGCTTACCGGAGGATGCTCATTTATGCGAGAATGCCTTTATGGAGTGTTTACACAACCCTGGCAAGGTGGTTTCATTACTGCATAAAAAACCAGATATGCTGGGAAATCTGCTTGATACCGAATGGGAGTTGATATCTGTGGTTAATGAAAAAGGTGAGGTATGTGAGGTCCAGGGCATTGGCCACGATGTAACAGAAAAGATTAAGGTAGAAGCCGAGATCAGGGACACAGCTCAGAAATTGGATACTTTTATTGAAAGTATAACCGACTCGTTTTTTATTATTGACAACGATTGGCGGTTTGTGCGGGTAAATGCCGCGTTTGAAAAAATATGGGGAAAGCTCCGCTCCCAATTATTAGGTAAAGTAATATGGGATTTATTCCCTCAGCTTATTAATACCCCTTTTGAGACCGCTTATCGTGAAGCACAAACCAAACAGGAGAGCGTAAAGTTCATGGTATATTTTGCCCCATTGAACAAATGGTTCCGCACAGCAGTTTATCCATCTGCCGAAGGCATAACTGTATTCGCCAAAAACATTACTTATGAGATGCGTGCGCAGGAGGAAGCTTTATGGACTAAGAACAACCTGGAAGCATTGATCAACAACACGAATGATAAAATATGGTCGGTAGATACAGATCTCCGTTATGTTTACATGAACAATGCCTATATAGCTCAAATAAAAGCAATGACCGGCATAGCGCCTCAAAAAGGAGAGTATTCTTATAAAGATATGGGCTTTCCGCAGGAAGTTATTGATGAATGGGCGGCCTATTACCAGCGGTCGTTAAACGGTGAAAATTATACGCTTGTTTTAGAAAGTGTTGATGATGAAGCCAAAAACCCAGCGTTTTATGAAGTAAGTTTTAACCCTATTTTTTCATCCAGTGGAGAAATCAAAGGTGTTGGGTGTTTTGCCCATGATATATCGGAGAGACTTAAAACCGAACAGGAACTACTGAGTCAAAATAAACGCATGCGCAATATTGCCTCGCTAAGCTCCCATGAGTTAAGAAGACCCGTTGCAAGCATGCTGGGTCTTATCAATATTATGGACAGAGAAAACCCCAACAATCCCGAAAACAAACAAATTATGGATTATCTGCACATTGTAAGCACCGAAATTGACGATGTAATACGCCTCATTGTTGATCACACCTTTACAGGGAAATAATACAAGAGATTATATGGCTACATTGACAATATCTCAACCAGTTTTAACAGGTTAGGATTGATCTCGATGTGGTGTTTTATAGCGTGCTCAAACGGTGTATAAGCTATTTCGTTATGAATAATACCTATCATTTCATTACGATGGCCATCTCTTAAAGCTTCAACTGCGGCAGCGCCTACCCGGCTTGCCAATACCCTGTCCATACAGCTTGGTGCACCGCCGCGTTGTATGTGCCCTAATATCGAGATACGGGTATCATAATGAGGAAATTTTTCCTGAACCAAACGCCCAACCTCAAAAGCACCGCCAGCTTCTTCGCCCTCTGCTACAATAACAATCCGGGAGGTTTTATCTTTACGACCATGCTCCAGGCGATTAAATAAACCTTCCATGCCACCTTTGCTTTCGGGTATCAGAATGGCTTCTGCACCGGCAGCAATACCTGTGCGCAAAGCGATCAGCCCAGAGTCGCGGCCCATTACTTCAACAATAAACAATCTATCATGTGATTCTGCTGTATCTCTGATCTTATCCACCGCTTCAACAACCGTATTAATAGCTGTATCATAACCTATGGTAAAATCGGTACCCATCAAATCATTATCAATGGTACCAGGTAAGCCAATCACCGGGATGTCGTATTCACTGCCAAACACCTTAGCACCGGTAAAAGTACCGTCACCGCCAATGGCTACCAAGGCATCAACATTATGTTTTTTTAATTGGTCATATGCTTGTTTGCGACCTTCGGGGGTTCTGAAATTATCGCAGCGGGCTGTTTTCAAGATAGTTCCGCCCCGCTGTATAATATTTGAAACCGATTTACGGTTCATCGGTATAAAATCGCCTTTGGTCATACCATCATAACCGCGGCGTATACCGGTAACTGCAATATCATAATATATAGCCGTACGTACAACCGCCCTGATGGCAGCGTTCATTCCCGGCGCGTCGCCACCTGAAGTAAAAAGTCCGATGTTTTTAATCTGCGTCATTTTTTATACTGATACGGGCATTAGGGGCCCTACCTTTAAAAAATTGAATAATTTAATTAAGTATTTTAAAGTTGCCCTTAAATAAAAACGCGGCTAAGCTTTAAAACTTGCCGCGAATTTACATTTTATTTTCTAACGTCGGGTCTACTTTTTGAAAGCAGCGAGACCACTATCTAAAAACTTAATATAGTTATCAACGCTAAAATTGGCTCCCTGCGGCGGAACCAGTAAATTACCTTCACTATCCATTATTACATAATAAGGCTGCGAGTTTGTGCTAAATTTCGTTGCTTCGTAGTCGCTATTTTTAGCACCAATATTGGTGATTTTTTTCCCGCTGAATGTAGATGTATAAAATTCAGATGTAGGAAGTGCTGTTTTTTCATCAACATAAAGCTCAAGCAACACAAAATCATTTTGCATTCGTTTACGTACACCAGCATCGGGCCATACATCATTCTCCATTTTACGACAATTAGGACAGTTCCAACCGGTAAAATCAATCAATATTGGCTTTTTTAATTCTTTCGATACCTGCAGTGCCTGTTCGTAATCATACCATTCATTCAAACCTTCGTGTTTCCCCCGGGCAAAAATCGCTTCGTATTTTTTTTCTTTTATAGAAACCTTTTGTTCCGGAGCGGCATTTCCCCCTCCTGTCGATCTGGTAAGATCAAAATCCTGCGTAGCCGGTGGTGGCAAAAATCCACTGATAACTTTAAGCGGCGCTCCCCATAAGCCGGGTATCATATAAATGGTAAACGAAAAAACAATAATGGCTAAAAAAATACGGGGTATAGTAAGATATTTCACATCACTATCATGTGAGAATTTTATCTTCCCAATCAGGTAAAGCCCCATCATTAGTCCAATAGTTATCCAAAGTGAGAGGAATATCTCCCTGTCGAACCAGTTCCAATGATAAGCCAGATCAACATTTGATAAAAACTTAAGCGCGAAGGCCAGTTCCAGAAAGCCCAAGACAACCTTTACACTATTTAACCAGCCACCGGATTTTGGAAGGCTTTTTAATGCTGAAGGGAATAGCGCGAATATGGTAAACGGCAGCGCCAATGCTAGTGCAAAGCCAAACATCCCAACGGCAGGACCTAGCCGGTCGCCTTTGGAAGCAGCGTCAACCAGCAAAGTGCCAATAATTGGCCCCGTGCATGAAAAAGACACCACCACCAGCGTAGAGGCCATAAAGAATATGCCAGCAAGGCCTCCTTTATCAGCATTTTCATCCAGTTTGTTTGCTAATGAGCTTGGCAGTGTGATTTCAAATGCCCCCAGGAACGACACCCCAAATACAACAAGCAACAAGAAGAAAAATATATTGAATATTCCGTTTGTTGCCAACTGATTGAGGGCATCTGAACCAAAAATAATAGAGATTAATAGCCCCAGGGTTACGTAGATAATAATAATAGATACCCCATAAATAAGCGATTGACCTATGGCCTTTTTACGGCTGCCGCTCTTTTTGGTAAAAAAACTTACCGTTAGTGGCAGTAATGGATATATGCAAGGCAGTATCACTGCTGTAAAACCGCCCAGGAGCCCAAATATGAATATTTGCCAAAGTGTTTTTGGCTTTTCTGTAGATGGCACCTTTTGCTGTTGCGCTTTTTGTTTAGCCACAGCCTCAGCTTTTGCAGCCGAATCGGCTGCCTTTTTCCTGATGGCTACGCTATCTGCAGCGGTAGGGATATCCGTAAACTGTACGCCCGCAGTGGATACAGTATCTACTTTATTTTTTTGTATGGCCAATGCTGGTGTAACACCAACGGAACAAAAAATGGCCAATACCATTAAAGTCGTCAGTACTATGCGTAAATAAACGCCCTTTTTTAATAGTTTCATTTCTGTCTTCCTTGAGGTAAAATTATTTGCCTAAAGGAATAGTAAAGTCAACATCTTCCGGTGGAAGACATTTTTTGTCGTTACAGGTCATGTACGTAAGCTTGCCGGTTACGCTTGTGGCCGAGGTTGATTTAAGACTTATTTTTTGTTGAAAAACTACTTCTTTTTCAAAGTAGCTTACATTCATATTAAAAGCTTTTTCGAATTTGGTAACCGGGGTTGGCTCCGAGGGTTTGCCAACCGGTGCGTATAATTTTGAAGGTGTAAACTCAAACGAAGTTTTTATTGGCCCGCCATCTTTAACATTGAGTGAGTAAATATGCCAGCTGGGTTGAATAGTAGCCTTTAAAAACACAATGGCTTCTTTATCATTCAACTTTTTTGCCGCGTATGACCATCTTACCGGCGTTTCGATCTG
Source organism: Mucilaginibacter inviolabilis (assembly GCF_011089895.1). Classification (NCBI taxonomy): domain Bacteria; kingdom Pseudomonadati; phylum Bacteroidota; class Sphingobacteriia; order Sphingobacteriales; family Sphingobacteriaceae; genus Mucilaginibacter; species Mucilaginibacter inviolabilis. The sequence goes on from NZ_JAANAT010000005.1 coordinate 436,963, forward strand.
GGCATAAGCCCCTGCGCATATCACTAATGCAACAATTACCAACAGTACTTTCTTCATTTAATTATTTATTTAAAAATTCAATTTGTTTTAAACTAAACTCTTGTTGGCCGTTATTATTTTCAACAACCAGCATCCCGTTTTCTTTTACATTTTTTATCACTCCGTCAAAAATCCCCTCATTTGACCTGAAAGGTTTTACTTCGTTTAACCAATATAGTCGGGATAAGTAAGTATTCCTTACAAACAAAAATTTACCCGCTCTTAAATTAAGGTAATATGCCTCAATATGACCGCAAATTTCTGACAATATTGTTTTCAAATCATAATCCCTGTGTAAGATTTGCTTGAGGGATATAGCATTGCCTGCTCCTGATTCAAAACTTTCCTGGTTGATATTAAGGCCAATACCAATAATAGCATCTTTGATATGAACACCTTGCACATGCGTTTCTATCAATATGCCGCCCAGCTTTCTGTCGCCATAATAAATATCATTGGGCCATTTTATTTTAAGATCATCGCCCAGGTAAGGGTGCAAAGCATCATAAACCCCTAGGCTTACTACGCGGTTCAAATCAAACTGATCGGTTACGGCTAAGAATTCTGGTGTCAGTAAAATACTGAAAGTAAGGTTTTTTCCAGGTTCACTATGCCATTTATTTTGCTGCTGACCTCTGCCTGCATATTGGCTTTCTGCCATAATGACCGTACCTTCGGGCAATGGCTTGGAATTTGACAGTAATGTTTTGAGGAATGTGTTGGTTGAGTCAACTTGTTGAATTGTTACTAAATTTTGACCAACAAATAATCCCGAAAATATGTTATTTTGCAAAGTATAATAATTTTTAACCCAAGAACGTTCAAAACTAATTCTTTTTGATGGTAAAAAACAAAGTGTTAAATCAATCGGCCTATATTTCTGAGCTGGCCATACATGGCATACAGGAAAAAAAGGGGAATGATATTATAAGGTTAGACCTCCGGAATATATTGGGCTCGGTATCGGATTATTTTGTGATCTGCCATGCCGATTCATCAACACAGGTAAAAGCTATTGCCAATAGTATTGAAGAAGAAATTTTTAAAGCTACACAACAGGAACCCTGGCGCAAGGAAGGTCTTGAATATGCAGAGTGGATACTACTTGATTATGTGGATGTTGTGATTCACGTTTTCAGAACCGACAAACGTGAGTTTTACGGCGTAGAAGATCTGTGGGGTGATGCCGAGATTAAATATTACAAAAGTGCTTAAACTTTCGTCACAATTACCCTCCGGGTTGAGTCATGGTACTAAACCTTTGTAAATTTTAAATTATAGATTGTAAGTTTGAGCTCGTAACAAAGAAATGAAAGATATTAAAGATAATAAATCAGAAAGTCCGAAACCTATCAGGAAAATACTTAATAAAAAAACACCGCCTAAACCGCCCAAGTTTAATATCATGTGGCTTTACGGCATTGTTATTTTAGCATTTTTACTGGTGCCTACTCTTTTAAGCGGCGGCTCGGGAACACCAACTACCTTCAAGGATGTTGAAGTGATGCTTAAACAAAATGACGTTGAAAAACTGATAGCCTATAAAAGCGGAGACCTGGTAACTGCCGAAGTTTACATCAAAAAAGAAAGCTTAAGCAAACCTCAATATGCCAAAGCAGGTAAAGATCAGCGCTTGTTTAATACCACGAACAACGGCCCTCAATATACATTTACCGATGCATCATACGAAAGCCTGAAACAATCTGTCGCAAATGCTCAGAAAGATATGCCGGAGGATCAAAAAGTAACCCTTCAGTATGAGCAAGGTCATGAAAGCTTTTTATCAAACTGGTTAGTGCAGGGTGTTATCATGGTTATCCTGTTTGCTGGTGTATGGATATTTATCATGCGTCGCATGTCAGGCGGCTCGGGAGGCGGCCCTGGTGGTCAGATATTTAATATTGGCAAATCAAAAGCTACCCTTTTTGATAAAGAAGCGCAGGTATCCGTAACTTTTAACGATGTTGCGGGTTTGGAAGAAGCCAAACAAGAGGTAATGGAGATTGTAGATTTCCTTAAAAACCCTAAAAAATATACTAATCTGGGTGGTAAAATACCCAAAGGAGCTCTTCTGGTAGGCTCACCGGGTACCGGTAAAACATTATTGGCCAAAGCCGTTGCTGGTGAGGCCCAGGTGCCATTCTTCTCGCTGTCAGGCTCTGATTTTGTGGAGATGTTTGTGGGTGTGGGTGCGTCACGTGTACGTGATTTGTTCCGCCAGGCAAAAGATAAGGCTCCATGTATCATATTTATCGACGAAATTGATGCCATTGGCCGAGCCCGTGGTAAAAACAATATTGTTGGTGGTAATGATGAGCGTGAAAACACATTAAACCAGTTATTGGTGGAGATGGATGGTTTCGGCACCGATTCAGGTATTATTATACTGGCAGCCACAAACCGTCCGGATGTATTGGATTCTGCGTTATTACGCCCGGGTCGTTTCGACAGACAGGTATCTATTGATAAGCCGGATTTGATCGGTCGTGAGCAAATCTTCAAAGTTCACCTGAAGCCTATCAAACTATCAGATGGTGTTGACGCGAAAAAATTATCGGCACAAACACCTGGTTTTGCCGGTGCAGAGATAGCTAACGTTTGTAACGAAGCGGCTTTGATTGCCGCCCGTAAAAATAAAGAGTCGGTTGATATGACTGATTTTCAGGATGCCATTGACCGTGTTATTGGCGGTTTGGAAAAGAAAAACAAGATCATATCTCCCGAAGAAAAACGCATCGTGGCTTACCACGAAGCTGGTCACGCTATTGCAGGCTGGTTCCTGGAACATGCCGATCCATTGGTTAAAGTATCCATCGTTCCACGTGGCGTGGCAGCTTTGGGCTATGCCCAATATCTGCCAAAAGAGCAGTTTTTATATACTACCGAACAATTGCTGGATGAAATGAGCGTTTCGATGGGCGGCCGTGTTGCCGAAGACATTGTTTTTGGCAGAATATCAACCGGTGCGCTGAGCGATTTGGAACGCATTACCAAACTGGCTTATGCCATGACCAAAATATATGGCATGAATGGTAGTGTAGGTAATGTTTCTTTCTACGACCCACAAGGTGAATATCAGTTCAACAAACCTTATTCTGATACCACTGCCGAGATGATTGATAATGAAGTTCGTAAACTGGTTGATGATGTTTATCAAAAAACCAAAGTATTACTGAATGAAAAACGTGAAGGATTGGAAAAGATAGCTCAGAAGCTATTAGAGAAAGAGGTACTATTTCAATCAGATCTGGAAGAGATATTGGGTAAGCGTCCGTTTGACGAGCGCACCACCTATGATAAATTTGTGAATGGTGAGGCTGCGTTAAACCCCGATGTTGATAACAACGCCATTCCTGATAGCTTAACCAACCCAGAGCTTTCCAGAATTGACGGGGAAGAGCCGAAACTTTAATAAATATCAATGATATAAAGCCATCAGCCTTGCTGATGGCTTTGCTATTTTTACCATGAGGGATATTACCACATCAAAAGAAAAGCTGCTTAAAAAGATCCGCAAGGCGCTCCTTGAGAAGAGGGATAACCCCTACCCTCAATTGGAGGATCAACCGCTTTACGCATCTAGTGAAGAGATTCCTGAGGTAATATTCGCCGAACAATTCACCGCAGTTAACGGGCAATTTGTTTTTTGTGAGGATGAAGTACAGTTTATTGAAACGCTCCTTACCTTGGCCGAAGAACGTAATTGGCGCAAAATATATTGCTGGGAGCCTGGCTTACAGGAAATACTTACCCGTTTTGAATACCCTTTTTACGAAACCGATAAGGATTTTGAACAAGCTGATGTTGGTTTTACCTTTTGCGAAGCGCTGATAGCCCGTAATGGAAGCATACTCCTTTCAAACGGCAACATGGCAGGCAGGCGTTTAAGCATCTATCCTCCTGTACATATCGTGCTGGCCTATACCTCACAAATGGTACTTGATCTTAAAGATGGTTTCAAACTCATCAAAAAGAAATATGACAACCAGCTGCCCTCCATGATCAGTAATGTGACCGGCCCAAGCCGCACAGCCGACATCGAGAAAACGCTCGTACTGGGAGCCCACGGCCCCAAGGAACTCTTTGTTTTTTTGCTGGACGATAGCCATTTGTCTTGATCTAATATTTTATAACGTTGTATTTTCATTGCCTGAATAACAACTTGTTGTAAATGCACCTTTCCTGAGAGCTATTGCATAGCTTGCCCTTTAATTTACTTTCGCTACCATTTTCAATCGTTAAACACGTTTTTAAATAATATATTACCCCCCATATTTATCTTTACAGTATTTAATAATATCCATGTTTTATTTATACTTCTTTTTTGAATTATTCGCGTTTGCCTGTTGTGTGTACGCTCATAAAAAACTGGATAGAGACTTTAAAATATTTCTCCCCTTTCTGGCATTTGTTGTTGTTTATGAGTTTCTCAACATTTTCTTTCTGAAGTTTCTTTTGTTACATCATTCAAATGCCTGGTGCAATAATCTGGAAGGTATTGTTGAGCTACTGGTGTATGGGCAATTTATGGCATCTTTAGATGAACGGAAACCACACAAAATCAGGGTGCGTGTAGCCGTTGCCCTTGGTTTACTTATAACTCTTATTGATATTCTTTTTATACATAGCTTCTGGACCTTAGCTACTATTGCTATTATAGCACAAAACATCATATTGGCAGCCTTGGCATTTATTTATTTAGTTAGCTTATTTAATCACGCGGATGAATATCCCGACTTGCTTCGCTTTCCCCCATTTTTAGCCACAATCGGATTGTTATTATATTCATTAACCAGCTATTTTTACTATGCAACGTTTGATATCCTGCTGGCTAAAAACAATTACCAATTTTTTATGATAGCCCATTTAATCGCCGAAGTTGGCTGCGCATTTATATATACATTTCTAGGCTTCGCTTTTTTGTGCTTTACAAGGGTCAAAAAGATAGACTAATATCCATTGCCTTTCACTTTATTTTGATTTACACTCTCATAGGGATAATTTCTAAAAAAAAACTATTTTTGATTAATCTGTATCATTTACAGATTTTGCACTGATCTTGTTTACGTTTTTTCACCAACCAACCTAAGCAGACACTTCCCTACTATAATTAACAGACCTGTTACATTGGGCCTTATTTTGAGGAAGAGACGGCTTAATTGAATAAAAACTACAAATAATGAAACCTATCGATTTATCTATCGCCCAAAAAATGGTGGAACGCTACGCTGCCACCCGAAAAAAACTGATTGACAAAGAACACAACATCAACGATACGCAGTCTGTCTGGTTATCACTTGATAAATTGAAATCCTTTATCAATAACTTACCCGAACATGCTACAGGAGTAAGAATCCATTTTGCCGCTTATGATCATAATAACGAACATTACCCCAATCAAACTACGGCTATATTGATAGGCACTTCTGAAAACCATATTGAACATACCGATGCAATAGAAGATGGAGTGGCCGGGCCATTGGGCTCTGAAGATCCTATGGGCCCCTTTAATCAAGGCCCGCTATGCCCTCCTAAATGCCCATAAACAATCTTTAAATATTTTGGTAAGGGAATAATATTCATCAAAAGGTAAATGCTTTAGTTAAAGTATTTACCTTTTAGCGTTTGCCTTAATATAATCTTATGCTTGATTATATCTATTTTTATTTTGAGCTTTTCGCCTTTTTTGTTTGTTTATACACCTACAAAAAGCTTGATCGCAATTTTAAGGTATTCCTTCCTTTTTTGGCGTTCATTGTAATTTATGAGTTTGCTAATATTAAATACTGGACGCTATGGCACCATACCAATGTATGGTGTTATAACCTGGAATCAATTATCGAAACAATTATTTACACCCACTTTATAAGTGCTCTTGATAAAAGAAAGCCATACAGAAAGAAGGTACATATCGCGCTTTTTATAATCGTGCTCTTTTCTTTCATCGATATGGCTTTTATTCAAGGCTTTTTTATGTTGAATACCATTGCCATGGTTTTGCAAAACAGTATGCTCACTGTGCTGGTATGCTTGTATTATTTTAATTTGATCAACAATATAGATGAAAAATTAGATATTGTACGCTATCCGCCATTTTGGGCCACTGCCGGAATATTATTCTACGCGCTTTCATTTATGCTCTACCATGTAGCTTACAGCTATATGGCTTATAAACAAAACTATCACTTTTTAATATTAGCCACGGTAATACCGGATATTGCTTGTCTTATTTTATATTCGTTGTTATCTGTTGCTTTTATATATCAGTATAAAAAAGCAAAATCCATTAATGCTATCAAAACATTGTAACATTTTTAATCCATAACAATCATTAATTATGATCAGCCCATTCAGATATGTTGTTTAAGGATGAAGAAATTATTTTATTGATCATTGCCGGCACAGCTGTAGTTATGCTGTTGGGGGTTTTTATTGTCAGTTTTTTATTGTTATACCAACGCAAACAAAATAAAAATGTACTGGAAAAGGAACAACTGAAATCATCCTTTCAACAGGAATTACTGAAAACCCGGATGGAGATTCAGGAAGAAACCCTTAACCACATCAGCCGTGAGTTGCATGATAATATTACCCAGGTATTGTCATTTGTTAAACTTAACCTGGGCGTATTGGGCAGAAATCTGGGCGAGCATGAAAAAATGAGGGTGAATGACAATCGAGAACTTATTGCTCAATCCATCAGCGACCTCCGTAATTTGTCAAAGAGCCTTAGTTTTGAACATATCAGTGTTATGGGGTTGGTAAAAACGCTCGAAATAGAGGTTGAACGCGTTAACAGAAGCGGCATTATCAACTTGTCATTATTAATTGAGGGCGATTACTACACACTTGGCGAACAGCGGGAACTGGTACTATTCAGGATATTTCAGGAAGCTTTAAACAATGCTCTAAAATATGCTCATGCAGATAACTTTAAAATGAGTTTGTATTATAAGGCACAAATGTTTAATTTAACCATCGAAGACGATGGTGTTGGTTTTGAGCCTGAACTGCTTAAAAATAATGGAGGTTCGGGCTTGCGTAATATTGTGAACAGGGCCGCCTTAATTGGAGCCGAAGCAATTATAAACAGTTCACCGGGCAATGGCTGCAGCATTAACCTTTCGCTCAACCCTCTCGTACAAGAAACTTATGTTAACGGAACCTATTCAAATAGCCCTGGTTGATGATCATCGCCTTTTCAGAAGTGGAATAGCTTCAATGGTGGAGAGCTTTAACCGCTACAATGTGCTGTTTGAAGCGGCCCATGGCAAAGAAATGGTTGATAAGATAGCTTCAGGAATGGTTCCTGATATTGTTATCCTGGATATCAACATGCCTGTAATGGATGGCATCTCAACCGCACAATGGCTTAAAAAGTTTCAGCCTTCTATCCGTACCATTATCCTGTCGATGTTTGAGGATGCCGAAAAGGTGCTTACTATGGTTAAAATGGGAGTAAAAGGCTACCTGCTTAAAGATGCCGAACCCCATGAGTTTGAGGCTGCCCTGCTCAAAGTAACCGAAGGCGATCTTTACTATCCCGATTTTGTAACCAAGCATTTATTAAACAATTTCAATAACGATAAAACGGCCGTTGTAAAACTGAACCCACGCGAAATTGAATTTTTGCGTTTAACCGGCACCGAGCTTACCTACAAAGAAATTGCCGATACCATGTGTATCAGTGTACGTACCGTTGACAGCTATCGCGATCAGCTTTTTGAAAAATTAGGCATCAAAAGCCGTGTAGGCCTGGTATTATACAGCATAAAAAACAAACTGATCGATTTGTAATTTGCTAAAAATATTAGCAAATTTGTTAAATGGAACAGGATGATAATTCCGGCTTTTTTAAAGGCCGGGGGGCGCAGCTAAATACACACAACAAATTTTTAAAGAATAAATATGTGGCCGAGCATATCGAGGGCATTGACGAGCCATTGCTGGAAAATACTGCCACACAACTTTTTGAAGAAACACCCAAAAAGATCGTAAGCGAATCCAACAGCCCGGATTTGAGCCATATGTATTCTATCAATCCTTATCAGGGTTGCGAACATGGTTGTATTTATTGTTATGCACGCAACAGCCACGAATATTATGGATTTAGCGCAGGGCTTGATTTCGAGCGGAAGATCATCATCAAACCCAATGCTCCGGAATTGTTAGAACAATATTTTAATAAGAAAAACTATCAGCCGGTATGTATCATGCTGTCGGGCAATACGGATTGTTATCAACCAGTGGAGCGTCGTTTAAAGATTACCCGTGGCCTGTTGGAAGTATTTTTAAAGTATAAAAACCCAGTAAGCATCATCACTAAAAATAATGTGATCCTGCGCGATCTGGACATCCTCACCGAACTGGCTTCTATGAACCTGGTACATGTAAACGTTTCTATTACATCATTAAACGAGCAATTGCGACAAAAATTGGAGCCACGGACCGTAACAGCCACCGGCAGACTCGCCGTTGTACAAAAACTATCAGAAAAAGGTATTCCGGTAAGAGTAATGGCCGCCCCTATTATTCCAGGACTCAACAGTAACGAGGTGCCTAATATTATTAAGGCAGCGGCAGACAGGGGTGCATTGGCCGCTGGATTTACCATAGTACGACTCAATGGGAGCATATCCGAGATATTTAGCGACTGGATATACAAAGCATTTCCAGACCGTGCTGAAAAGGTACTGAACATGATACGCTCCTGTCATGACGGCAAGCTAAATGACAGCGATTTCGGCCGCCGTATGAGCGGAGAGGGCAAAATAGCACAATCAATCCACCAGATGTTCCGAATGGCTTGTAATCGCTTTATGGCAGGCCGGGAAATGCCTGAATATGATTACAGCTTGTTTGTACCCAGGAAAGGTAAACAGACGAGCCTGTTTTAGTAGTGCTCCACGAATACGATAAACTTATGTAACCCTTGATTTACTTGTTACTGAGGCTTTAACTTATAAAACCATATCGCGGCAATAACGGTAACCGTATAGCCCACAAAAAAATTCAGCATAAAACTATCCAGCCAAAATTGGCGGCCATTTAGAACCCAGATGGGGAGGTAAGCAAGAATAATTCCTATTAAGGATAAAATCAACTTCGTCGAATTGACAGCAATAGCTTGCCTGGTGAGGATCAGAACGCTCAGAAACAAAAGCAATACACTTGGTATAGATAGTACTCCACCAAAAAGCATTAATGCGCCTACAGCATTAGATCCTGTCGATTCGCCACTAACCATCCAAAATAATTTCAGAAGAACAGGTGCAAGAAATACACCGGTAAGCCATACTTTTAAACTATATATTAACGCTTGTTTCATAGTAAGTCCGTTTAATCCTAATTATCCAATAGCCGCCTGTGATAATTAACCTGCCCTAAGTGATAACTCAAATGCGTGGCTAAATGAGTTAAAAAATATCCGGTACTTACTTTTCCACCTGTCACTTCCTGCGGATACTCATTGGCCATTTGTTCTTCGCTGAGCTGATCAAGGGTTGAATCTATCATCTGGATGGTTTCATCTATACTTTTCAACAATTCAGTTCTGGGCACAGGTCCGGATGAAAACTCCAGAGGCCGGTTTCTGATATAACCTGTTTTACCTAGTTCTGCACCAATATAAGTATTCAGATTGCCTATCAGGTGCAGGCAAAGATTACCTGCGGTGTTAGTAATCTGCTTATCAACGAGCCAAATATTTTGTTCGTTCCGGTACAACTCTAATTCGACTTTAAGTTTTTCAAGATCTCGTATGAACAGTGTTTTTAGTATAGGTATTAACATGGGTATTTGTTTTTTACTGATGGCAAGTTAATCAATTATTAAGGCAACAAAAAAGGGCGCCTGATTGGGCGCCCTTTTTAATATGTATAAGTTAAGCTTATGCTTCTTCTGCTTCCAGAGCCATTTGCTCATCAACAAGAATACGTCCGCAATGCTCGCAAACGATGATCTTTTTACGCTGACGGATGTCAGACTGACGTTGTGGTGGAATCTGGTTAAAGCAACCTGAACATGAATCGCGTTGAATAGTTACTACAGCCAGGCCATTTTTAGCGTTTTGACGCAAACGGTTGTAAGCAGTTAGTAAACGCTCTTCGATATTACCGGTAGCTTTTTCTGCCTGCGACACTAATTCGGTTTCCTCTTTCTCAGTTTCGGCAGTAATAGTACCTAACTCTTCTTTTTTAGCATCAAGATCGCTCTTGCGTGCATCTAAATCAGCCAAGGCTTTTTCGTAGATCTGGGTTTTTGAAGTGATCTCAAAACCATACTCACGTATTTTTTTCTCGCTTACCTGAATATCTAATCCCTGTATCTCAATTTCTTTTGATATGGCATCATACTCGCGGTTGTTCTTAACTTCGTTAAGTTGCGCTTCGTATTTTTTGATATTGGCCTGAGCTTCCTTGATCAGGTTTTTGCGGGTTACAATCTCATCTTCTACATCATCCAGCTCCGCTTTGATCTTTTGAATGCGGGTTTCAAGACCAGCAACATCATCTTCCAGATCGGCAACTTCCATTGGCAGTTCACCTCTTACCTGGCGAATCCTATCAATTTTGGTGTGGATGGTTTGTAGTTCGTATAAAGCTTTAAGCTTTTGTTCTACGGTTTGTTCCATTAAATAAAATATTTGACGGGGTTTGTATTTACTTCTGTTAAACGGACGGCAAAGATAGGAAATTTTTTCCGTATTATTTCATACAATAATTGCGCCGTAAATTGTTCACTCTCAAAGTGTCCGATATCTGCAATCACTATCTTTCCTTCGGCATCAAAAAACTCATGATACTTGTAATCTGCAGTGATAAAAACGTCGGCACCTGACGATATGGCATGCTTTAATAAAAAGCCTCCGGCACCACCGCAAACAGCTACTCTTTTCACATGTTTGCCGGTTAAAGCCGTATGCCTGATCACATGTGTGCGCATCTTATCCTTTACATGAAAAAGAAACGATTCTTCATTTTGAGGAATTTCTAATTCGCCAATCATACCTGCTCCTACCTGTTGATGCTGGTTGGTTAGAGCAAACAGATCGTATGCCACCTCTTCATAAGGATGAGCCAAAACCAGCGCCATCAGTATTTTACTCTCCAAATTGGCTGGATAAACGGTCTCGATTCGCACTTCATTTTCCTCGTGACGGGTACCGGGTGTGCCAACATATGGATTGGTAGCCTCGTTGCCTTTAAAGGAGCCCGTGCCCTCGGTATTGAAACTAGTTTCGCTGTAATTACCAATGTTGCCAGCTCCGGCAGCAAATAAAGCATCACGTACGGCATCAGCATGGCTCCCGGGTACAAAAGTTACCAGCTTTTTCAGCAAGTTATGCTTAGGTACCAGTATTCGGCAATTTTTCAAGCCCAGCGTATCGCAAATACGTTGGTTTACGCCTCCCATAATATTATCCAGATTGGTATGTATAGCATAAATGGCAATACGACTACGAATAGCCTTTTCCACTACTCTTTCTACGTAGGTTTTACTGTTAAATTTTTTAAGCCCTTTAAAAACTATGGGGTGGTGCGATATGATTACCTGACAACCCGTGGCAATGGCTTCATCAACCACAGCTTCGGTACAATCAAGAGATATTAATGCCTGGGTAACTTCCTGTTCGGGGTTTCCCACAATAAGACCCGCGTTATCATAATCCTCCTGGTACACCAATGGCGCCAGGCTTTCTAAATATGCGGTAAGTACAGCTAATTTCATGAATAGATGTTATCAATGCGGCCCGTAATTTATTTTTGATTCCTCAATACGGCCATCCGGTGGCTTTCATAAGCCATTTCTTTATTATACTTTAAAGTAAGCGATTTATTGTTCACCAGGTCAACAATAGTACCTATTAAGCAAAGGCCGCCTGTGAAAAAATAAAGTATCCCCATACCAATCTGCCCTAAAACAAATCGGTGGATTCCAGCTACTCCTACTAAGCCAAGCAAGCTAAGAATAAGTATTTCATTAGTGTTTTTACGCTTACTACTATAAACCATGTAAAAATACTTCTTTTGGTCATCGCTAAGCTCCCCGGTTGCTTGCTGCAGGAAACCCATTTCTTCGGGGCCCATATCGGCAAAGTTCATGTAGGGATCCTGGTGTATGTTCATATCTAAGTAAGGTTTGTGGTGAGTGCTTTTTCAAAAATAAATATTTTATGCTATAAACCTATAGTCAATCTTGGGAATAGATTTATAAAAATTTATACTGAGACGTAGGGGTAAATGATCCCTGGGGTGTAATACGGATATGAAAGTATTAGTTACCGGAGCAACTGGTTTTATTGGCAGACAGCTAACCCTGGAGCTAGCCAACACCGGGCATGAGGTAAAAGCCTTGTGCCGCAATACCGATCATCCTTACCTTATCAAGCACCCGAATATTGAACCTGTTTTGGGCAATATCTTGTATAAACAAAGTCTGGCCAGGGCTATGGAAGGCTGCGACCAGGTTTATCATACCGCTGCTATGGCCAAAATGTGGTGCCGCAATCCCGACGATTATCAGGAAACTAACGTTATCGGAACCCGAAATGTACTGGAAATTGCCCAAATATGCGAGGTACAAAAACTAGTATATACTTCTACTTGCGGGGTTTGGGGGCCAACTATCAAACACCCCATGACCGAAACCGACCCTCGCATTACCGGTTTCCCGATCGCTTACGAGCGCACCAAATATTTGGCCGAACTGGAAGTGCAGCGTTTTGTAAAACAAGGCTTACCTGTAGTGATTGTGAACCCTTCCCGTGTGTATGGAGAAGGCCCCATAACCGATAGCAATACGGTTGGCAAAATGGTATCGGGCTATTTAAAAGGCACATGGCGTTTTATTCCCGGCAATGGCGAGCAGGTGGCTAACTACGCTTTTTTAGAGGATGTAGTAGCCGGGCATATCGCTGCAATGAATAAAGGCATTCCCGGCGAGCGTTACATTTTAGGTGGCCATGATATTAGTTTTAATGCCTTTTTTAAAACCCTTCAACAGGTATCGGATAAGCAATTAAGCATGATTCGGATACCATTAAAGGCCATTGAGGTATACAGCAGACTGGAGTGGTTAAAAACGCGCCTTACAGGCTTATCCCCTGTATTTTTACCTGAATTTGCCGAGCGCCTTAAATACGATCAAAAATATAGTAGCAATAAAGCTGTAACTCAGCTGGGATATACAATAACCCCTTTTACAGAGGGCCTGCAAAAAACAGTTAATTATTTAAGGGGATCAAAGAGCAATGATTCTGAGATCAAAGACAGGATGAATGAGGGCAGTAATATAACCAACCATCAACCAACGCAGCTATGCAGCAATTAACCGCCATTGTAACCGGAGCCAGTGAAGGTCTCGGGAAATCTATTGCTATTGAATTAGCAGTCCGAAACATCAACCTGGTGTTAGTGGCTTTACCCGGATCGGGGCTGCCAGAACTGGCCTCTTTTATCCGTAAAAACTTTTCGGTGGCAGTCCATCATTTAGAAATCGACCTAACCCATACCGAAAGTTATGCTGAAATTTTCACCTGGTTAAAAGAACTACATATCACGGCGCATTTACTTATCAACAACGCTGGGCTGGGCAATTGGTCGTGGTTTGCGGATAAAAATATTGCTTTTTATAAAATGCAGATAGAACTGAACGTGATAACCCCTGTACTGCTTACCCGCTTGTTTCTGGCTCAGGCCGATGCATCCGTTACCTCTTATATTTTAAATGTGGGTAGTTTAGGCGGTTTGTTCCTAGTACCTAAAAAGCAGGTATATGGCGCTACCAAATCGTTTATAAGATATTTTACCAAGTGTTTACAACTGGAACTATATGGTTCAAACGTAAAGCTTAGCTTGCTAAGCCCTGGAGGTATCAATACCAAGCCCGAACTGCTGGTGATGAACAATACGTTAAAAGGCATTTCTAAAGCTACTATTCTGGAGCCCGAGCAGGTTGCCCGCATAGCTATTGACGGATTGCTAAAAGGTAAAAAAGAGATCATTCCGGGAATGGTTAATCGCCTATTGGTTTTATTGAACAGTTTATTACCAGCATATATAAAAGATAATATCATCAAACGAAGATTAAACACTATTTTAGTATCCTGAATTGAACATGATCCTATCTTTACCCATATACAGGCTTATCAAAAACTTGCGCAGTTATTTTAACCGCACCAGCAATACCTGTGAGGTAATTGACGATGAGATTATTGTTGTTAATTCGGGTAGCCTGCGCGGATTGATCCTGGAATTTCATTACAACTTTTGCCAGGTAAAGATCCGTGGACGTTTTAGTGTTTGTATTGACATTACCCGTGATATCTCTGTAGATGTGCTGATGCGGATACTGATGAGCCACAATATTATTTCGAGCCCCCCAGCCCCCTGAAGGGGGAGTTTCTGATTTGCATACTTAAAAGCCCAGTCCTTGTAGAATTGGGCTTTTCTCATTTCCTTCCATCAAGTTGGTCAAAAGTTCCCCCTTTAGGGGGTTAGGGGGCAAATTTTTTGTTACTTTTGTAACTATTGCTATTTTATTTATGAGCGAAGAGAGATCATTGAACTTTTTAGAAGAAATTGTTGAAGAAGATATAGCTGCCGGTAAAAACGGTGGCAGGGTATTAACCCGTTTTCCGCCCGAGCCTAATGGTTATTTACACATTGGGCATTCCAAATCCATTTGTTTGAATTTTGGCCTGGCACAAAAATATAACGGAAAAACGAATCTCCGTTTTGATGATACTAACCCTACCAAAGAAGAAACCGAGTATGTTGACAGCATCAAGGAAGACATCAAATGGCTTGGTTTTGAATGGGCCGAAGAGCTATACGCATCTGACTATTTCGACCAATTATACGACTTTGCCGTAACCCTGATCAAAAACGATTTGGCTTATGTTGATGATAGTACTGCCGAAGAGATAGCCAAACAAAAAGGTACCCCAACCGAACCAGGTACACCGAACCAGTACCGCAGTCGTTCTGTTGAAGAGAACCTGCAGTTATTTGCCGATATGAAAGCCGGCAAATATCCGGATGGCGCCAAAGTGCTGCGTGCCAAAGTTGATCTGGCATCACCAAACATGCACCTGCGCGATCCTTTGATGTACCGCATTAAACATGCCCATCACCACCGCACAGGCGACAAGTGGTGTATCTATCCGATGTATGATTTTGCACATGGCGAATCGGATGCTATCGAAAAGATCACCCATTCTGTTTGTACACTGGAGTTTGTACCGCACCGTCCGCTGTATGATTGGTTTATTGAAAAGCTCGAGCTTTTCCCATCAAAACAATACGAGTTTGCCCGCTTAAATCTCAACTATACTGTGATGAGCAAGCGCAAACTACTGCAACTGGTAGAGGATAAACATGTAGAAAGCTGGGACGACCCGCGGATGCCTACTATTAGTGGTTTGCGCCGTCGTGGTTATACGCCTGCCAGTATCCGTGAATTTTGCGAGCGCATTGGTGTTGCCAAGCGCGAAAACATGATCGATGTTGGTTTATTGGAGTTCTGTATCCGTGAAGATCTGAATAAAACCGCCTGGCGCCGTATGGCTGTGCTCGACCCAATCAAGTGTATCCTGACCAACTACCCGGAAGATGAAACCGAAATTATGCACGGCGAAAACAATCCCGAAGTTGAAGGCGGTGATGGTAGCCGCGAGTTTCCGTTTAGCCGCGAGTTGTGGATTGAGCGTGAAGACTTTATGGAAGAGCCACCTAAGAAATTCTTCCGCCTGGGTGTGGGTTTGATGGTGCGTTTAAAAAATGCCTATATCATCCGCTGCGACAGCTTTGTAAAAGATGCTGATGGTAACGTAACCGAGATCCACTGTACCTATCTGCCCGAATCAAAATCAGGCAATGACACCAGCGGCATCAATGTAAAAGGAACTATACACT
This sequence comes from Mucilaginibacter inviolabilis, assembly GCF_011089895.1. Taxonomy (NCBI): domain Bacteria; kingdom Pseudomonadati; phylum Bacteroidota; class Sphingobacteriia; order Sphingobacteriales; family Sphingobacteriaceae; genus Mucilaginibacter; species Mucilaginibacter inviolabilis. The sequence goes on from NZ_JAANAT010000005.1 coordinate 452,919, forward strand.
GGGTAAGCATACCACACGCCAAAACCGCTGAGGTAAGGTTATATGATCGCCTGTTCCAGGTTGAAGATCCGTCCAATGAAGATGGCGACTTTAAAGATTACCTGAACCCCAACAGTCTGCACATATTGCCAAAGGCTTATATCGAACCAGACCTGGCCAACGCCACTCCGGGCAAAGCCATACAGTTTATGCGTAAGGGTTATTTTACTTTAGACAAATATTCCACTCCGGATCACCTGGTGTTTAACCGCACGGTGACCTTGAAAGACGGCTGGGTGAAGAAATAAGAGAAGCCCCCAACCTCCTAAAGGGAGAGTTTTTAATTAGCATATTTAAAAGCCTTATTCATCAGAATAGGGCTTTTCTTATTTCTGGAGTAAGGGTATATGGCCATTAAGGTGTTCTATTTTTATGAAAAAGTTAACACTATCCCTCCTATTGCTTATATTCTTGATAAGCTGTAAAACACAACAAATATCTTTGGGCCTGTCTGAGCAGAAATTTAACAGAGATCACCCCTACGCCACCCGGATGGAACTCTCCGTATACAGAACCGTTTACCTGGATAATCAGACTACAGAATTTTATTATTTTAAAGACGGTAAGCTATACAAAATGGATCATGGGTTTACGCCTTACGGAGCTACAAAACCTGTCCCTACCAGATAAGCCTACTATCAAAGAGTTCCCCCTTCAGCGGGTCAGGGCGCATATTTTTTATATACGTTATACAAAATGTTCAAATCGAATTCGGTCATTGTTGGACTTTCATCCGTTTGAACAAAGTGACGCTTAAAGGCAACGATGGCAGCGGTCAGGTTGCGGGTATCATAGCCGATGAGTTTAAGGGCGGTTGCATAGTCGAAATTATCAGGCGGAACTTCCAGCAGGTAATCACGCCAGTAACCGAAACCTTTTTCGGCCAGTAGTTTCCAGGGGAATAAGGGTCCCGGATCGGGCTTGCGTAAAGGAGCGATATCCTGATGACCAATAAAGTTGCTTGTGGGAATACCATAAACCTTTTTGAGTTGGGTTAACAAAGCCAGCAGACTTTTTACCTGAGTATCATTAAAAGGTTCATGCCCGTTATTGTCAATCTCGATGCCGATAGAGCAGCTGTTCATATCGCTGATACTGCCCCAGCGGCTGATACCCGCATGCCAGGCCCGCAGATAATCATTCAGCATGTGGTATACTTTGCCATCCTTAGCCACCACGTAATGGGCACTCACCTGCGGCTTTACCAGGGTGAATGTTTTAAGCGTTTGCTGTATAGAATCCTGCGCGGTAAAATGGATGATCACATAATTGGGTTTGCGCAGGTTAAAGTTTACCGTCCCCACCCACTCGCTGGGGATATTGGCACCCGCGCTATCTACCAGCATGGCAGGCTGCGTTTGCTCAATCACTTTTACCACCGAATCAGTCTTGGTGGTATACACCTTATTAGTTAAAGCATAAGGCCCCTTCGGCGAACAGGAACTCAAAGCCGCTAACGCGACCAAAAAGAATATAGTGTAATGGTAGTTTTTCATGTGCTTTGCTAATGTAAGCAAATAACACACGAGGAGGAAAAGCGTTTTAAATATCGGCTGGCCCCTACTCCAAATCCCCGTTCCCAAACGTATCACCCTGATTAATATCGCCTGTTTCGTAGCCTTTTTTAAACCAATACATGCGTTGGGCGCTGGTGCCATGGGTAAAGCTGTCGGGTTCTACGTGGCCGGTGGCTTGTTTTTGCAGGCGGTCATCGCCGATGGCATTGGCGGCGGTGAGGGCTTCTTCAATATCGCCCGGATCAAGTACATTTTTGAGGCTCTGCTCGTAGTGGGCCCATACGCCGGCATAAAAATCGGCCTGTAATTCCAGCTTTACAGAGAGTTTGTTGTATGCTGTTTCGCTAAGGCGGTTACGGGCTTCGTCCATTTTGGCCGAGATACCCAGCAGGTTCTGCACATGATGCCCTACTTCATGCGCTATGACGTAGGCTTGTGCAAAGTCGCCGGCAGCACCAAAGCGATTCTTAAGTTCGTCATAAAAAGAAAGATCGATATACACCTTCGCATCTGCCGGACAATAGAACGGCCCCGTAGCCGAGCTGGCATTACCACAGCCAGAACGTGTAGCTTCGGTAAACAGCACCAGGTGCGGCTTCTCGTAGGTTTTACCCATATCGCTGAAGAGTTTTGTCCAGATATCTTCTGTATCAGCCAAAACCACGCGTACAAATTGCTTCTGTTTATCTTCCGGAGCATTAGGATCACTGGCATGTTGTTCGGTTTGCGGCTGACTGTTGCTTGCCACCTGGTTAAGCAGCTGTGAGGTATCAACACCTGTAAAATAATAAATAGCCAGGGCTATGATGCTAATAATACCACCGCCCAAAGCAAAGCGACCTCCGCCGCCGCCTCCACCACGGTCGTCTTCTACATTATCGCTTTCGCGCCTGCCAAACCATTGCATATTGTTGTGATTAAAGTGTATAGTAAACTTAAATGTTTTAAGGATTGTTTGCAAGGATGCGGGAATTATCAAGCGCGCTCACTCCTACGGTTAGCTTGCAATAGAAAAAAATAAAACTACTAAACTGATAGTCTTTTTTATATATTCGTAAATATTATGAAATCAAGTAGGGGTAAATCTTTAATATGTTGTAATAGCTGTAGTTAACATTACTAACAGTTGTTTCATTTCTATTAAATTTTACCATCATGATACCTGCCCTGCTTATCTGGCTCTTTAAAAAATACCTGGCCCCAGCCTTAAAAGATAAACATATTACCCCGTTAACTTTTGCTATGCCCTTAAAAAAAGCAGCGACTCTGCTAGCGTTGCTTTACTTTTCGTCGGCACTGATGGCACAAGAGCAAATCACTAAATACAACGTATTACACAGCGGCAAAATAGTGGGACACATGGACCTTTACCAAAAACACGAGGGCGATGATTTGTCGCTAAAAATGATATCGCAGGTAAAAATGCGTTTCATCATGAGCGTTCAGGTAGATATTCATGAGGAATCTACTTTTCAGAAAGGTAAACTCATCAGCTCCAGCATTTACCGCAAGGTGAATGGTAAAGAGAAAGCCAACCGCCAAACCAGGGCCTGCGGCGATTGCTATCAGGCCGTAACCGATGGCAAAAGCAAGCAACTCGATCAGAAATATATCGGCGCCAACCTTATGCTGTTGTATTGCCGTGAGCCGGACAACAATGCACAGATATACTGCGATAACTTCCAGCAATTTTTGCAGGTAAAACAGGTATCACCTCACGTGTACCGCATTGATCTGCCCGATGGTAATTACAATTTTTACTCCTACACCAATGGCGTATGCAGCAAGGTTGATATTCACCACTCGCTGTACACCATTCAAATACAACTGGCCTGAAATTTTGCAATTAAGTCTTTCGCCCGTGAATTTGACCAGCAAACAAGCTATCTTTAACGCAAACTTTCACCCGTTTAAAGTGGAATACAGCGATAGCTCGGTCATCAATTTACTCAAACAGGGCAGTCAAAAGGCTTTTGAATGGTTATTTAAAGAACATTTTAAAAGTCTGCACGCCTATGCGTATACATTTTTAAAGGATGATGAAGTGGCCGAAGAAATTGTGCAAAATGTATTTTGCCGGATTTGGGAAAAACGCGACAATCTTAAAACCGACGGCTCGCTCAAATCATATTTGTACCGGGCTGTACACAACGAAAGTTTGAACTATTTAAAACACCAAAAGGTAAAGGCCAGCTTCGGCGTGTATTATGCCGGGCAGTTGCAGCAGGACGAGGAAGAACAGGCATCAACCAAAGTAATGACCGCCGAGCTGCAACAGCGTATCGAAACGGCCATGAGCGAACTACCGCAGCAATGCCGCACTATTTTTCAACTCAGCCGTTTTGAACAACTCAAGTATCAGCAAATTGCCGACCATATGGGGCTTTCTATTAAAACCGTAGAGAACCAAATGGGCAAGGCCCTGCGGATGATGCGCCAGAAACTGGCGGAGTTTTTACCCATTATTTTATTTTTATTAACCCGATGGCTGCACAATGAGTAATGCCAATATACATATGGATGATGATCTGCTGGTGAAATACCTGGCCGGCGAAACTACGCTCGCCGAGCAGCAGCAGGTAGAGGATTGGATGGCGGCCAGCGAAACCAACAAAAAACTTTTTGACGATTTTAAACTGATCTGGGATCAAAGCCCAGTAACAGAACGAAATGTCAATAAGGATGATGCTTTTATCCGGCTACAAAACCGTATTGATAAAAATGTTCCGGCATCTCGCAGGACTGTCATCAAAAAACTGAGCCAAAAGCAGTGGATAGGTATTGCAGCATCGGTAATTTTAATTTGCACGGTATTATGGCTAACCTTTAATCATGTTTACGATAATGGCTCGGTTTCATTTGTACGGATAGATAGTAAGGACAAAGTACACACCCAATCCTTGCCCGATGGATCGGTGATCACTATGAACGCCCGTTCAACGTTGGTGTACCCGAGCCGGTTTACCGGCAACATCCGCCCGGTAAGCTTAAAGGGTGAGGCCTTCTTTAAAATAAGCCCTGATAAAACAAAACCTTTTATAATTAAGGTAAATGATGTAACGGTTAGGGTAGTTGGCACGTCATTCAATATCAAGAGCCGGGATGGTAAAACCGAAGTGATTGTAGAAACCGGTATTGTACAGGTAAGCAAAAAGCAAAACAGTATCGATCTGAATCCTGGCGAACAAGTAATGGTGACTAAAGACCAGGATTTATTAGCTAAGCAACAGAGCAAGGGCAAATTATATAACTATTACCTTACCGGACAGCTGATTTGTGATAAAACCCCGCTAAGCGAGGTGGTTCAGGCCCTGAATGAAGTATATGGAGTACACATTGTGATTGCCAATAAATCGCTGGAGGATTTGCCGATCACTACTACAATTAAAGGCCAGTCGCTTAATGAAGTACTGGAGGTTATTTCCGGCACATTTAAGATCACGGTGGTTCGCAAAAACCAACAGATCTTTTTTAAATAATATATTTTGATTTCGGAATTGAGATGTTCGATTTCGGATTTAAATAGAAATGGTAGTGGGAAGGAGCGTAAATAAATTAATCAAAATGAAGTGAATTAGGAAAAATCTGAAGTTGAAAATCCCAATTCCGAAATTACCTTATGTATACCTTGCACAAACATATCCTTTTCTTCCTGATCATTTTAGTCCTGCCCATCCTTAGCCGGGCCACGGAAGCCGAATCTATCCTGGCCAAGAATATCTCTGTTCACGTCAGTAACATGCGCCTGGGCTCAGTGTTAAAAACCATCGAACAAAAGGGCAATTTTACCTTCTCCTACAATAGCAATATTGTAAAAACAGACAGCCTGGTAACCCTCAATGCCGATAACTGGACTATTAAGGAAGTGCTCGATCGTATGCTCATGAATCGTTTTGAGTATAAGGAAACCCGCAACTTTGTGATCCTCCGTTATGCCCCCTTGCAACTATCCTTAACTACCGAAAAAGCCATCGCCGAAAACGGAGAGTACAGCATCAGCGGCTTTGTAACTGACGACCAAAACGGTAAAAAACTGGAGAACGCCAGTGTGTATGATCGCTCCCTGTTGCAATCAACCCTTACCGATAAAGACGGGCGATTTGAGCTCCGTCTCAAGAACAACGGAAAACCAGTGATGCTCACCGTAAGTAAGGAGTATTACCGGGATACCACAGTTACTTTTCTCTCTGGCGTCACCGTAAACTCCAACCAATCGCAAATTGATGAGGATGGGTACATGATTAGTGATGATGAGGGAGGCATTGAGCATACCGCTCTGGGGCGCCTTTTTACATCGGCCTCGCAAAAGATAAGAGCGGCCAATCTGCACGGCCTTATCGCGCAGGCACCATTCCAGGCATCGGCGATACCAGGGGTAAGTACCCACGCAGAGTTTAGTGGACAAATAGTTAATAAGGTTTCCCTAAATGCAGTAGGCGGCTATAATGCCGGGGTTAACGGGTTTGAGCTGGGTCTTATTTTTAATGTTGATAAGGGTAATGTAGATGGTGTACAAATTGCCGGTTTATTTAACGCGTTGGGCGGTAGTGTAAACGGCATACAGGTTGGAGGCTTATATAATAATGTGCTGGGCAAGGTTAGGGGTATACAGCTTTCGTTATTGTATAATAGCGTAAAACGCGATGTGAACGGCCTACAAGTAGGCGGCTTATATAATCATACTCATGGTTCGGTAAGAGGCATACAGTTGGCCGCTTTAGGCAACGTTACCGGGCAAAAATATAGCGGCATACAAATAGCCGGGCTTTTTAACTATGCCCGTAACCTACGTGGCGTACAATTAGGTCTTATCAACGTAGCCGACACCTCATCAGGTTACAGCATCGGGCTCATCAATATCGTACGTTACGGCTATCATAAACTCGCCTTATCATCTAACGAAACACTGAATGCCAACATAGCCCTTAAAACCGGCAGTAAAAACTTGTATACCATGTGGATGGGTGGTCTCCGGGTAAATGATAACAGTAAATTATATGCCTTCGGGTTTGGGTTTGGCCGTGAACTGGGGATGGGCAAACATTTGGCCTTTAATCCGGAAATAAGTGAACAATACGTTTATCAAGGTAACTGGGCACGCACCAATCTGCTGGGTAGGCTTGATGCTGCGCTAACCTACCGCGTTGCTAAAGCATTTTCTATCAATGCTGGCCCATCGCTCAATCTTTTTTACTCCGACCAGCGCAACGCGGTTAATGGCTATGCCTATGTAAAAGACTTACATCACAGCTTTATCAATAACAGCAACAGCTGGACCGGCTGGGTTGGCTGGACGGTTGGGGTGAGTTTCTTTTGATATATTTGGGAGACACATGTGATGTGTCTCTACTCCTATCCCAACCAACCCCGCCATTTTGTTAAAAGTGGGTTTACACTTTTCAGGGTTAACATTACAATAATTAATTGATTATCACTTAATTAAGTGAGTTTTACTGCAAAATAGTGTAAACCCACTTTTTGTCACTTTCCCAACAAAAAAACCCGGCCATTACAGCCGGGTCTTTTTACACAATCACTTTATTTAAATTTTTCTTATTGCACCTGGAACATATTGTTAAAGTTTGTTCCGTCTGGATAGTAGCCCGAAATTACCAGGTTACCGTTGCGCAGGTTGGTGATAGCTTTGTCAATATCAGCCACACTGTTGATCGGTTGTTTATTGATACTGGTGATCACCGATCCAACCGGGATCTCAAAGTTATCAAACACACGGCCGGGACGTACCTGGGTCACTTTCACACCGGAGTTTACATGGAACTTGGCCTTTTCGGCACCGCTTAATGGCTGGAAGCTTGCGCCCAACTTATTAAACAATTCCTCGGCCGATTTAGAAACTACAGCCGTACGATTAGTTGGTGTAGCATCAGCCTTAAGTGTTACAGCAAAAGCTTTCTCTTTACCGTCACGCAAAACAGTTACATTCAGTTTATCGCCCGGCTGCATACGGCCAACATGCTCCTGCAAATCTGATGATTCATAAACCGGTGTACCCTCTACTTTGGTAATGATATCACCTTTTTTGATGCCAGCCTGTTCGGCTCCCCCTCCCTCTACTACGTCATTAACATATAAACCATTGTTATTGGTAATGTTCAATTTTTGAGCAACATCAGGGTTAAGTTCGGTAAAGCTTACACCTACAAAACCACGTTTTACAGTACCGTATTTTTTAATATCGTTCAGTACTTTTTTAGCCAGGTTAACCGGGATGGCAAAGCCATAACCTTCGTAAGAACCTGTATGCGATGCGATAGCTGCATTAATACCAACCAATTCGCCTTTAGTATTCACCAGGGCACCACCGCTGTTACCAGGGTTAATAGCCGCATCTGTTTGGATAAACGACTCAATAGCCTTGTTTAATTTTGGACCACTCTGCTGATTGCGGGTGCGGCCAAAAGGGTTATCATCATCGCTATTGCCTTCGCTGCCAATGATGCCTATGTTACGGCCTTTGGCGCTTATAATACCGGCTGTTACGGTTGATGTTAAGTTAAACGGATTACCCACAGCCAATACCCACTCACCTACCCGGGTTTCGTCAGAATTACCCAGTTTGATAATAGGCAGGTCGTTCGCGCTGATCTTGATCAGCGCAAGATCTGTGCTGGGGTCTGTACCAATCACTTTAGCCTGGAAGGTACGGTGATCATTAGTTGCTACAGTAATTTTATCAGCCTTTTCCACCACGTGGTTATTGGTAACGATATAACCATCGGGCGAAATGATCACTCCAGAACCAGATGCCATCTGTGGACCACGTTGCGGTGCACGCTGGCCAAACATATCACCAAACATTTGTTCCAGCTGATCCTGACTGCCGCCAGACTGGCTGCTGTATGTAGTACGAATATACACTACCGCCGGGGTTGCCGCCGCAGCCGCTTCCGTAAAATCAAGCGAGCCGGTTGAGGATACTACCGGGGTTGATTTATTACTGGTAAAGTACACTTTTTGCTTTTCCTCAAAGCTCATGTTATCCGAGTATTTGTTCTCGATCACCTTATATGCGCCTAAAGCAAGTGCACCTCCTACAAAAGCGGTTAATAGTGTTAAACCTATCTTTTTCATTTATATTTGCCTTTCTTTATTTTGTTTATATAATTTAACAACTCAAATTTAATACCATATAGACTACATAGTCAACCATTAGTTAATGGGTTTTTTGTTAAATTTTGTTAAATTAAAATACCCCGGCTATTCCAATGATGCCCTTCAATTTGAGCAACATAAAATAGCTGATATTAAATGACATTACTGTGAATATACGATTTTATAAATACCAGGGTGCCGGCAATGATTTTATACTGGTTGATAACCGTGAAAATAAGATAGATCATACCAACCCCAAGCTCATATCAACCCTATGCGACCGTCGTTTTGGTGTCGGGGGCGATGGCATGATGTTTCTTCAAAAGAAAGAAGGCTTTGATTTTGAAATGGTTTACTATAATGCCGACGGAGCCCCCAGCAGCATGTGCGGTAATGGCGGTCGTTGTATAGTTGCTTTTGCTAAGTTCCTGGGAATCATCGACTCGGAGACTGAATTTCTGGCAGTTGACGGGCCGCACCATGCCAAAATTTCCGAAAGCGGAGATTGGGTGAGCCTGCAAATGATCAATGTTGACCAGATTAACACCGATAGTGATGCTTATGTGCTCAATACCGGATCTCCTCATTATGTAAAACAAGTGAATGACCTGGAACATCGCAATGTGTATCAGGAAGGTAAAGCCATCCGCAATAATGCTACTTATCGGGAAAAAGGGATCAACGTAAATTTTGTAGAGCCAACCAGCAACGGATACTTTGTACGTACCTTTGAACGCGGCGTTGAAGACGAAACTTTTGCCTGTGGAACTGGTGTTACCGCCGTAGCCCTGGCCATGGCTAAATATAACAACCAAACCGGCCACATCAACACCCCTATTAAAGTTTTAGGAGGCAATCTGAATATCCGTTTTAATTATGACGGCAAGGTATTTACCGATATTTTTTTAGAAGGTCCCGCGGTACAGGTATTTAGCGGAGAGGTGAGGATTTAGGCCCTTTTCATTTGCTTGTCATGCTGAACGTAGTGAAGCATCTATTCAACACCATGCATAATGAGTAACAGATTCTTCGTTCCTCAAAATGACAAATTAAATTTTTCCTAAAAAAAATAAAAGCCCCCCAGACTTGCTCCGGGGGACTTTCAACCTAAACCTTATCACAATTAAACCGGTAAGTTTACCAGTTCATATAGGGTTATACAATTACTATACCAAAATTACTGATGGTTGTAAATTTAATGATAATGTAAAGCAGGATACTTCAGTAATACTCAAAATCTGATATACAGATTACATAATTGACTAATTGTATAGTCACTTGTCGGTTTTCGCAGACACATTTCCCCTCTTAACTATAACTGCCTGGCGATCTTTTTTCTACGCAGATAGGCATCTGTTAAAAATAAAGCAAGCACTACATCAAATATCAAAAACCACTTTAAAAGCGGACCACTGAAAATGCTGCTGGTACTGGGTAGTTTTACACCGGCTGGTAGTTTAATATCTGCAGCGCTGATATTAATTCCGGAAATATGAATATTGGCCAATACAAATGTCAGTAAAGCCAATATGGTAAACACAAAGAAAACAGCGATGCCCAGGATAATACGTTTATCAATATTGGATTTTAATGGCTGCATCGCATTCTCTGTGCGAATGGCTTCCATCACATTATAAGTAAAGGCCATCGGCGGTTCATCCAATTCCATTGCTGCAAACTCCTGGTTAAGCGCCAGTAGCTCCTGATACTTTTGGGCATACGCATCATCCTGCTCAATAAGCCTGGCTATGGCATCCTGTTCAGCCGGGCTGCAGGTTCCATCAATATAATTCCAGAGTTTTTCCTCAATCGTGTTCATATCAGTTCTTTCACCTCTTGTTTTAAATTGTGCTCCAGCTTCTCTTTCAAACGCTGGCGCGCCCTAAATAGTTTAACCTTAACCGTGTTGGTTTCCATCCCCAGTGCCTGGGCAATTTCTTCCAGTGATTGTTCCCCTTTATAAAACAGGGTAATGATAGTAGCATCATCGGGCAGTAATTGTGCAATGGCCTGGTTAAGATAAAACGACCTTGATTTATTTTCTATATTGTTGGTATCATAGCCAGATTCCCGGCTTTCAACCTGTATAAAGGTGTTTTCATCATCAATGGAATCTGTTGCCACCCTCTTTTTTCTTAAAAACGTCATTGCTGTAGTATAAACAATACTGTACAGCCATGTACTGAATTTCGACTGCCCCTGGAACGATGCCAGCGAGCGGTATGCTTTTATAAAACAGTCCTGCGCAATCTCTTCAGCATCTTCACGCCCCTTGGCAAACCGCATGGCCAGGGTAAATACAAAACGCTGGTGCCGCTTAACCAGATCGGCATAGGCCGATTGATTACCCGCCAGGGTTTGTTCTATAAGTTCGATATCTGAAAGCTTGCTCTGCATGTGTTACAACCTCTCTGACGCCGCCGTTTTAAATCAGGTTACAGGATTTATGTAAATTTAATGAAATTTGAGCTGGCAGCCTTTCCGTTATGTAATTTAATATTTATTAGCGCCCCTTCTACCCCACAAAATTCAAAACAAAGCTGTAGCTTTATGCAACCCTAATAAGCCATTCCCGGTACAAATAAATTATAACACCTGTTACATATTAAACTTTTGGTACGTTATCATAGTCACATAACATATTATATTTATAAAATAACTATCACATGAAACCATCCGCGAACTGGTAAACAAACACAAATACAGTTCAGGCTCGTTTCAAAAATCTAAAAACAATTTACCCCATGAAAAAGCTACTTATCCTTGCAGCATTAATTATGACTACTTACGGAACCTTCGCGCAAACGGTTGATCTGCGCCGCAAAATTGAAGTTACAGGCATTGCCGAACAGGAAGTTACACCCGACATTATATACGTTTCCATTTCTTTACAGGAATATATGAACGGTAAAAACCGGGTTACTATTGATGTATTGGAAAACCAACTGGAAAAAGGTGTAAAAGATGCCGGTATCCCGCGCGAAGACTTCACCATAAACAACGTTTCGGCCTGGAACAATACCTATCAAAAGAAAAAAGCTCCGGACTTTTTGGCCAGCAAACAATACCTGGTTAAAGTTACCGACCTGAATAAATTTAACCAGATACTGGCTAAGGTTGATCCAAAAGGCATTCAATCAACCGACATTCAGAGCTATGACTACTCCAAGATCAATGAGTTAAAAAATTCGCTGAAATTAAAAGCATTATTATCAGCCCGCGACAAAGCCGCCTTCCTGGTAAATGGCCTGGGCGATAAATTAGGCTCTGCGTTGAGCATTACCGAAAGCGATAACAGCAGCTTTCCTCAACCACGCGTAATGATGATGTACAAAGCAGCTGCCGCGGACGCTGCCGGACCAGCCGAATCAGACATCGACTTTAAAAAGATAAAACTGAGCTTCCAGATACAAGCTACGTTTGAGATAAAGTAAGCCCCGGCCCCTTGAAGGGGGAGTTTTCGCAATTGCATAAAAAAGCCCATCTATGTTTAGAGGGGCTTTTTTTATGATTAATTAATAACATTATATTTAGTTCTGTTAATTCTTATTTGAACATGAAAGTTAAAGCCACATCTGCTAATAAAGTTAATGGTAAATTAATAAAATATAAAAGAGGTGATTGTTTGAGTATTAATTGTAACAATGGAAAGTATATTGGAGCCTTCATTTCAGAAAAATTTAATAACTATTACGATTTAACCTTAATTGAATACTATGAGGACCATAAGCCTGCATTATATCATTTTACCGATGGGAGGTTTTGGGGTACGCGATTCGGCACATGGGAATCATTAGCATATGCAGTTGATAAAAAAATGGCTTTAGTCAATTATATTGATGGTCATAAGGGCATTGAAGTTGTAGGGGAATTGTCGCTTATCAAAACCTTAGAAAAAGCGTCCTATTCTTATATCAATACCATAACGGCTTTGCATGATTATTATGTTGACGAAATCACAATAAGGGTGCAAAAGACCCAAAATGTCGAAAACTATCCCGACCTCGCTTTCATGAGCAAACATCTGTTATCCATGAAAAGTATCATCAATTTATAATTTCTCTTCCCTCTTTAACCATTCACCTATCTTTTTTTCTCTCAGGGTGTAACCTGTTTAAAAACTGTGTGGTCATAACTTACAAATACACCGCATTGGTGATTTAGAAACAAGAAAAATTAAATTAACTTATTAAAATTTAAATAGTATGGAAACTGCTCAACTGGGTGTATTAGCTGGAATTTTAGTACCCCTCGGCTTCTTCACAATGATCTTCGGGATCGTTTATCTGAACAAACGTGAAAAACTATCCATGATTGAACGTGGTATGGATCCACGGAGTTACAAACCTCAATCAGCGCCTTATCAAAACCTAAAATGGGGGTTATTGCTTATTGGTTCAGGCATTGGTTTGTTCCTGGCCTTTATTTTAGATCATACTATCTTTCGCTATATGGATGATGAAGCCTTTTTCCTTTATGTAGCCCTGATTGCGATATTCGGCGGAGCAGGATTGATCCTTTCTTACCGGATAGAAAAAAAGGAAGTTTTGGATAAAGATGAGCCTACCTTGCAAAAATAAGACCCAGATTATTACAAATACGTCATTGCGAGGAACGAAGCAATCCCCGATATGCAGAGCCACTCTGTAAAGTTAGGGATTGCTTCGTTCCTCGCAATGACGCGTGGTTTTTCATTTATGATACCCGATAACACTCACTTAAACCCTTTAAGTGATGCAATTCATGCCCGGCCATCATATAAACAAATGCCCTTACCGAAAACAGGTGGTTACTGGCAATACCCGTACGCAGCAACTGTTCTTCGCTAAATGCCTTAACCATATAAATATTGGATAACCGGGTGGCTTTAAACTCCGCAGCCAGATCCTGTATGCTTTGGGCATTAAAATCAGTGTTATTGACATATACGTCCTGATCAAAACCAGGCAGTTCAACATGGTTTCTCGAAAAAACAAGCGCGCGGTAAGCAAACGTACGTTCGGTATCTATCATATGGCCAAGCACCTGTTTCACTGTCCATTTACCGGGAGCGTAGGTATAGGCGGCCTGTTCATCCGTTAACTTACTAAACAGCTGATAGCTTGATTCCATTAAGCGTTCCAATAATTCAATAACATGGGTATCTGGCACCAGGCTTACATACCCGGCGGCAAATGCCGAATATTCTTCAGGAGATGGCTTGCTTATCATGACGTGTGTTTTTTAATACGATCCTAAATGTTGTTCCTTTACCTATTTCGGAGTCTTTTACAAAAATCTGCCCATTATGGTAATTCTCTATCATACGTTTGGTTAACGATAAGCCCAACCCCCAGCCACGTTTTCTTGTGGTATAACCCGGTTGAAAAACTGTGTCAAATTTGGAACGTTGTATCCCTTTACCGGTATCCGTTACGTCAATAAAAACCTGATTCTTTACTTTGTTGCCACCTATTTCTATATGGATGCTTCCCTTACCGTCAATAGCGTTCACCGCGTTTTTTAGTAAGTTCTCCAATACCCAATCAAACAAAGGGATATTAAGTCCGGCTTTGAGATGTGGATTACCGGTCATTTCAAAGCTGATATTCTTACTTACCCTCACTTTAAAATAATCAACAAAATCTTTAACCACGGCATAAACGGCATGTTCTTCCAATACCGGCTTTGATCCTATTTTCGAAAAGCGATCGGCCACAATCTCCAGGCGCTGAACGTCGTTCTCCATTTCGGCTATCAGGGTATCACCTTCGGCATTAAACTTTTCCTTCATCAACTCAATCCAGGCCATTAATGATGATATGGGCGTACCCAACTGATGCGCTGTTTCTTTGGCCAAACCTACCCAAACCTGATCCTGCTCCGATTTGCGCGACGAGCTGAATGCCGTATAAGCCATCAGCAAAAATATTGCGATCACCGTAAGCTGAACATAAGGAAACAAGCGTAATTGTTGCAATAAAGGCGAATCTTTATAATAAACAAACCACTGCTCACCCAGCATTTTCAGCTTCATATTAATAGGCGCGTGTTGTTTTTTCATGTAATCCAGCTCCGACTTAAAATATTCCGGATCGTATTTCTTTGTCTTACTTCCTTCCGCCTGGAGTTTTACAAAGACTTTGGTAGTATCTAATCCCCGGCTGTATTTAATATCACCCTTTTCATCCACAACAATGGCCGGCACAGTTAAACTATCACGCACACCGGTTGTAAACTGCAAAAAGTCATCATCGTCCGAATTAAATAACTGCCTCATGCTCATGGCCCAAACCTGCGCGCGCGTACGCTCAGACCGGGCTATGTTTTTAACCAGATAGCGGGTATAAAATAGAGAGCCAAAGGCAATAACTACGGCAAACGCAAGCAGAAAATATTTCCAGCGCTTTTTTTGTTGGTATGGGTTCATACTGGGCACAGTCCAAATAACGTAAAATTGATTTGGAATATATAATTTTTGTTAGCCGATGGCTCATAGATCATAGTTCATAGCCCCGATATGTTTAATTCACGTCAAAAACCATGAACTATGATCTATGAACCATATGCATTTTCAAACTTCCCGGTAATAAAATTATCTTTGCCCCATCATGACCGATAAAAAAGTAAGAGTTCGTTTTGCGCCAAGTCCAACGGGTGGTTTGCATCTGGGTGGCGTACGTACCGTATTGTTCAACTATTTATTCGCCAAAAAACACCATGGCGATTTTGTTTTAAGAATTGAAGACACCGACCAAACCCGTTATGTAGAAGGTGCCGAAGAATATATTTTAGATTGTTTGAAATGGTGCGGTTTGCAGCCCGACGAAAGTCCGGTGGTTGGCGGCCCTTATACCCCCTATCGTCAAAGCGAGCGCAAGGCGCTTTACCGTGAATATGCCGAACGCCTGGTAATGCAGGGCCACGCCTACTACGCGTTTGATACAGCCGAAGAGCTGGATAAAAACCGCAAGGAGATCCCTAATTTTCAATATGGACAGGCTTATCGCGATAGCTTACGCAATTCACTTTCATTGCCTCAGCACGAGGTTGATGCCTTGCTGGATGCCGGTACGCCACATGTGATCCGCATAAAAATGCCTGCTGATGAAACCATCAGCTTTCATGACATGATTCGCGGGCACGTAAGTTTTGAAACCAACCAGGTTGATGATAAAGTATTGTTAAAAGCCGACGGTATGCCCACTTATCATTTGGCGGTGGTGGTTGATGATTACCTGATGAAAATTTCGCACGCTTTCCGTGGTGAAGAATGGTTGCCATCGGCCCCCGTGCATTTGCTGTTATGGGATTACCTGGGCTGGAAAGCCGATATGCCGCAATGGGCACATCTTCCGCTAATATTAAAACCCGATGGCCATGGCAAGCTCAGCAAACGCGATGGTGCCCGCTTAGGCTTCCCGGTGTATGCTATGAGCTGGTTTGATGCCAAAACAGGCGAACTTACACCAGGGTTCCGCGAGCTGGGCTTTTTGCCCGAAGCCTTTTTAAACTTATTGGCTACTCTGGGCTGGAATGATGGTACCGACCAGGAATTATTTACACTGGATGAGCTGATCGAAAAATTCTCATTAGAACGCGTAAGTAAAGCCGGTGCCAAATTTGATTTTGAAAAAGCCAAATGGTTCAATGCCGAATGGATCAAAAGGCTGAATGCTGAAAGCCTAAAGCCTAAAGTAAAAGCTGTTTTAGAAGAAAAAGGGATTACGATTACTGATGAAGATTACCTGTTAACCGTAATCAACCTCATCAAAGACCGCTGCGTTTTACTGCCCGATTTTTATCAGCAAGCGGGATACTTTTTTGAACAACCCAAAGAGTATGATCTGAATGCGGTAAAACCCAAGTGGACCGATGCCAAAACCGACTTCTTTAACGCACTTACCGCTTTATTAAACAGCGATCAGACCGCTTTAGAGGCCCACCGCTTTGAAGAGGCTTTTAAAGCTCTAATGGACGAAAAAGCCCTAAAAGCAGGTGATGTTATGCTGCCTTTTCGCATTATGCTGGTTGGGGGCAAGTTTGGCCCGCACGTGTTTGATATAGCTGCATTACTGGGCAGACAAGAAACCATCAGCCGGATAGCGAAAGCATTAGAAGCATTCAGCAGCCAGGCTTAACAATATGCTGGCTTTGTAACCACATTAATATAATCTTTTACAGCCATTGCCCGCCCAGGCAATGGCTGTTTTGTTAAGTTTTCATGAGTGCATTAAGAGGCGCTTGCCTGCATAATGATATCTTAAAAACAGCGAAACAAACCAACTCCGGTTATCGTAATAAGGTCAAAAAAAAATAATACTTTACCACTTGACAGCCAGCAGGCTTATTGTGTCCATTTTACTTTCAACGAAATTTATTTATTATATTAGAAAATACTGATTGTCAGAATTTTAACAGCTATATCAATTATGCTTTTTTTGTATCAATATTATTAGAATTGTCGATAATATTTTGTAGAAATGATATTTAAAATCTAATTTTATGAGCCCCCTTAATTAATTGGTTATGATCCGCATACGATCTAAAAATGTACTATTGGTTGCTGCTGATACTTTTTCGGCTGAATTTCTGTCCAACAACAAAATGTTGAAGCATGTCTCCTCGGTAAACAGCATTTTCCCAACCATACATGAAATCAAACCAAACGTAGTAATATTTGAGTATGACCATCTGGCTAAGGACATGGAAAAAATATTGCGCCGCATGAGCACCAATCCCGCATACAACAGAATAAAAATATACTGCTATAAAAACAAGGCCCATACCAAAACGGATAGCCTGTTAAAAGCGCTTGGGGTTGATGCCATCTTTTATCCCGATGACTTCAAAAAACCAGCAGAAAGTAAAAATATGCCGGGCGTTTTATCGGCTATTTTCGAGGCACCCATTATTAACAGGTTAGCCAAAGCTTCAAACTAAATCGATCCTGATCAACTTGTTTTTAGATGAGGCCTGCTTATCAAAATAATGCGCCAGGCCACTTCGGCACTTAGTAATGCCGCTACCGCAAATACTGCCGCTTTAAGTGCTTCGGGAGTTGATGATAGCGCACCACCCAAAGCTACAGCGTAAACCAGAAAAGGAAAAATCAGCACCAGGCAAAGCCCGGTAACACTTAACGGGATCTTGAATGGCCTGGTTTTAAGCGGCTCTTTTAGCCTGAGCTTAACCAGCGCTATATATTCCAGGGATAAGCCGGCTCCGTAAACCGTTACATCAATAATTAACAAATCGGCAAAGGTCCATAGTACCATAAAGCTAACCACCAGTGAACAAATGATGATGGATATATAGGGCGTTTTAAAACGACTATGAAGCTTATTTAACCCTGCTGGTAGCAAATGATCTTCAGACATTACCTGCGGCACCCTCGATACCGATAACAATACAGCAGCGTACATACCCAATGTACTGGCCATTCCACCTGCTGCTATAGCAATTCCCAACCACCTGCCAGCAATCAGTACCCCTAATGCCGGGAAACCATCATTGGTTAATGTATCATGGTTAATACCCGATAGCTGTGCTACCCAAATGATAAAAAAATAAACCACTATTACCAGTATAAAGGCAATGATCATGGATACCAGGTATGACCGTACCGGTTTTTCAACCTCTTCGGCATAGGTGGTGATATTATCCCAGCCCAGGCAGTTCCACATGATGGTATATAAAGCCATCCCAAGTGACGGGAAAGTAATGCCCTTTAATGAAGGCGAGGGTATACCCAGGCTGCCGGTATGATGATAAAAGGCCAGCACAATTAAAACAATAACCGGCGCCAGTACAGCCGCGCTCAAAAACAACGATACTTTACCCACGGGCACAATACCCAATATATTTAACCCTGCTGATGCCCAAATAATGAGCAAACATACCGGCACCTGGTAATGCTGTAATACCGGAAAAAAGAAAGCCGCGTATTGCACAAACAACACAGGATATATAGCCAGATCAACAAAGGTGTAGAGCCAGGTCCACCAGCCCTCGTAGAAGCCCCAGCGGGTGCCCAGGGTATATTTAACCCATTTATAATAGCCACCGGTGACAGGCATCATGCTATTCAGTTCCAGTACGGTGAATATAGCCGGTACATCCCAAAGTAAGGGGGTTATTAACAATACCAAAAAGACACCATGATCACCAGCATAACTCAACAGTGGCTCCAGGCCATAGGGCCCGCCGGATACGGTAAAAAAGATGACAGCGACGAGCTGTATAGGTCTGATTTTTTTTAAGGCTGCGGCAGATGGCATAGGTTACAAAAATATAATTCAGCTTTATTACAAAAATCAAACAGCGTATATTTTTAAAATACTTTTTAAAGCTCAATTTTAACACTTTTCGACGTGAAAAGCGGGCAAAATCGCATCAAAAACCTTTCAAAACTGAATCAAAACCATCGATTTTAACACTTTTTAACAAATTTTCGACACGATTTATTTGATTTAAAAAGATCTACACGATTGGCATTCAATGAACTAAGCAAAAAACAGCCTGCTTTTTTACTCTTTTACCTCCTTAAACAAATGGCCCTGCTTACATTTTTCAAGTAAGCAGGGCCACGGTGTTTATTCACTTAAATATACGAAATTATTTTGGTTGTCTGGATCAGAATTTATGGAATTTAAGAATTGTTCGAATGATAAGTCAAATTCTGGAAATTCTTAAATTCCATAAATTCCAGTTAAGACCTATTACAAACTCAGCCATTTTTTACGTACCAGCAGTTGCTGTGCTGTTTCGTTACCTGCAGGTACAATTTTGTATTTAACGCGTGCATTTTTTAATAAAGTAACCTGCAGCGTAAGTGGCAGTCCATCGCGGATAACATCCACTTTTATTTTATCACCCACTTTTTTACCATTCAACATAGCTGCCGCATCGGTAACCGGGGTATCATCTATAGCTACCAGTTCATCATTCACATTAATGCCATCTATATAGGCCGCTGTTCCGCGGGTAACGCTGGTTACAATTAGTTTTTTATTGGCAGTAGCTGCGGTAGCAACACCCAATGCCGGGTCGTTATTATTGGCCAGATCGTCGCTTATTTTATAGCCGGCATAGCCCAGGTATTTGTTATAGTCAACCGGGGTTAGGCCATTGATATATTTTTTGTAGAAATCATCCAGTTTTTTACCGGCAAATTTTTCAAAGCCCTGTTTAAACTCCGCATCGGTATAGCCGCGTTTTTTGGTTTTATAATATTCGGTATACATATACCTCATTACATTATCCAGCGAGTATTTACCGTTGCTACTGTTGATGATCTCGAGATCGAGCATCATGCCAATGATAGCGCCTTTGTTGTAGTAGGAAATGGTTGTATTGTTGGAATTTTCGTTCGGACGGTATGCTTTTATCCAGGCGTCGAAGCTCGATTCGGCCACCGTCTGCACATTTTTGCCCGGCAGGTTTTCCAGTATATTAAACTCTCCGGCCAATACATCCAGGTAGTTTTCCGGCGAATACAGATTGGTACGCCGAACCGCTATTTCCTGGTAATATTCGGTAAAGCCTTCGGCTATCCATAAATTGGTGGTGTAGTTTTCGTTATCATAATCAAACGGACCCAATACAATCGGGCGCAGGCGTTTTACATTCCATAAATGGAAATGCTCATGCGCCGCCAGACCTAAAAAGTTCTGGTAACCTTTTTCTGTTGCATAGTTATCGCGCGAAGCGCCTAAAACCGTAGAGCTTAAATGCTCCAGGCCACCGCCGCCACGTAAATGGTTGTGAACGATGAAAACATAATGCTTGTTGGGGTTTTCGCCATAAATAGCTACTTCCTGCTCCACTATGCTATGCAGATCTTTTTTCAGGCGTTCTTTATCATAATTACCACCTCCGTACATACAAACCTCATATTTTACACCCGATGCATCAAAGCCAAAAACATCCTGGTTACCCACCTCAATAGGCGAATCAAAAAGGATATCATAATTGGGCGATACACGGGTAAAGGGATCATTATTCACCATTTCCAGACTGGTTGAAACCTTGGCCCAGTCTTTATAAGGTTTAATATGGATGGTTGACGGCTGATGCAGCATGTTTGCCGGGTAAATAAAGATGCCCGAGGTTGACAGGAAACCGTGCGTAACATCGATATAACTGGTACGCACCGAAATTTCATTAGCATAAACCCGGTATTTAATATTTACGGTTGATACGCCTTTGGTATCGATACGCCAGGTGTTTTTATTGATTTTGGGCGATGGCACCGTTTTTCCACCGGCATCCGCGCTAAAAGCTTCGATGTTTTTGGCAAACTCCCGCACCAGGTACGAGCCGGGTGTCCATACGGGCATTTTCAAGTCGAGCGTGTTTTGTTTTAGGCCCGAAATATGCATTTCGATATCAGCATAGTGCGCCTGTGCCTCGGGGAAAGACACGGTATAAGATATATTGGCCGTAGTTTGAGCTTCACTGATAGATGGACTCATATAAGATATGATTAATAAAAAAGTAATGATATGTTTAAATGGTTTCATGGCGCAAGTTAAAAAAATTATGTATGCAAAAAATTGGTGAATCGACTCTCGATGACATCGATTTATTTTATGTATGTCATTGCGAGGAGGAACGACGAAGCAATCTCGTCGCATGTAGATGAACGCGACGAGATTGCCACGCTGCGCTCGCAATGACATAATTTATTTGCAAGCTAAGATTCTCCTACTAGCGCTCATTTGTAAACACTACCCCACCCCATTCATTAACCTAAAATTAACCTTGTAAAATGGTTGATACATACAACTATTTATACTGTATACCGTTTAAGTTTGCGTCACCTTATAATGCCGTTAATTGAACCCATATCCCGCAAACTGATACGTTTGGGTAAATTGTACCAAAGCCTGCTCGCTAAAAGTACAGAACACCTGGACGTAAACCGGTATCACTATGTGCTATCGCTCATTTACTACCATGACGGGCAATTATCTCAAAAAGCATTGGCCGAATTACTAGGCAAGGATAAATCGGCTATTGTAAACATTATCAATCTACTCAGTGCCAAAGGCTTTGTTTACCGGGAAAATAACCCGAACGACCGTCGCGAACAATTGTTGAAAGTTACCGAAAAGGCCAAGCGCGCTGTGCCGCATATTGTGGCCACCTTTAAAAGCATTAATGCCGATATCACCAGAGGTATCCCGGAGGCTGATATGAAAATATTTGAGAGCGTATTACTGCGCATGCAAAACAACATCAACCCGCTAACAACAACCTGATTAAAAACTAAATCACAAAAATGATTCATTTAATATGAGAACAAGGTATATCATTTACACCGCGCTGGCTTTGCTAGTTGCTTACCTAATTTACAACAAATTCTTTAGCAAAAGCGCCAAGGAATCTGCTGCTGCTATAGCTGCCGGGGGCAAAGGCGGCAAAAAAAAGAACGGTCCTGTTTCCGTTAACATTATGATTGTAAAGGATACCGCTATCAACAATATTATAGATGTAACCGGCTCCATTGATGCCAATGAAAAGGTAAACCTGGTAAGCCAAACCGCAGGCAACATAACCGGAATCTATTTTACCGAAGGCAGCAAGGTGCAAAAAGGACAGTTACTGGTTAAAGTTTATAACCAGGACCTGGAAGCATCGCTTAAACAGGTAAACTACCAGGTGGCCCTGGCTAAACAAAATGAATACCGCAACAAAGTATTGTTAGAAAAAGAGGCCATCAGCCAACAGGAATATGATACCTCTTTAACATCTCTGAACT
Organism: Mucilaginibacter inviolabilis; assembly: GCF_011089895.1. NCBI lineage: Bacteria > Pseudomonadati > Bacteroidota > Sphingobacteriia > Sphingobacteriales > Sphingobacteriaceae > Mucilaginibacter > Mucilaginibacter inviolabilis. The sequence continues at coordinate 475,332 of NZ_JAANAT010000005.1, forward strand.
CCCTGAAAGCGCAGGGCGATATGATCAAAGCGCAAATAACCCGCACCGAGATCAGGGCACCGTTTTCGGGCACTATCGGCTTACGGAATGTGAGCCCGGGTGGTTACCTGTCGCCGCAAACATCCATCGCGCAGCTGGTGAATATCGATCCGGCGAAGATCACATTCTCCGTTCCGGAAAGATACCTTTCTATCATTGGCCCGGGCAGCAAGATCAAATTTACCACCGCCAGCTCGAGGGAAAATTTTACGGCTACCGTATATGCTATTGACCCCGCTATTGACGTGAATTCGCGCACGCTTACCGTACGGGCCAAAGCGCCCAACCCAAAAGGCTTGCTTACAGCCGGCGGATTTGCTAAAATTAATTTAACGCTTGATCAGATACCTAAAACCATTTTGCTGCCCACCCAGGCCGTTATTCCCGACCTGAAAAGCAACCTGGTTTATGTTTACCATAATGGTGTTGCGGAAAGCAAACCGGTAAAAACCGATATGCGTACCGATACCAAAATACAGATTATAGACGGCCTGAAGCCTGGCGATAGCGTAGTGGTATCGGGCATTATACAAATGCGACCGAAGGTTCCTTTGAAAATTGCTAAAGTGATAAAATAAACCTTAGTATCGAGATGCTAGTATCAAGTATCAAGACAGCCATATAATTATCTAACTGTTTAAATATCTTGATACTTGATACTAGCTACTTGATACTTAATCAAAAAAAAGCTATGAGTTTATCCTCAGTCAGTATAAAGCGGCCGGTATTGGCCACGGTAATGTCGGTAGCCATTGTGGTGTTCGGTATTATTGGTTATAAATTTTTAGGGGTACGGGATTTTCCTTCGGTCGATCCGCCTATCATTTCGGTATCTACCAGTTATGCGGGTGCCAATGCCGATGTAATTGAGTCGCAGATCACCGAGCCATTGGAAAAGGCTATCAATGGCGTTCCGGGCATCCGCAACCTGTCGTCGACCAGCTCGGTGGGTTCCAGCAACATTACGGTGGAATTTGATCTGGATGCCGATCTGGAAACCGCCGCGAACGACGTGCGCGATAAAGTAGGCCAGGCACAGCGCCAGTTACCACAGGATATTGACGCGCCGCCGGTTGTTACCAAGGCCGATGCCAGCGCCGACCAGATTATTACCCTGGAAGTGCAGAGTGATACCCGTAATATTAACCAGCTGGATGATTATGCCGAAAACGTATTGCAGGAAGGTCTGCAAACTATTCCTGGTGTAAGTACCATTAACATACAGGGTCAGCGCCAGTACGCCATGCGTTTATGGATAGACCCAAATAAGTTAACCGCACAAGGCGTTACCGCAACCGATATTGGTGCGGCATTATCCAAAGAAAATGTGGAGCTGCCTGCCGGTAAAATTGAAGGTAATAATACCGAGGTGACCATCAGGGCGCTGGGAAAACTTTCAACAGAAAAAGATTTTAACGATCTCATTATCCGATCGGACAGTAACCGGGTGGTGCGTTTGCGCGATGTGGGTTATGCCGTTTTAGGATCGGCCAACGAGGAAACTATTTTTAAGGAATCGGGCGTGCCGATGATCGGTTTGGCTATTGTGCCGCAGCCGGGTGCCAATTACGTGCAGATAGCCAAAGATTTTTATAAACGTCTGGATCAGATCAAAAAAGATCTACCACCGGATATTAAAGTAAATGTGGCGCTGGATAATACCCGCTTCATCAACCAGTCGATATCCGAAGTGCAGGAAACGCTCATTGTATCCTTTGTGCTGGTGGTGATCATCATTTACCTCTTTTTCCGCGATTGGCTTATCGCATTCCGCCCACTCATTGATATCCCGGTATCATTGATCGGCGCCTTTTTCATCATGTATGTTTTTGGTTTCTCCATCAATATATTAACTCTGCTGGGCATTGTACTGGCCACGGGCCTGGTGGTGGATGACGGGATTGTGGTAACCGAGAACATCTACAAAAAGGTAGAAGCCGGAATGGCCATCCGCAAGGCAGCCTTTGAAGGTTCGGCCGAGATCTTTTTTGCGGTAGTATCTACCTCGGTTACGCTGGCCGCAGTGTTTTTACCCATTGTGTTTTTACAGGGCTTTACCGGCCGTTTGTTCCGCGAGTTTGCGGTAGTGGTGGCCGGCGCGGTATTGATATCGGCATTTGTGTCCCTGTCGTTAACCCCTATGCTGAATGTTAAGCTGATCCGCAAGAGCAACAAAAAATCAAAGTTTTACGAGCGTACAGAGCCTTTCTTTGTGAACATGACCAACTCCTATACTCAAACTTTGGTTAAGTTTATGAAAGTACGCTGGGTATCTTTCGTGATCCTGGCGGTATCGCTCATTATTATTGGTGTTTTGGTACGGGTCATCCCATCTGAGCTGGCTCCGCTGGATGACCGCAGTTTGTTGCGTTACAGCGTTACCGGATCTGAAGGCGCCACTTACGAGTACATGACCAAATATATGGACAAGGTATCGCAAATGGTGGAGGATTCCGTTCCGGAGGCCAAGGTTAATTTCGAGATCGTTTCGCCATCTTTTGGCGGCGGCGCATCCAATACCGGTTTTGGCCGTATCGGTCTGGTTAATCCCGATGAGCGCGAACGAACCCAGCAGCAACTGGCCGACTGGCTCAGCAAAAAGTTGAGCAAAATGCCCGATGCCCGCGCCAACGTGATACAGGAGCAAACCATCAGCGGTGGTGGTAGCGGGGCCCGTACTTCGTTGCCCGTACAATACGTGATCCAAAACCAGGATTTCGAAAAAATACGCGCGGCCTTGCCCAAATTCTTTGCCGAGGTATCTAAAAGCCCCGTTTTTCAGGGTACCGACGTAAACCTGAAATTTACCAAACCCGAGCTAAGGGTAATAACCGACAGGGACCGCGCGCGCGACCTGGGGGTATCGGTTGATGACATAGCCCAAACCCTGCAATTGTATTATAGCGCGGGCCGCCTGGCTTACTTCCTCATCAATGGCAAGCAATATCAGGTAGTTGCCCAGGTAGATCGGGCCAACCGCGATCAGCCGCTCGATCTGAAATCTGTTTACCTGCGCAGCACCAAAGGCGGCCTGGTACAGCTGGATAACGTAGTAACAGTTACCGAAGGCGCCACCCCTCCGGCTATTTATCACTTTAACCGGTATAAATCAGCCACGGTATCCGCTGGTTTAGCGCCTGGTCGTACCGTTGGCGATGGCATTAAGGAGATGGACCGTATCTCTAAAGAAATACTGGACGATACCTTCAGTACCGCCCTGAGCGGCCCATCCCGGGATTATGCCGAGGGATCATCAAACATCCTGTTCGCTTTTGGCTTTGCCCTCTTGCTCATATACCTGGTACTGGCGGCACAGTTTGAGAGTTTTATGGACCCGTTTATTGTGATGCTCACGGTACCGCTGGCTATTTCGGGCGCGTTTTTATCGCTGTGGCTGTTTAACCAAACCCTTAATATTTTCAGTGAAATCGGGATCATTACCCTGGTAGGGCTGGTAACCAAAAACGGTATCCTCATTGTGGAATTTGCCAACCAGCGTATGGAACACGGCGTGGCTAAGTATGAAGCTGCCATTGAGGCCGCAACAGCACGTTTACGCCCCATATTAATGACCAGCTTAGCGGTTGTGCTTGGTTCTGTTCCTATCGCGTTTGCCCTGGGAGCGGGCGCCAAAAGCCGTGTATCATTGGGTATTGTCATTATGGGAGGCATGTTGTTTTCGCTGGTGCTTACCCTTTATATTATTCCGCTGATGTATGTGATCTTCGCCTCCAAAACCCGCCGCGACCCGGATCATGAACCGGAAGATGCGGAAGCAGAGAAGTCTGAACCAGAATTTGCAGAATTAAAGAATTAATAAAATAATGAATCCGGGATCGGGCATCCAAATTCCCAAATAAAAAAAATATGATCACCAGAAAAATAGTTTTCTCAATTTTCTGTAGCCTGATTTTCAGCATAACGGCTTGGGCGCAGGATGCCCCACTGCTTACGCTGAAAGAGGCGGTGGAGATAGCACTTAAAAACAACTATAATATCAAGCTGTCGCAAAATAACTCTGCCATAGCGGCAAACAATGTTACTCTGGGCAACGCGGGTGTTTTACCGCAGGTTACCGGCAATTTTGCTACCAACAACAGCAGACAAAACACCAAGCAAACGCGTAGTGACGGCACGGTGAATGATATTAATGCCCATAACTCCAACAACAGCTATGGCGTAAACCTTAACTGGACCATTTTTGATGGCTTTAATATGTTTGCCAATTATGATCAGTTAAAAACTATAGATACTTTAAGCGCTATACGGCTAAAGGATACTATCCAAACAACGGTTGCTAATGTGATTACTACCTACTATGATCTCATCAACCAAAATGAGCAGATCAAAGCGCTCAAAGGGGCTATAGATATTTCGCGTACACAACTGCGGTATGCTAACGACAAGTACAAAGTTGGCCGCGCCTCGGGATTGGATGTATTGAATGCACAGGTTAACCTCAATACCGATACAGCCAACCTGGTAACACAATATCAGCAGTTTAAGGCCATCAAGATACAATTGAATCAACTCCTGATCCGCGATCTGCAAACCGATTTCGCCGTAACCGATACCATCCTGATTGATGATAAACTAACCCTTGCCGAGATCATCAACAGCGCACAATTGCAAAACCCGGCCATCCTTTCCGCACAGATCAACAAACGCCTGGCCGAAATTAACCTGAAGCAGGTACGTTCAACCCGGTATCCGCAGGTGGGTTTAACTTCGGGCTATACCTTCTCCAATAGTAAAACACCGGCCGGCTTTACCCTGTCGCAAAATGTACATGGCTTAAATTACGGTCTCACCGCAAGCATCAACATATTTAACGGCTTTAACCAGAACCGTCGGGAAAGGAATGCAAAAATCCAGATAGACAATGCCAATATCAGCGCCAAGCAAATCCGGCTGAATGTAGAGGCACAAATCAATAACTTTTTTGTGAGTTACTTATCCGGGCTCGATCTGATTAAACTGGGGCAAGCCAACGTAACTATAGCTAAAAAGAACCTGGATATATCATTAGAAAAATATAAGCTGGGTAATATTACGCCTTTAGAAATAAGAGAAGCCCAGCGTAATTACCTGGATGCACAATCCAAGTTCTTTGCTGCTCAGTATCAATCAAAACTTGCAGAAGTTACTTTAAAACAAATCACCAGCAGTATTAATATTAATTAAGTACTAATAAGTATTAATTTATAGGGTATGTTTCTTAAATTGCTTTAAAAAGCTATTTTTGGAACGATGTTAATCCCCTACAAAACCTGCCTGTTGATTGATGATAACTACATCGACAACTTTGTTACGCGCAGGGTTTTGGAAAACAGTAACTTTGCAGAGCAGATCATTGTAAGACAATCGCCTGCCGAAGCCATTATTTTGCTCCGGGAGGCCACTATAAAACCCGATGTTATCTTTTTAGATGTCCGTATGCCCCAAATGAGCGGGTTTGAGTTTTTAGAGGAATACGATAAGCTTTTGATCGATAAAAAAGATATTAAAATATTTATGCTTTCTTCTTCTCTTGACCCAACAGATATGAAAGAATCGTCAGGGAACAAGTATATTACCCAATTTATACATAAGCCATTAACAATTAAAGCGCTCGAAGAAATTTGTCCATGATCTTAGTTGCCGATAGCGGATCTTCCAAAACAGACTGGCTGCTCAGCCTTCCACAGCAGGAACCAGTATCATTCAAAACCGCCGGATTAAACCCATACTTTTTAACCGAAAAAGAAATAGCCAAAATAATACAGGACCAGGCGCCCAATATGGTGGCACATGCCCAAGATATTTCTGAAATCTATTTTTTCGGGGCCGGCTGCTCCAGTCCAGACAGGCATGAGATCGTTTCCAACGCTATCAGTCAGTTATTCACCAAAGCTTTTGTGAGTGTCGACAGTGATCTTCTGGGTTGCGCCTATGCTACCTGCGGGTACGAAAAAGGAATTTGCTGTGTAATGGGTACGGGATCAAACATCTCTTATTTTGATGGAGAGAACATACACGATGGCCAGCATGGCCTGGGTTTTGTTTTGGGCGACGAAGGCTCAGGAACCTGGTTTGGGAAGGCCCTCATCACCGATTTTCTGTATGGCAATATGCCTGGCGATATCAATGAAGCATTTAATAAAGCATACGGGTTGAATAAAGAGATCGTGATCAAAAACGTATATCAGCGACCTAATGCCAATACCTACCTGGCCTCATTCTCGCGTTTTGTAAGCGAAATAAAAACCACCCCCTATGGACAGGAATTATTGGAACGGGGCTTACTGGAATTTATTGACACCAACATCAAATCATACCCCGAATATCACCGTTACAAGTGTCACTTCGTGGGCTCCATTGCCTATTTTTTTGCCGAAGAATTAACCACCCTTTGCCATCAACATGGTGTTAAAACCGGCAAAGTAATCAAACAGCCCATCAATGATCTGATGGCTTTTATTTTAAAGAGGAACGAAGAGTAGCAACTTTGTTCATTGGTTCAATAGCTCATTAGTTCATTGGTACCTATCAAACGGATTGGCATATTAGTAGCTTGCGTCAATTATATACTTGCTATTTTCTTCCTTTTTCGTCAGCAGATAAGCTTCGGGCGAAAGCGGGCAGAACAATGGTGGACGTGTGCGGATGCGGGGCATAGCAAGTTTTTGCTGAAGCGCAGATTGAGGGAACGAAGTAGCGCAAAATAATTGCAGCCCTGGTTCTGACTGATTTGCAGGGCAAAGGCTATGAGCGCAAAGAAGTATTTCTGCTGACAGCCTTTTTGGTTACTTTTGTGGCGACAAAAGTGACTGGCCCTCCCGCGGCCAAGAGCGGGTATACGCCGTACCTACCAGTGAATAGATCCTTCGCTCCGCTCAGGATGACAGACTTTTTAAAAAAACTGTTTTAAACCGCTGCCACCGCCTTCTTCCTAAACCTCCCCTTAACCATCACAAACCCGATCAATAAAACCGCAATAAAGCTACCTGCTTTGGGCAAATAGTCGCCATGCTCCACATAAAAAGTCAGTTCGGAGTTAAGATTGATATCCTGTTTTATGGCAGCCTGTGTCCACCATTTGGTTTGCTGTACAATGTCGCCGCGTTGGTTGATGAAAGCCGAGATGCCGGTATTGGCTGAGCGTGCCACCCAGCGCCGGGTTTCAATGGCCCTCAGCTTGGCATAATCCAGGTGTTGGTCTTTACCCGATGTGTTTTCCCACCAGCCATCGTTGGTAATCACCGCGATGAATTGCGCGCCTTTCTGCACCGAGCGCGCCACATATTCGCCCCAGATGGATTCGAAACAGATCACCGGATCGGCACCGATACCGCTTTGCGAGTAAAACACGCCTGCGTCGGCTTGAGCGCCATAAGCACCTGTAGCACCGCCCAGGTGTTCAAACACCGGTTTCAGGAAGGATAAGGTATTGCCAAAAGGCAGGGACTCGGCCCCTGGTACCAGCCGCGATTTATGATAGATCTGAACATTCCCGCTGTTTTCAATGGCTATGGCCGAACTAAAATTATCGGCAAATACACCCGGTTGTTGCGTTGGACTGGCCGTTGAGGTAGCGCGTGAATTATACAAACGGTAAGTTTCGCCGCCGGTAATCAGGGTGCTGTTTTTGTATTTCCTTAAAAAATATTGGGCCTGTTTAAAGTAAATATTATTGTTGATCCCGTCCTCGTTCATATATTCCGGGATGGCCGTTTCGGGCCATAAAAAAAACTCGGTATTGGGCTGGGCCACACTCCGCGACAGGTGGATCATGATATCGATCTGCAGGTTGGCCGGGATATCACTCTCTTTTGCATAAGGATCAATATTGGGCTGAACCGCTACTACGTTCGATGGATTTTTCTGTTCGGTATAGTTGTAATAGGTATATAACGAAAAGCTAATCGGCAGCAAAATCACCAGCACAAACGCGCTGATCAGTTTCAGGCGCAGCTTTTTTGCCTGCGTTTCGCGCAGACCTATGTAGATCAAAAATGCCAGTATGTTTACCGCCCATACCCAAATGGTGCCGCCATAAACACCTGTATATTCGTACCACTGTATCCACTGGTGACTCACCGCGAAACCGTTGCCTAAAGTCATCCAGGGAAAGTTCAGATCCCAACTCTGGTGCAGGTATTCGTAGCCTATCCATAGGCAAACCAACCCGGCCAAACCCCAGCCACGACTGGTTACCAGTCGCAAACGGTAATACAGCCAACAGGCCAAAGCCATGAGCAGCGGCCCCAACGAATATGGGATCAGCGTAATGGGGATAGCCACCAGTTCACCTACCATCTTCAATGCGTTGTACACCCAGTAAACAGAGGCCGTATTCCAGATAAAAAAACCAATAAAGGTTAAGGTGAATATTTGCTTCCCTTTTTTTGCAGATGTAGATTGGATAATGTTTTCTATCGCCAGCAGCATCGGCACAAAACCAATAAACAGCAAAAAGGTAGTATAAGGCGTAGGCGGCCACGCTATCCACAATAATAATCCGGAAAGTATGGCTAAAGGAAGGTTTTTTTTCATCAACAATATATTAATTTATAATATGTCATTGCGAGCGATAGCGTGGCAATCTCCTCGCGTTTATGTATACGAGGAGATTGCTTCGTCGTTCCTCCTCGCAATGACATGTTTTTTATTTTTATTCACTTTCCCGGGCTGTGATGCTGAGCCTGTCGAAGCATGGCGGGCAGGCCTCTGCGTGCGTCCTTCGACAAGCTCAGGATGACAGGCCACCTTTTTTAATCCTCTTCGTCGTCTTTATATTTATTCTTTGATGTTTTGGCTTCGGCCCCGGCTACGCAGATCACAAACTCCCCTTTTGCGGGATGTGTTTCATAATATTGCTTTACCTCGGTTACGGTACCGCGAACGGTTTCTTCGAACATTTTGGTGAGCTCGCGCGATACGGATAACTGGCGATCGGCCCCAAAATAAGTGGCCATTTCGTCCAATGTTTTCAGTAAACGGTGCGGCGATTCATATAGTATGATCGTACGCTCCTCGGCAGCCAGGAATTTATAGCGTGTTTGCCTGCCTTTTTTCAGCGGTAAAAATCCTTCAAAACAAAACTTATCTGTAGGGAAACCCGAATTCACCAGTGCTGGCACAAAAGCCGTGGCACCGGGCAAACATTCCACCGCGATATCAAATTTCAGGGCCTCTCGCACCAGGTAAAAACCCGGATCGGATATGGCTGGTGTTCCGGCATCTGATATCAGCGCGATATTTTTTCCTTCCAGCAAAAATTTTACTATTTCGTTGGATGATTGGTGCTCATTATGCTGATGGTGCGAAAACACTTTCTGATGAATATCAAAATGTTTGAGCAGCGGCGCTGATGTACGCGTATCCTCGGCCAATATCAAATCGGCCTCTTTCAAAACACGTATGGCCCGTAAGGTAATATCCTCCAGGTTGCCTATTGGGGTGGGTACTAAGTATAGTTTACCTTTTTCGTTCATGGTTGATGGTTCATAGTTCATGGTTAGGGATCATGGTTCATGGATAATAGTTCATAGTTTTTGCAAATCAACTATGAACCATAAACGAAAAACCATGAACTATGAACCATAAACTATGAACTAATTATATCTTTGCCTAAAAATAAAATAATGCTGCAAGTTAGTTATATCCGCGATAACCGGGAACAGGTTTTAGAACGTTTGGCTGTAAAAAATTTTAAACAGGCCGAGCTGGTTGATGAAATAATTCAGTTAGACGATAAACGCCGTCAAACTCAAACCAGTATGGATAACGTTTCGGCCGAGGCCAATTCAGCCGCCAAACAAATTGGCGACCTGATGCGCGCGGGTAAAAAAGACGAAGCAGAAACCATCAAAGCCAAAACAGGCGCATGGAAAGATGACATCAAAAAACTGGGCGAACAGTTGGCTTTGATCGAAGAGGAACTATACCAAAAACTAGTGCTGTTGCCAAACCTGCCCCACAGCTCCGTACCCAAAGGTTTAACCCCCGAGGAAAATGAAGTGGTGTTGGAAAACGGCTTTAAACCATCACTGCCCGCCGATGCCCTGCCGCATTGGGAACTGGCCGCGAAATACAACCTAATTGATTTTGAACTGGGTGTTAAAATCACCGGCGCCGGTTTCCCGGTATATAAAAACAAAGGAGCTAAACTACAACGCGCTTTGATCAATTTCTTCATTGACGAAGCCGAAAAAGCGGGCTACAGCGAAGTAAGCGTACCCCTGATGGTAAACGAAGCATCGGGCTTTGGGACAGGACAACTGCCGGATAAGGAAGGGCAAATGTACCATGTTGGTGTGGACAATTTATTCCTGATACCAACCGCCGAAGTGCCTATCACCAACCTGTATCGCGATGTGATATTGAAAGGCGAAGACCTTCCGGTAAAAAATTGCGGACATACACCATGCTTCCGTCGTGAGGCGGGTTCATATGGCGCACACGTACGCGGCCTGAACCGTTTGCACCAGTTTGATAAGGTAGAAATTGTACAGATAGTACAACCCGACCGCTCATACGAGGTTTTGGAACAGATGAGCGCTCATGTACAAGGTCTGCTGCAAAAACTAGGTCTGCCCTACCGCGTATTGCGCCTTTGCGGCGGCGATATGGGTTTTGCATCAGCCTTAACCTATGATATGGAAACCTGGAGCGCCGCACAGCAACGCTGGCTGGAAGTTTCATCAGTATCCAACTTTGAAACTTTCCAAAGCAATCGCCTTAAACTGCGTTTCCGAAATACCGAAGGTAAAACCCAGCTGGCCCACACCCTCAACGGCAGCGCGTTAGCATTACCTCGTATTGTGGCTACCCTATTAGAAAACAACCAAACCGAAAAAGGCATCCGGATACCGGAAGCGTTGGTACCGTATACCAAGTTTGAGTGGATTGATTAAAGCCACTCTCTGGTAACTCTAAGGCAAAACAAAGTCATTGCGAGGAGGAACGACGAAGCAATCTCCTCGCATGTATGAACGCGAGGAGATTGCCACGCTATCGCTCGCAATGACATATTTGTTTTTAAAGCCCTCTCCTTTGTAAAAGGTTGGATGAGGTCTACAAATACTGCTGAAATTCCTTCCTAACAGCCAAAGGCTTCTTCCCCGTAATCGCTTTAAAATGCCGGTTAAAATTGGAGAGATTGGAGAAACCCGATTCGTAACTGATAATGACAATGCTGTAATCGGTCTCTTTGAGTAGTTTGCAGGCATGATTCACGCGTACCTCCAGCAAAAAGTCAAAATAACTTTTCTGCACCCGCGATTTAAAGTACCGGCAGAAGGCATTAGGCACCATATAAATAACCGCCGATATTTCCTTTAAGGTAATAACCCGGTGAAAATTATTAAGCGTGTAGAGGTAAATTTTGGTAAGCCGGGTTTCATCACCCGCATTAAAGGAATGCTGCTGTATCTGCGGATTTAAGGATCGGTATTCTTTTTCAGCGGCAATGGGAGCCAATAATTGCATCAGCAAGGGTATCCGCTCGCTGGCAGCAGCGTTAAGCAATTGGTTTAACAAAACTTTTAACCGCGTACGCAAACCTCCCTGAAATGCAAGCACGTTCCCTGCCCGGCGTATCACCGTACGCAGGTATTCATTTTCGGGCAAACTGAGAAACGGCGCACCAAATATATCGGGATTAAAATGTAATGTAAGTAATTGTACAGGCAGCTTTATCCTCCCCTGCTTTTGCAAAGGATATTCAAAAGTATGGGTGTCAAACCGGAATAAATGAGGCAGATTTCCGCCCAGCATCAGCAAATCACCGGCGGCTACAGGCTCGATTTTATCACCAACCAACAATACGCCATGCCCTTCTATAATATATATCAACTCTATTTCTGGATGATAATGCAATTCGTTATACGAATGATAATGCCCGGTAAGCTCCAGGTTGAACGACTGATTAGCCGGTGTACTCAACTTTTTTAACCGCGCGCGCATTGGTAATTACTGAATTATTGATTTAGTGAATTAGTGATTTTTTATCGCCTCAAAAGATTCTTGCTCCTTATTCTATAAATCCTTACTCTATGAGATAAATTATATTATATACACCTTTTTATATCAAAAATAGATATAATTGGTTAATATAATATCATTTATTGTATAGAATCTCCTGTTTCCAAACAAGCTATCCGATAGTTTTGTAGAAAAAAATGAAGATGAGTTAGTCCTGATTTTTAAACACACACCAGGCACGTAAAAAAATCACTAATTCACTAACCCACTAATTCAAAATTATTTACAGATGGAAACAACAAACTATATTTTGCAACTCAACGAGGCTGACATCTATGATATCGACCGTGTTGGCGGCAAGAATGCCTCTTTGGGGGAAATGCTTCAAAATTTGAAATTATTAGGAATCGACATCCCCTTCGGGTTTATTGTGGTTGCCGATGCCTATTACAGCTTTATAAAATATAATAAGCTTGATGTGTTTATCGACACCCTCATCGGCCAAACCAATGTAGACGATCTGGAACAGCTTAAACGCTGCGGCGGTACTATCCGCGGGCTCATCCGCGACGGAAAGTTCCCCGATGACATCAAAACACAAATAGCCGGTGCTTATACCGCTTTATGCACGTACTACCAAAAAACGGATGTTGACGTGGCTGTACGTTCATCTGCTACCGCCGAAGATCTGCCCGATGCTTCTTTCGCCGGGCAACAGGATACTTATCTAAATATTGCCGGTACCGATGATCTGCTGAATGCTATACGCGATTGTTTTGCGTCGCTGTTTACCGATCGCGCCATCAGCTACCGCAAAAGTTTTGGGTATGATCACTTTAAGATAGGACTTTCGGTATGCGTGCAAAAAATGGTGCGTTCGGATATTGGTGCGTCGGGCGTGGCTTTTTCACTGGATACCGAGAGTGGTTTTAAAGATGTAGTGGTGATCAACGGCGCTTTTGGCCTGGGCGAAATGGTTGTTCAGGGAGCCGTAAAACCCGATGAGTTTACCGTATTTAAACCCTTGCTGGGCAAGCCTGGTCTGCGCCCTTTGATCGAAAAAAAATTAGGCACTAAGGATAGTAAGATGGTTTATGGCGAAGCTAATGAACCGCGTGTAAAAGTAGTGCCTACTACCGAAACCGAAAAAGCACGTTTTTGCCTTACAGATGATATGGCCCTGCAACTGGCCAGCTGGGTGGTTGCTATCGAAAATTATTACACCGCCCTTAAGGGCAAATGGTGCCCCATGGATATAGAATGGGCGGTCGACGGCGAAACCCAAAAGCTTTACATTGTACAGGCCCGGCCAGAAACTATCCACTCCCGCAAAACGCAGCAAACTATGCAGGTATTTACCATGGATGCGAAAGCCAAAAGCACACAGTTACTGTTACACGGTATTGCCGTTGGCGATAAAATAGCATCAGGAAGGGTACACTTGTTGGATAATGTAGATACTGTTTCCCTGGCACAACTAAACTTTAAGCCCGGAGATGTACTGGTAACCGACATGACTGACCCCGACTGGGAGCCTTTGATGAAAAAGGCAGCGGCCATCGTCACTAATAAAGGCGGCCGTACCTGTCATGCCGCTATTGTGGCCCGCGAGCTCGGCGTACCCGCTATTGTGGGCTGCGGTAACGCCACGGAGTTGTTGAGCACTGGCCAGCAGGTAACCGTATCCTGCGCCGAAGGCGAAAACGGGTATATCTATGCCGGGGAGATTCCTTTTAAAATACAGGAGTATGATCTGAGCACCCTCCCATCTGTTGATACCCCTATCATGATGAATGTGGCTTCGCCAGATATCGCTTTTAAGCTGGCCGGGTATCCGCACCGTGGTGTTGGCCTGGCGCGCGAAGAATTTATCATCAGCAATTATATTAAAATACATCCACAGGCCCTTTTGCAGCACCGGGAACTAAAAGATGAAGCCCTGACCACGCTGATTGAAGAGACCATTAAAGGCTATGCCGATGAGCAAACTTATTTTATAGACAAGCTCTCCTTCGGGATCGGTAAAATAGCTTCGGCTTTTTATCCGCATAAGGTGATTGTACGCTTCTCAGATTTTAAAACCAACGAGTATGCCAGCATGCCCGGGGGCAGTTACTTTGAACCATCGGAAGAAAACCCGATGATCGGCTGGCGGGGAGCTTCGCGCTATTACTCTGCTGCCTATAAGGAAGCATTTGGCATGGAGTGCCGCGCGATAAAAAAGGTACGCGAAACAATGGGGTTGAAAAATGTGGTAGTCATGATCCCTTTTTGCCGTACTATTAACGAGCTGCTGCGGGTTTATGAAACCATGAAGGAATACGGCCTGGTTCGTGGCGAAAATGGGCTGGAAGTATACCTGATGGCCGAAGTACCATCCAACGTGATACTGGCTGATCAGTTTGCCCGCTATATTGATGGGTTCTCTATCGGCTCCAACGACCTCACCCAACTGGTGCTCGGCCTCGACCGCGATTCGGCACTGGTAGCCGAGATTTATAATGAACGTAACGAGGCTGTAAAAATGATGATTTCACAATTGATCAAGGCTGCCAAAAAGGCCCGTATCAAGGTAGGTATTTGCGGCCAGGGGCCATCGGATTATCCCGACTTTGCCCAATTCCTGGTGGAAGAGGGAATCGACAGTATCTCCATAACCCCCGATTCATTCCTGAAAACGGTTGAGGCGATTAAGAAAATTGAAGACCAGGCTACCTATCAAGTGAAGCAGATTGCTTGACAATTTTATATAATACCGACAAATAACAACAAAGGCGACCCTAAAAAGTCGCTTTTGTTGTTATCAATGGAGTGTCTTTGCTTGTACCAAGCATTTCCTTTAAGTACATTCGTCGAGTTCCGTCAGCATTAAATAGAGAAAATTAAATTGGGGTCGAGACAGTGCCTTTAAGTCATAAAAGAATTGCCGCAATCTTGTTTTGGAGCCATTTGGTACCAGCGGTCTGTTTATTAATATTTGCGCAGTTGGTTTTTATGGGCGAAGTTGATGAGCCAACTAGCTGGCGCAACTATTTAGCTATACCGATCGGTTTGCCCGAAATTGTTGGTTGCGTTATTTATTTTTTACAATTTAATTTTAAAAAGTACGCGGATAAAAAAGCTCTTTGGATATATTCTATCATAGCCAATATTGTTTATGGCTCTGTGTTTATTCTGATTGCCACTGAGGGGTTTTCAGTTTGGTTAATTTTTATTTGTCTCTTTTTTTGGGGGTCGGCTTATTTATGTTTTATCCCATTCCAAAATACAAATAAACCGGCTACCATATTATAGCGACCACTTGCATTACGCCTCCCCTTTAGCTACATTTGGGATAAACAGTTAACTATCCCTAATGAAACCATCATGAGCTAAAGGTTCACCAACTGGAATGTATAATACGGCTCATGATAGCTTCATTACCATTAAAAAACAAATTATCCCTAATGAAAAACAAATACCATTACCTGTTGGCCATAGGCGGCATTGCCCTGCTTGCCGGATGCAGCCAGAATGACAAGAGCAGCAAAGAAACCCCCAAAGCCATAACACCCGATGAGATCAAATCGCACATCGCAGTGCTGGCCAATGATTCGCTCCTGGGCCGTAAACCTTTTACCGCCGGCGAAAACAAAGCCATCGCCTATATCTCGTCCGAATTTAAAAAAGCCGGATTAGAACCGGGCAATAACGGCAGCTATTTACAGGATGTCCCTATGGTGGAAATTACCAGTCAGCCGTCAGAAACTATGGAGATCAGCGGTGGTAAATCGCCTGTGAGCCTGCATAAACTGACCGATTTTGTAACGTTTAGTCGCCGTGAGGTTGATTCGGTACAGCTTAAAAACTCGCCACTGATTTTTGCAGGATACGGTATTGTAGCTCCCGAATATCACTGGAATGATTATGCCGGGTTAAACGTAAAAGGCAAAACAGTGGTGGTACTGGTAAATGATCCCGGCTTTAAAAGCGGCGACCCCACCATATTTAAAGGCGACACCATGACCTATTATGGCCGCTGGACCTACAAGTTTGAAGAAGCCGCCCGTCAGGGTGCTGCCGGTGTGATCATCGTGCACCAAACAGAACCGGCCAGTTATGGCTGGGAAGTGGTATCCAACAGTAATTCGGGAGCCAAACTTTATCTTACCCAGGCAGATAAGCATATGTCGCGCTGTAAGGTGGAAGGCTGGATTACAGAAGATGTCGCCAAAAAATTATTTGCCGATGCCGGCATTACGGGCGATCTGCGCGCTATAGCCCGTAGTAAAAGCTTTAAGGCCGTTCCGCTTAACCGCTCGGTTTCTTTAACTATCAATAATAAGCTTAAATATTCCACATCACATAATGTTATTGGTACCATCAAAGGCAGCACATCTCCGGGTGAGTATATTTTGTATACTGCTCACTGGGATCACCTGGGCGTTGGCAAGCCCGATGCCAAAGGCGACAGCATTTATAACGGCGCGGTGGATAATGCCAGTGGTGTAGCCGCTATCATCAGCGTAGCCAAAGCATTTCAGCAGGCTAAAGAAAAACCCAAACGCTCTATTGTATTTTTAGCGGTAACTGCCGAAGAGCAGGGCTTACTGGGCTCGGAGTATTATGCTACCCATCCTGTTTATCCACTCAATAAAACCATTGCCGACCTGAACATGGATGCCCTGGGCAGCTATGGCGAAACCAAAGACATTGCGATCACCGGCAAGGGACAAAACGACCTGGAAGATTATGTGGCCGATATTGCCAAAGAGGACGGCCTCACTACCGTGGGCGACCGTCACCCGGGTGCGGGCAGCTATTACCGGTCGGATCATTTTAACTTTGCCAAACTGGGCGTTCCGGCTCTGGATATCAACAATGGCAGCATCAGCAAAACACAAGGTGCCACCTATGGCGAAGAAAAACAAAAGGAATACAACGATCAACGCTATCACCAACCGGCAGATAATTACAGCGCCGACATGGACGCCACTGGTATGGCCCAGATAGCTGATATCCTTTACCGCATAGGCACCAAACTCAGCAACGAAACTACCTTCCCCGGCTGGAAACCGCATTCGGAATTCAAGGCGGTGAGAGATAAGGCATTAGGGAAATAACATTCTTTAGAAACCCTAACAACCATGTCATTGCGAGCGAAGCGTGGCAATCTCCTCGCGTTTATATTGCGAATAGTTTATGCTTCCGAGGAGATTGCTTCGTCGTTCCTCCTCGCAATGACATAATTTATAAGAAATATTCCGTAAAACTAAAAAAATCCACCCCGTAACAGAAGGTGGATTTTTTTTGATATATAGTGAAACTATCATCCCCGAAGGACTTATTTAGTTGCTCATTTTAGCGATGTTGAAACTTTCGAAAGCCATTTCTTTGTTGTAATCGTTGGCGATACTTTTGTAGTTGATCAGATCCACAATAGTTCCGATAAAGCAAAAGCCGGCGGTGAAGAAGTAAACCAGGCCCATACCTATCTGGTCGGTCATGAAGCGTTGTACGCCGGATACTCCTACAAAGCCCAGTAAAGTGGCCAGCATAATATCCTGCGGGTTTCTTCTTTTACCTCCGTAAATGTTTATAAAATACCGCTGTTGATTTTCTGTCAATGAGGCGGTAGCCTGTTGTAAAACAGCGAATTCTTCGGTTGTCATGCCGTCGAACATCATATATGCGTTTGGGTAAGAGTTCATCTTCGTAGCGTTTAAGGTTATCGTTTGTTTGATGATATAAAGGTATTACGATAAGTAAAACGAGCCTATGGAAAACTGGTTAGCGGCAGGAACATGTCGGTGAGTGAGGAAGTTTTGGCGGTGAAAAATATAGGACCGGAAGTTATATACTCTTGTCATCCTGAGGGACGAAGGATCTATTCTTAGATCTACTTATAGCCGGATAGATGCTTCACTGCGTTCAGCATGACAAGAAGTTTATTGTTTTTATAAAGTATGCTTTTCACCAAACCCATGCCCAAAACCCAGCCTGTCCTTACCCAAAACATAAATCCGGTGAAAAATAACGATCACAGCAGGAATGCCCAGCCAGTGGGCATGAAAGGAGTTGCGGATATCGCCGTGGAACAAATAAATAATAGAATGCCCCAGTCCGCAGCCGGGGCACCATTTAAAGCCCATCAGTTTTAAGGGGCACAGCGTAAAATGCGATTCGGCACCGGGCGTACTAAAAGCCAGGGCCAGCATGGCAGCTATCCAGAAAACCAGTTCAAAATATTTTGAAAAGAGCCTTTTAATCAACCTTGTTCGCTTTGTTATGGAACAGTAAAGATACGGCAAACGCTAATAATACACCTACCAGTAAAGCGCCGAATATACGGCCGGATGAAGCCTCCATTACGTTGCCCATAGATACATGCGCGTAGCTAAAATATAATATAGTAGCAAAAACGGTTACAATACCGCCAGCAATTAATATCTTAAAACTTTGTATCAAAGCTTCCAAAAAGCCCATATGGCCTTTGCAGTCGTTTTTACGATAGTTGTAGATCCCAATAAATAACCCAAAGGCCGGGATCAGAAATGAAAAGTACTCCAGTGTGGCCACTTTTTCGTCGGTGGGTGAAATACCCGAACCGTGCATCACCAACATCCAAATTCCACTTAATACGCCAATGATAATACCCCAAATAATTGCATTCTTCATGGTTTATAAAATTAGGTTAAAACAATAGGTAGGTTATAATGATAAGTTTATTGAATTTACCATTAAAAAGTAACAATTCATAGAGATTGTTTTATTTGGGAGCAAAGATTTTTGGGAATAAGGAATAAAATCGCCTGGTTAAGGACCTTTCTAAAACAACTTATAAAAGCCTTTAGTCTTCAAATCCTTATTCCTTGTTCCCCTAATCCTTTTTCCGTACCTTTGCATCAGTTTTGAACATCCGTGATATTTTAGACAGATACAAAGCTGATGACAGGATTAAAGCGTTGGCAACAGCCCTTAACGCTTCCAAAAATCCGAGGATACAGCTACGTGGGTTAGTCGGATCAAGTGATTCGGCCATGGCGGTAGCATTGTATTTTTTGCAGCACAAGCACATGGTATTTGTACTGCCCGATCGGGAAGAAGCCGGCTATTTTCAGGCCGATCTCGAAAACCTCACTGGTAAAGAAGCCTTGCTTTTTCCATCATCCTACCGCAAACCTTTTGAATTTACCCAGCCCGATAGCAGCAATGTACTGGCCCGTGCCGAAGTACTGAATGAGCTTAACCACTCTACCGAGTTTGGACAACTGATCGTGACCTACCCGGAGGCTCTTGCCGAGAAAGTGATCGACCGTTCATCACTCGAAAAAAACACGCTCGAGATAGCCGTTGGCAGCAAACTGAGCATTGAGTTTATCAACGAGTTTTTAATTGAGTATGATTTTGATCGCGTTGATTTTGTGTACGAGCCCGGGCAATTCTCTGTTCGCGGCGGTATCGTTGATATCTTCTCGTTTTCGCATAACCTGCCCTACCGGGTAGAGTTCTTTGGCGATTTTATTGAGTCGATCCGTACGTTCGAGATTGAAAGCCAGCTGTCTGTTGAACAGGTTAAAAGCATCACCATTGTACCCAACGTACAATCCAAGTTTTTAACCGAAAGCAATATATCCCTGCTGGAATATGTGGAACCCGGCACCCAGGTATGGATCAAAGATGTACAGTTTACGCTTGACATTATCCAAACCGGCTTTAAAAAGGCGGTAAACCTATGGAAAGCCCTCTCCGCCGAAGAAAAAACGCAGAACCCCGAATGGATAGACCCCAAATTTGGCTTTACCGACGAAAAACTAATAGCCGATCAGCTATTTGATTTCCCGGTGGTAGAATTTGGTAAACAATTCTTCTATCAGCCTACGGCCTCCATCAATTTTGATATGCGGCCGCAGCCATCGTTCAATAAGGATTTTACGCTGCTTATCCACAACTTTAAAAATAACGAGGCCGAAAAGATCGAGAACTTTATCCTTACCGATTCGGCCCGGCAAGTAGAGCGCTTATACGCCATTCTGGACGACCTGGATAAAACAGTAAAGTTCACCCCAATCAGCGTTTCTATCCGGGAAGGCTTTGTGGACCATGAACAAAAACTGGCCTGCTATACCGATCACCAGATATTTGACCGCTACTATAAATACAAGCTCAAAAAGGGCTATCAACGTTCGCAGGCTATTACGCTGAAAGAACTGCGCGACCTGAAACCGGGTGATTATGTAACCCACATTGACCACGGCATTGGTAAATATGCTGGTCTGGAAAAGGTGGAGGTGAACGGCAAACAACAGGAGATGATCCGCCTGATCTATGCCGATAATGATCTGCTGTATGTGAATATCAACTCGCTTAATCGCATATCCAAATACAGCGGCAAAGAGGGTACGGTACCCAAGATGAATAAACTCGGGACTGATACCTGGGAGCGCCTGAAGAAAACAACAAAAAAAAAAGTTAAGGACATAGCCCGCGATCTGATCAAGCTTTATGCTCTGCGTAAAGCCCAGCAAGGGAATGCCTTTTCGCCCGATAGCTACCTGCAAACCGAGCTGGAAGCCTCCTTCCTTTACGAGGATACGCCCGACCAGGAAAAAGCTACTGCCGATTTTAAAAAGGACATGGAATCGCCGCACCCTATGGACCGCCTCATTTGCGGGGATGTAGGCTTTGGTAAAACCGAGGTCGCCGTTCGTGCAGCATTCAAAGCTGTGGCCGATAGCAAGCAGGTGGCCATACTGGTACCAACCACCATTTTAGCAGCCCAGCACTACAAAACCTTTACCGACAGACTCAAGGGGTTTCCGGCTAATATTGATTATATCAACCGGTTTAAAACCAGTCGGCAGATCAAGGATACTTTGGAGAAGCTTAAGGAGGGTAAAGTTGATATCATCATCGGCACGCACCGCCTGGTAAGCAAGGACGTCAAATTCAAGGACTTGGGTTTGATGATCATCGACGAGGAGCAAAAATTCGGCGTATCCACCAAAGAGAAGCTGAAACAAATGCGTGCCAATGTAGATACGCTCACGCTTACGGCTACACCGATTCCGCGTACGCTGCATTTTTCGTTGATGGGCGCTCGCGATCTTTCTATCATATCCACACCACCGCCCAACAGGCAGCCCGTAGTTACCGAGCTGCATGTGTTTAACGATACGCTGATCAAAGAAGCCGTAGAGTTTGAGCTGGAACGCGGCGGACAGGTATTCTTTATCCATAACCGCGTGGCCGATCTGCCGCAACTGGGCGGCATGATCCATAAACTGGTCCCCAAGGCCCGTGTGGGTATAGCTCACGGGCAACTGGAAGGTGACGCGCTGGAAGATGTGATGTTGAAATTTGTGAACCACGATTATGACGTACTGGTAGCTACCACCATTATTGAAGCCGGTCTGGATATCCCGAACGCCAACACCATCATCATCAACTACGCCCACATGTTTGGTCTGAGCGATCTGCACCAGATGCGTGGTCGTGTAGGGCGAAGCAATAAAAAGGCCTATTGTTATTTGTTAAGTCCGCCATTATCCACGTTAACCAGTGAAGCCCGCAAGCGTCTGAGTGCCATTGAGGAATTCAGCGACCTGGGCAGCGGTTTTAACGTAGCCATGCGCGATCTGGACATCCGCGGCAGCGGTAACCTGCTGGGCGCCGAACAAAGTGGCTTTATTGCCGAAATCGGTTTTGATATGTACCACAAGATACTGGACGAGGCCATACAGGAATTGAAGGACGATGAGTTTAAAGGTGTTTTCCCGGACGAAAAACCACGTCCGTTTATTTCCTTTACCCAAATTGATACCGACTTGGAGATCCTGATCCCTGATGAGTATGTGACCAATATATCAGAACGTTATAACCTGTATACCGAATTATCCAAGCTGGAAAATGAAGTGGAACTGGCGGCCTTTCAGCAGCAACTACATGATCGTTTCGGCAAAGTACCACCGCAAGTTAATGATTTGCTGAACACCATGCGTATGCAGTGGCTGGGCAAAGCCATCGGCTTTGAAAAGATCTCCCTTAAAAAGAATGTACTGCGGGGCTATTTTATCAGCGATCAGCAATCCGCCTATTTCGAGACCGACGCCTTCCGCAATGTGCTCACTTTTGTACAAAGCAACATGCGCCGCACCAATCTCAAAGAAGTAAAAAACACCCTGCGCCTGAGTATTGAAGGGGTAAATAGTATTGACCAGGCAGTATTGTTTTTGAACGAGATTGCGGGTATGGTTGGGGTGGATTAAGCTCCTATTTCACAATCGTCATTGCGAAGCACGAAGCAATCTCTACTTAGGCAGATCAATTTTCCCTGTATAGCTTAAAGATTGCTTCGTGCCTCGCAATGACGTTGGTCCTAAACTTTTTTATAAATATCTCTAAGGTTCCTACCCATTTCCTGGTAATCCAGGCCATATCCTACCACAAACTCATTCTCAATTTCAAAGCCAACATATTTCAGTTCCGCAATCGGGCTCAGCAACGCTGATGGTTTCAATAACAAAGAGCAAACGGCAATGGATGATGGATTACGTTGTTTCAATTTATCTATCAGGTAATGCACAGTATTACCGGTATCCACAATATCCTCAATGATCACTACGTCGCGGTCCTTAATATCCATGATCAAATCAATATCATCACGGATCTTGAGCTTGCTGGTGGTTCCGCCATAGTATGAGGCCAGTTTGGTAAAGGCAATCTCACAGGGGCGGTCAATTTGTTTGATGAGATCGGCAATAAACAAGAAACTGCCGTTCAGTACACCAACAAATACGGGTATACTATCCTGATAGTCGGCATTTAACTGCTGACCAATAGCCGTTGTACGTTCTGTTATAGATTTTTCGCTGATAAGGGGTTCAAATTCAAGATCGGCTATTTTAATTTTCATAAGTGAGGGCTGCTTTAATGTTTGGGGGTATTTTCAACTATAGTATGTTAAGTAATTACATACACATTACGATTTTCGCCCTAAAATAGTATAAATCGCTTACAATAGCACCAAAATAATTATACCGCATATAATGTATCTTTGCCCTCTATATGATCGATTATCAGGCATACACTTTACCCAATGGCATCCGGATATTATATAAGCATGCACCTTTTGCCATAACCCATTGCTGTTTTATTGTAAATGCAGGCTCACGCGATGAGAGCGAACAACAGGTAGGCCTCGCTCATTTCATTGAACATCTGTTGTTTAAAGAAACCGAAAGACGCAGCACCAACCAAATTTTAAACCGCCTGGAGCTGGTGGGTGCCGATCTGAATGCCTATACTACCAAAGAATATACCTGTATACACGCGTCGCTGCTGAACCAGCACCTGGAGCGCTCCATGGATCTGTTTGAAGACATCCTGTTCCACTCCACCTTTCCGGAGGATGAGCAGGAAAAAGAAAAAGGTGTAATTCTGGACGAGATAGCCTCCTACCTTGATCAGCCCGAAGAGGCCATACAGGACGATTTTGAAGAATTACTTTTTAAAGGCCACCCCATTGGTAATAATATTTTAGGCACAACCGAGTCTGTCGGAAGAATGAATGGCGATGATATCCGCGCCTTTATACGGGCCAATTACAGCACTTCCGAAATGATATTTGCCGTTCATGGCAATTACGATTTTAAAAAGATCATCAAACTATCCGAAAAATACTTTGGTGGAATCCCTGCAAATTCGGCTCAAAAAAACAGGATAGCGCCACAGGCTAATCAAAATGGCATCCATATTGTTAAAAAACCGATATCACAAACGCATTGTATCATTGGTAACCAGGCTTATTCATCGTCACACAAACATAAAACTGGCTTGTTGTTGCTTAATAATTTGTTGGGTGGCATGGGTATGAGCAGCCGGTTGAATCTGGAGATCCGTGAAAAGTATGGCATTGCCTACACCATTGAGTCGAACTATACCACACTTACCGATACCGGCATTTTTTCTATTTATTTTGGAACAGATGCCGAGAAAGCGGGAAAAGCCTCCCGTCTGGTACATAAAGAATTGAAAAAACTGCGCGAGCAAAAATTGGGCACATTGCAGCTGCATCAGGCAAAAGAAAAGTTTATTGGTCAGATAGCACTAGCCGAGGAAAACCGCATGAGCCTGATTATATCGATGGCAAAAAGTTTGCTTGATTTTAACCATATTGACACGCTGGAAGATGTTTTTGCCAAGATAAATGCCGTAACAGCCGATCAATTATTGGAAATAAGCAACGAAATTTTTGATGTTGACAAGCTAATTACATTGAATTTTGAACCTAAATAAGAATAAACCTGTATTTTTGTAAAATGAAGTATCCTATCATCGCCTACGGAGATCCTGTTTTAAGGAAAAAAGCAACAGCCATTGAACCAGACGAGTACCCTCATATTAAAGAATTGGTTGAAAACATGTTTGAAACCATGTATGCCGCGCATGGCGTTGGTTTAGCCGCCCCGCAGGTGGGTATGTCCATGCGTTTATTTGTGGTCGACGCTTCTGTTTTCAGCGATGATGAGCCCGAACTGAAAAACTTTAAAAAAGTTTTCATCAACGCTACTATATTAGAAGAGACCGGCGAAGAATGGGGCTTTAACGAAGGCTGCCTGAGTATCCCCGATATCAGGGAAGATGTGTACCGCAAACCCGTGGTAAAACTATCTTATTACGATGCAGAATGGAAACATTATGAAGAAACCTTCAAGGGGCTGGCCGCACGCGTGATACAGCATGAATATGACCATATTGAAGGCAAACTATTCACCGATAAATTAAGTCCGCTGCGCAAACGTCTTATCGAGAAAAAGCTGAACGATATTTCAAAAGGGATGGTTGACGTTGACTACAAAATGAAATTCCCGGCGGTTAAAAAAGGAAGATAGTTTTTAAGCAGTAAGTCTGGGGGCTTTAGTTCTAAGTTAAAACGAATACGTTTTGACCCAATAGAGCCCTCTCCAATCAAATAGGGAGATTTATGTAACTTCAGACTTAATTACTACTGCTTTTATTATCAGCATCTGTAATCTGTTTGATCAAACTGCCCCAGGCAAAGGGATTGAGCAGTGGGTTTGGCATAAGCGAATGCGAGTTCTCGATACTGGTATGCATACCCTGTGCTGTAGCGGTTTGTATTTCCTGTGCATCACGTGGCAATACGTTTCCTAAAGCTACTAACGATGTACGACTTATATTTTTACGTGCTATCTCCAAATCGTCATCCGCTAGTTTTACAGCCAAAAAGTCTTTCTTAAACTCATCGGTAGTAGCCCATGGAAATACATGGAATGTAGGCAGGTTAATGATTTGCGGTTTAATGCTAACCTGTAAAGTATAGCTTTTGTTGGGCACGTTGGCGGGTATAACAACCGTTACCGGCCCATATCCCACACAAGTAAAGCGTAAGGTATCCTGCTCATGCGCCACAAATGAAAAATAGCCCTTGTAGTTTGACTGGCCTACCGAATTATGCGTAGAGGTGTTGGTAATGGATACATATGGCACAATCACATTGGTACTGTCGGCATTGTGTACTACACCTGTAAACTGCACAACTGGCCTATCGTCATGTTTTTGTGCAACGGCTCCAATTGTCGCAAATAAAAATAATATGGCTATCAGATATTTCATATACCAATCATCCTTTCCGGATATATTACAGGCTATACCCGGGAAAGTTTCAAAACTTTAATCAAAAGTACGTTAACGCCGTAAATAAGGCAGGCATTTTAACAATACTTAACATTATCTCAAATTTTCAGGGAGTACCGCGTTAGGGTCGTCAATGTCTGTCAGGTTAATGGCTTCAATACCGGTTACTTCCGGAACAGCTTTTTTAATAGCCTGTTCAATACCGGCCTTAAGTGTCATGATGCTCATTGGGCACGACCCGCATGAACCTAACAATTTTAATTTAACTACACCTTCTGGGGTGATCTCCTCAATCGAAACATTCCCGCCATCAGCCTCCAAATACGGACGGATGGTATCTAAGGCTGTCTCTACTTGACTTAATAAACTCATTTTAACTAAATTATAATATAAAGTAAAGTTACAACAATTTGTTTATTTGTTCATCAGTTTATTAGTTCATTGGTCTTAACCATGTAATCTTATCTAATTCATGACCAGGCACCAATAAACCTTGAACTATTGAACCAATGAACCAACAGCTTTCGCGTTTGAAATAGCCACCTGCTGTGCTACACGACGGGCCATCTCTAAAAATGCCTGGGTCATTGGCCCATCTTCTTCCAGGATGGTTGGTTTGCCAGCATCGCCAGATTCGCTTATCCCCTTTACTAACGGAATTTCACCTAAAAATGGTACATCCAGTTGCGCTGCCAGTTTTTGACCGCCGCCTTTACCAAAAATGTAATATTTATTTTCGGGCAGTTCGGCTGGTGTAAAGTACGACATGTTTTCAACCACACCCAGTATCGGCACATTAATGGCCGGCATTAAAAACATGCCTATCCCCTTTTTAGCATCGGCTAAAGCCACATTTTGCGGCGTGGTTACAATTACCGCCCCGGTAACCGGGAAGGTTTGTGTAACCGTAATATGTATATCGCCTGTTCCTGGTGGCAAGTCTATTACCAAATAGTCCAGCTCGCCCCAGTCGGCATCATTAAACAATTGTTTCACCGCGGTTGATACCATCGGTCCGCGCCATGGCACAGGCTGGTTAGGATCTGTAAAGAAACCTATGGACAACAGCTTGATTCCGTATTTTTCGATAGGCTCAATACGTGTTTTACCATTAACCTCGCTGGCCTGCGGGCGTGCGCCTTCCAAACCAAACATAATGGGAACCGATGGGCCATAAATATCAGCGTCTATCAAACCTACTTTAGCTCCGGCTTTGGCTAATCCCAGTGCCAGATTTGCAGCCACAGTTGATTTACCAACGCCTCCTTTGCCCGACGCCACCGCTATAATATTTTTAACACCGGGAACGCCGGTGTTTTTTTGCGATGTAACCCTCGAGGTCATGTTGATGTTCACTACAGCCTCTTTGCTTACAAAATAACTAATAGCATTACGACATGCATTTTCAATCATTGCTTTCAGCGGGCAGGCCGGTGTGGTTAGTATCACCGAAAAGCTAACGTTGTTGCCATCTATATGAATATCCTGTATCATGTTCAGGGTAACCAGGTCCTTTTTCAGATCCGGCTCTTCTACATTACCCAGGGCTTGTAAAACTTGTTCTTTGGTAATTATCATAATATTATGGCAAATTTATGAAA
This sequence comes from Mucilaginibacter inviolabilis, assembly GCF_011089895.1. Taxonomy (NCBI): domain Bacteria; kingdom Pseudomonadati; phylum Bacteroidota; class Sphingobacteriia; order Sphingobacteriales; family Sphingobacteriaceae; genus Mucilaginibacter; species Mucilaginibacter inviolabilis. The sequence goes on from NZ_JAANAT010000005.1 coordinate 502,577, forward strand.
ACAGGCCGTTGATTTGCGTTTGTTAAAGAAACAATTTGCAGAAACAACCGTTTGCAGGGGATAAGATTTAGTTTAGTTTTGGAAAAATTTACACATGAAGCGTCTTAATCCTAAATACATACGCATAGCCGCATTTATACTGATACCCTTACTGCTTATCCTTTTAATAGGTGGCTACATTGCCTATTCAAAACGTGAGGCCTTGCTTCAAAAAGCTATCAGCAAAGCTAAAGCAAAAGCCAGGAGTGATTATAATTTAGATGTAAAAATAGGTTCGGCACATTTTACAGGCTCCAGCACAGTAGCATTTTCTGATATCTCGATAGTACCAGAAAATCGCGACAGTTTGCTGAATATCAAAAGCCTGGTGGTAAGTGTAAAGCTATTGCCGCTTATTGTTGGCGATATTAAATTAGCCGATGTTTCCCTGCAGGACGGTTTCATTAACCTCACCAGTGTAAAGGGGGTTAAAAACTTCGACTTTCTGTTTAAAAAGAAAAAAGACACAACTGCCACTCATGACAAGGTTGATCTGGCCGATCTGGCCGATCATCTGGTGAATGAAGTTCTTTACAAGATTCCGGATAACCTGCACCTGAATAACTTTTCAATCAGTTTCAGGGACGATAGTACCCGGTTGAAACTGCTGGCCAAAACGGCGCTGATCAAAGATGGTAACCTTACCTCAACCATTGATGTGGATAATGGCTCGGCCACCTGGCATATCGCCGGTAAAATGCACCCATCTGATAAAGATATAGACGTAAAATTATATGCCGATGGCAAAAAAGTGGAGCTGCCTATCATCCAGAAAAAGTTTAGGCTGGTATTAAATTTTGATACCATCAGTACCAAACTCACCAAGGTGGAACATAGTGGCGGCGAAACAAAAATTTATGGTTCATGGGCTGTGCATAACCTGCTCATTAATCACCCGGGTATTTCATCGGGCAATATCGTTTTCCCAAATGCATCTATTGATGCGAATGTGTTTGTGGGCAGTAATTATGTGTCTATCGACAGCTCATCACTTATTCATATTAAAAAACTTACCGCGCGCCCATTTATCAAATACACGCTAAACCCGGTAAAAATATATGAGGTTAAGATTAATACCGGTTGGTTAAACGCGACCGACATCTTCGATTCTTTCCCTTCCGGTATGTTTGATGCCCTGGATGGTATACAAGTTGCCGGCAAGCTTAACTATGCGCTTAATTTTTACATGGATTCATCCAAACCTGATGACCTGCAATTTGATTCGCGCCTGAGCAAGGATAATTTCAGGATAGTGAAATATGGCAAAACCGACTTGACCAAACTCAACAGCACTTTTGTATACACGCCATATGAAAAAGGCAAGCCCATGTCGCCGCATGTGATCGGTCCGGAAAACCCGGAGTTCACCCCGCTGGAACAAATATCGCCAAACCTGCGCAATGCGGTAATGACGGCCGAGGACCCATCCTTTTACACCAATCATGGTTTTGTGGAAGAAGCCCTGCGTAAATCATTAGTGACCGATTTTAAAACCAAAAAGTTTAAACGGGGAGGCAGCGGTATATCCATGCAATTGGTAAAAAACGCCTTTTTGAGTCGCGAAAAAACACTTGCCCGTAAAATTGAAGAGATCCTGATTGTGTGGATCATTGAAAATAACCGCATCATGTCTAAAAACCGGATGCTGGAGGTTTATTTTAATATTATTGAATGGGGACGCGGTATTTACGGCATATCAGAGGCTTCTCATTATTATTTTGGCAAATCGCCATCGGAACTTACCCTTGGCGAAAGTATTTATCTGGCTAGTATCGTACCCTATCCAAAAGGCGGCTTATATGCTTTTCAACCCGATGGTACGCTGCGGCCGGGCCTGCATGGATATTTTAACCTGATTGGTAAATTAATGGCGCAAAAGGGCTATACGGCCCGCGACACCAATGCCTACGGCTTTTATGGCGTTCGCCTGCGCGAAAGCCTGCGTAGGGCTATTGCGCCGGTAGATACCGCCACTGCCGACAGCCTGATGAAACAAAGCGACGATAATGAAGTGATGCCAGTACTGGAAGATCCGGTAAAAAAGCCAAACTTCTTCCAGCGTCTCTTCGGTAAAAAAGATACTACCGCGAAAAAGGCCGAAGAACAGGAAAAGCAAAAAGAGAAAACCGCTAAAGAGAAATTAAAAGAGCAAATTGAAGCGCTTAAACAGGAGTATAAGTTAAAAATAGATAATATTGATACTGCCGGCAAAACCCGGAAAGAAATAAGACAAGAAAAGCGACGTCTGAGAAAAGAACAAGATGATAAAGAGGATGAGCTGAAACAAAAGGCCAATCTATAGCTTGCGGATGACATTGATGTAAATTGAATGTTTAAACATTCAATTTACATCTGGGTGACTATTTTAATTGTTTAAACATCTAATTTTGTTTAACAAATAGAGAATATCATGTCACTCATAGAAAAATTACAATGGCGCTCTGCCGTTAAAAAATTCGATACTACAAAAAAAATAACTGCCACTCAATTAGATAGTTTATTAAGCGCTGTACAATTAGCGCCATCATCATATGGTTTGCAATCATACAAAGTAATTGTTGTTCAGGATGCAGAAACCAAAGCCAAATTACGTGCTGCAGGTTATAACCAACCTCAAATTACTGATTCGTCTGCCTTGTTTGTTTTTGCATCATTAACTACGCTGGATGAAGATTTTGGCAAAAAATTTATCGACCTGATTGCTTCAACCCGCAACGTTGCCCGCGAAACGCTGCAGGGTTACGAACAGGTTATTCTAGGAACCCTGAGCAGCCGCACCGATGAGCAAAAAATAGCCTGGTCGCACAGACAAGCTTACATCGCTTTAGGTGTTTTGTTAAGCGCCGCTGCCGAACTGGGTGTTGATGCTGCACCAATGGAGGGTTTTGATGCCGGAAAATTTGATGAAATACTGGGCCTGAAAGAAAAAGGCTTAACCGCATCGGTTATAGCTGCCGTTGGTTTCCGTGCCGATGATGATCGTTACAGCCAAATGATCAAAGTACGCCGTCCAAAAGAAGAACTGTTTATTCACATATAAATTTGAATCAAGATATTAGAGTCAAGAATTAAGAAAAGCCAGTTCTAAAATCCCGGCGCTTGATTCTTGACTCTTCCTTCTCCCCTCTCTTAATGCCAAGTGAATCAATGGCATGGCCTTTGCATAACTATCATGATGATTAAAAAGATCATGGCAAAAAAAATATTGATAGTTGATCATAATGGCTTAATGACGGAGGTCATGTCATACATATTAACCAGTAATGGTTATGAAGTAATTACCCTCGACAATGCAGCCCAGATATTCAGCAGCATCCGCCAAAATGAGCCTGATCTGATTATCCTTGATGCCGTGTTACCCGGCATTGATGGCATAGATGTGTGCCGTTTGCTTAAGTGGAATAAAGAAACCCAAGCCCTCCCCGTAATTATTTGTACCGACATTGAAGACACCGAAAGTTTTTTAAAACAGGAAGGCGCTCCCAATGATGTACTGCATAAGCCTTTTGGTATGAACAACCTGATAGAAACAGTTGGGCACCAACTGGCCGCCTGAACAAATGCTACCAGTTTTGTTTAAAATGCCCGATTTATAAACAACAATTGTATATTTACCCCCGAGGAGAAAAAGATGGGCCTGCCACTACGAATAACATATAACGATACCGACCACGTTTACCAGGTAAACACTACACCAATTAATAAAGCTACCACCGAGCTTGAAATATTATTAAACGGCGATACAATAACCCTTCAAAAAGATATCCGCGGCGCATGGATCCAACAAGGAGAAGGCCCACTGATTGATCCGGAATTGGCTCAGGCATTAGGCCGGTCTGTATCCCTTCGGTTCAGGATGTAGTTATTTTTCGGTTACTCCTTTGTGGAATAAAATCTACATAAATCCCTTTCTATATCCCAGTATAAGTCTTCATTGTTTTTATAAAGCAAACATGATATTTTTGCTTCATGAGTATTCTTGTAACCGGAAGCGCCGGGCATCTCGGCGAAGCCATTTTGCGAAGCCTCAGAGCACAAGGCAGGCAGGCACAGGGTGTAGATATTAAAGCATCAGCGTTTACAGATCATATAGGCTCCATAACCAACCGCGAATTTGTTTGCAATTGCCTTAAGGATGTACATGCCGTGATCCATACAGCAACGCTGCACAAACCCCACATCGTAACCCACTCCAACCAGGATTTTATCGACACCAATGTTTCGGGGACACTGGTACTGCTCGAAGAGGCCGTAGCTGCCGGCATAACCACCTTTGTTTATACCAGCACCACCAGTACGTTTGGAGCGGCGATGAACCCCGCGCCTGGTGAGCCTGCGGCCTGGATTACCGAGGAAATAACGCCTATCCCTAAAAACATTTATGGTGTAACTAAAATAGCAGCCGAGAGTCTTTGTGAAATGTTTGCCCGCAAGCATGGTTTAGGAGTAGTGGTTTTGCGAACATCCCGGTTTTTCCCCGAAGCCGATGATGATGCCGCCGTAAGAGGAAAATACAGCGCGCCCAATGTACAGGCCAACGAACTGTTATACCGACGGGTAGAAATGGAAGACGTTGTTGATGCACATCTCCTGGCTGTTGAAAAAGCTCAATCTATCGGGTTTGGCCGCTACATTATTTCGGGTACAACGCCCTTTACCAGGGATGATCTGGCTCAGCTCCATAATCATGCTCCGAAAGTGGTAAAACGGCTTTTCCCGGATTATGAGCAGCTTTTTGCGCAGCAAAACTGGACCATGTTTCCGCATATAGACCGTGTGTATGTGAACACCAAAGCCCGCATTGAGCTGGGCTGGCAACCCAAATATGATTTTGACTTTGTATTGAAATGCCTTGGCGAAGGCATCGATTTCAGGAGTCCCTTATCCCGCGAAATAGGCAGTAAGGGATATCATGATACTGTTTTTGAACAGGGCCCCTATCCGGTTGAATAGCGACAAAAGTGGGTTTACATGGTTTACACTTTTTATGGTTAACATTAATTTAATTTACTTATAATCAATGAATTAAATTCATTTCACTGTCAAATAGTGCGTTTTTATGTAAACCCACTTTTCATCTCTTGAAGGGTTCCTGAAATGACGGAGAGCTATTTCCGGTTTAAATTCCCTCCCGAGGGAGGGGTGCGATGGATTGCGCGGTGGCAGGGAGGGGTTTATTCGCAATGTAGGTAGCACAGACCCCCTCCCTACCCTCCCAAGGGAGGGAATCGCACGTATCCCCATGCTTTTTATTGGCCCCATGCCGGTTTAAGCATCCTTCGCTTGAACTTATGTGAGAGTTAGCGTCTACGCTTCAATAGGCCTTTTTCTTTTCGCTGTTTTGTCCTTCCCCTACCAGGAGCTTGTTTTTGTCTGGATAAATTCCCTTTGATAATTCAGCGGGCTTTTACCGGTTATCTGCTTAAAGTATTTATGAAAATTGGTAAAGTTGTTGAACCCGCTTTCATAGCAAAGTTGCTTTAAAGGCAGCCTGTTTTCGATAAGTAATTTACAGGCGTGCCCCACTCTTATCTCCAATAAAAACTTGGAGTAGGTTTTACGCGTGCGCGATTTAAAATACCGGCAAAAGGAATTTGGACTGATGCCGGCCAAATCGGCAAGCTCATCCATATGGATCTTGTTTTTGAAATTAGCCAGGGAGTATTCGTAAATCACATTGATACAATCATTGCCCGATTTATCCATGTTCGGACTAAACCCAATAGACGACAGGATATCGGCATGCTCATACCCGGCAATAATATTCAGCGCCTCCATCAGTAAAATGATCCGTTTTGATCCTTCGGCAGTAAGCAGGTTTTCCATAATCCCGGCAATGGCATTTTTTGCCCTGCCGGTAATTTGTATACCCCGGCGGGCCTTTTCCAATACCGTTTTGATCATTTTATTTTCTGGCAATTGTAAAAACCCATTCCCCCAAAAATTCTCACAAAAATGAGCTACCCTGATATCAACCGGGGCGGTTTCTTCCTTTGCAAAATAAACATCATCAAAGCGCCAGTAATGCGGCAGATATGCGCCTATCATCACAATATCCCCGGCATTGAATGGCCTGATATTATCACCTACAAACTGTGTCCCGCTTCCTTTTTTAAAATGGATCAGTTCAATTTCGGGGTGGTAATGCCACCTGTTGTTAATACATGGAATGAGGTCTTGTCGTACACTGAAAGACTGAGCAGGACCTGCAGATACTTTGAGTAATTGTGGCTTCATTCAATTTTATTTTAATTGGTTATCAAAACAAAAACTATTGCTCCCGGATAGAGATATCGGCAAAATCAACATCCTCATCTCTGATATATTCCGTGCTTTTTAAGCTCCGGTATACTCCCCATTTTGGCCGGCAAAATGATGTTCCCTTTCGCCACAGATCGATATCCTTATTGGTATAGTTCAATAATACTTTGCCATCGGCCACCCTTTTAATAGTGACTGTATAACTGCCATGGGTATCGTAATGCAGCGTTTCTGTCGCTTCAACCCAGGTTCCTTTAAAATCGCCCAGATTTACTTTGGTTAAAACGCCCTGCGAACTTGCCTTTTCCGACCCGGTATGGATAACCTCGAACTGATCGGGCTGACCATACCGGGGCGTAAAGGTGATGACAGGTGCGCCGGCATCGCCATCGCCGGCTTTGATCTGGTGAATGTGGGTAAATGTGGGCTGGGCTTTAAAACCACTGTCTATTTTAAATTTCCATTTGTATTCAACCGTTTCGCCCAGCTCTCCTTTCAAATTAGCAGCAGAGGGGCCATAAGTCTTGATCTCTACCCGCTCGCGGTCGAAGTTTTTACAGCGGTCATTATCTTCCTTAACATGGCTGTGAAAAACAAACACATACTCATTGAGCTGTTTATCAAAAGCCTCGGTAACATGTTTAACCGGATGGGCACAATCGGGCACTTCGCAGGCATCGCCACCCAATATGCGCGATATCTGCTTATAAGCATCGCTGCTGCCATCAGCTTTCAGCACAATCTGGGCTTTTAGTCTGCTGCTCATGATCAGCAGGCCGATAATTAAAAATACAGGGGTATTAAATTTCATTGTTAATCAAGCGCTCCGGTTTTCATTTTACCATTTTGATTGGCTGTTTGGGATGCTACCGCTCCCTTCACTTCCACCTTAATTACAGTGGCTATATTATCTGTAGCATTGGCTGGTACATTTATAGTTACTCCATCGTTGGATGCATCGGTTTTTAAGGTGGTTCCACCTGCCAGCATTTTGGCGTTAACTATTTCATTTTTTAAGCCGGGAACAACCAGTTTGCCATCTGCGGGCCAGTTAAATACTGATAAGTACAGTATGGTATTTTTGCCATTGGGTTTAAGTGTACAACGACCCCAGCTTAGCGCAGGCAGCGGACTTGCTTTGGTGGCGTATATGGCTTCGCCATTTACTTTCATCCACTCACCCATCTTTTTTAAAGAGGCTATGCTTTCCTGCGGAAATTCTCCTTCTGCATTTGGACCAACGTTTAACAGGTAGTTGCCTCCTTTTGATGCGATATCAACGAGGTTATGGATCAGTGTTTCGGGCGATTTCCATTTATGGTCATAGCTTTTATAGCCCCAGGTGCCGTTCATGGTCATACAGGTTTCCCAGTCTTTACCATCCAGCTCACTCAGGTTAGGGATTTTTTGCTCGGGAGTTTTATAATCTCCGGCAAAGTTGGGGCGCTTTAAGCGATCATTGGTGATGATATTGGGCTGCAGCTTTAACACATCGTTCAGTTTTTGAGCAAACTCATCGGTCATGTTGGTTGGCGTATCCCACCAGATTACGGCTACATCGCCATAATTGGTCAATAATTCTTTTACCTGCGGAACGGCTACCCTATCGATATACTCGGCCATGGTTGATGTGGTTTGGGCCGGATCCCAATGACCGGTGTGGTCTTTAGTATAAGCATCTATTTTGGCCGAATCGGGATTTGGCCAGCCCTCGGCGCTTACCTTGCGGGCAGCAGCTCCACCCGGATTATTCCAATCCTGCGCCTGCGAATAATAAAACCCGAGTTTGATACCATATTTTTTGCAGGCAGCAGCCAAAGGTTTTAAAACATCTTTACCATAAGGTGTGGCATCGGCAATGTTCCATTTACTGGCGTTTGATTTAAACATGGCAAAGCCATCGTGATGCTTGGCTGTAATCACAATATATTTCATACCCGCCTCTTTAGCCTGTTTTACCCAGGCATCGGCATCATATTTTACGGGATTGAATTTTTTGGCAAATTGCTGGTATTCGGCAACGGGTATCTTAGCCCGGTTCATGATCCATTCGCCGCCATGACCAACCTCGTAACCCTTGTATATACCGCCCAGTTCGGCATAATCGCCCCAGTGAATGAACATGCCGAAACGGGCCTCGCGCCACCATTTCATGCGCTCATCGCGCGAAAGCTCTTTTTGAGCAAAAACACTAGGTATAAAAAATACAGACAACAAACAGGCTATAAAAAGTTTCTTCATCAGGTTTTTATTTCGGCAGATATAGTACCTGCCCTGGTTTATAATATTACTATTGAATAAATGAGCGCAACCGGTTAAATAGCCAGTATGGCCTACGGTTATATTAATTGGTTATGAGCATACATTTGTATAGCTTTTATCTACTATACAATGCGCGTGGTGTTTGGTACCACATTTGGCTGCAATAATCTACGCAAACGTTTTCGTTCGGGTTATATTTTACTGTCAGGGCTTCTCCCCCTTTCCATATACAAACCAAAGTTATTGATGGCCACATAATCATTGGCTTTCAGTATGGTTAAGCGAACTTTCCAGGCAATGGTCGCCGGGAATTTTACCACCTGGTTTTTCCCGATGGTTGTTCCCTGTGTCAACAACTTCCAATCACTGTTTAACTGGGCTTCTACTTTATAGGCTGTTATATGTTGGCCTTCCTCGTTGAGTTGCAGGGTGTTTATTTTTACAGGACCTTCCATATCCACCTCCAGTGTCGCTTTGGTTACACCATCATTGGTGCGCCAGTAAGTAGCGGGATTGCCGTCGATCGCTTTTTCGCCGCCAAATTCGCGGGTACTGCCTTTTACATCGCTGGTATTTACCGGGCGGTCAATGGCTTCGTTAAAGCCCAGTTTATCTGTTTGCGTTTTTAGCGGCAATAAGCTAACCTGCTTATTCGGGAACATATCTATCGTGTTGCCTGCATACCCTATATTTTTAAGTCCCTTAATGCCTAAACGTTCTGTCAGCTGGGCGAGGTAAAGACTTGCTATCTCCACCGGCGAACCGTGCGAATCGAAATTGCCATCGGGTAAAACAGGTTCGCTGTCAAACAAGCGCGCGGTTTGTTCACGTTTGCCGATACAACCAATGGCCCAATTTGCCGCGCCCGGCGGATTTTGAATAATGTATGTTTTGGCGATGCAATTCCAGGCTACGGCCCAGCCCATCGTCCAGCCGTGGCCAGAACCGGCAATACCCCGGTTCATAAAATCGATGCCGCCATCGGGCACGGTACAGTTATCCACCAAAAGACCGGTTGCCCAGCGCTGATGCGGTTGCACCCGGCTCCGCGTACCCCTAAAGGTGCAGTTGAGTAAAACATTCGGACCGGAAATTAAGGATGAAGTCCACACAAAATACATATTGCCACCGGTGATCTCGCAGCGGTCGATCAGGTTCTGTCCGCCTTCCAAACTAAAATCTGTTGGTTTGGATGCGCCGAGATTAGCGTAGGTATGTTTCACGATCACCTTTTCCATGGTAATACGGTTACCGGCAAGCACGGTGGTGTTCATCGTTTCTTCGCAGTACACATCTTTTACCCAGCAATCGTCGCCGCCAACACGGATGCCTGCATAAGGGGCATGGCCGTAATCAATTTCGAGCGGCGGGCATTGGATATGTATATTTTCAACACCCACTTGCGTAACCCGAGATACCGGTTTTGCTTTGACGATGGTTGTACCCGGAGCATTTAAAAATTGAGCATCGTAGGAGTCGGCCAGCGGAATATCAATCGTTATTTTATTACCCGAAATAGCCACTATCGTTCTTTTCGTAATCCCGCGTGCCCCTACTTTGAGCCAGGTTTCTTTTTTACCATCGCGCCACATATTATCCATTCCCATAAAATGTACCCAGTTTTCGGTTACCGGCCGGTTAATGGCTATTATATCGCCTGCTTTAAATCCAGATGCATCACTAACCGTAAAGGATGTACTACCCGATGGCACATAGGCATTGGCAATAACTGTTTTGGCAGCATTAACGGCGCTGCTATCGGCCTTTTCTGTCCGGCCTAAAGGGATATCGGTATTTCCGCGACCGATAACAATCGCTGTATGGTGATCTCCAACCATTTTGATGGTGGTTCCGTTCGCGCCACTGCCATTACCGTGTAATACCACCCCACTTGTTGATAAGAGAATTGGACCAGAACAGGTAAATGTACCCGGAGCAAGCTCCACCGCGCCGCGGAATCCATTTTGCAGAGGCATCGTCGACACCTCGTCTATAGCGTTTTGTATAGCCTGGGTATCATCATTCCCCGATGGTTTTACTACCCGTTTTACAGGGACTGTTGGCAATGCCACACCGCCGCCCATATAACCGGCGGATGAGAAATCCATGATCCTGTCGCCACTGGGAGTAGTTTTGTAAACCAGCTTGCCATCCTTGCCCCGGTATACCCACTGGCTTTTGTTTTTTTGTGCAAATGCGCTGACAGCTACGAGCCAGCATAATATAAATACACTACTGTTTTTCATGTTGATCAAATCTGTTTAATTTTTAGCCTGATAACCAACCTCGGATGGATGAAGCGCATGTGCTTTTACGGGCGCATTACTTAATTCGTCGGCACCAATATCAAAAGGCTGGACGCGCGGCTGACCATCCATATCGGTATTTACAGCAGGATAAGCCGCGGTTCCATGGTCAATAGCGGGACTACCTGCTTGTAAATGATACGTTCCTGAAGCAGTTTTTACAAGTTTAGGATCAACAGTAGTATAACCTTCTGCCGGCATGCTCCCGGCATCCTTTACCTGGAATACGATATTACCCAACCATTGCGGATTAGCATATGGGCCAGCGATGCTAGCCGCCGGTCCGCCACCCTGGATGATATTATCGGCCACTGTAATATAAGTGGCACCCAGTCCGTTTTTGCGCCCGGTTTGGATAATGTTTTCTTTATTATTAACCAATGTATTAAAAGCGATCAGCACCCTGTCTGGCCGATCGTGCGCGGTAAGCTGGGCGCCATCGGCAACCTCACCATCGCCATTGCCTATCACGATGGCCGAGCTGCAGTTTTCGAAATAATTACTGTAGATGAGGTGATCGTCGCCAAATATCCTCAGTCCAGGTGTATTGAAAAAGTAGTTGCCATATACCAGGCTTTTGTTGCCATGACGCAGGGTAAACTGCGCCGGGCAATCCCGAACAGTATTATACCGGAGAGTTACGGCCGATGCTTTAACCGAGATCAGCTCATTTTCGCCTTCGCAGCGTTCAAACAAGTTGTATTCAACCACACTGTTGCTTGATGATAAGCTAAAACCGCTCAACCCAAACTGAAGCGCTTCGGCTCCATTTTTACCGCCCTGGCTGGCGAAATTATTAAAGTAATTATGGTGGATATACAGCCGTTCGGCTATTTGCTTGCCCTCGCCGCGAATGGCGATGAACCGGCCCATGGCATTTTTGTTTTGAAACGTGTTATAATCTACCTCCTGGTCGCTGCCGGCAACGGTTAAATCTTCTCCATCGCCCTGGTTTTCAAATATGTTTTGGGTAAAGCGGCAATGAGTCGTACCTATCCCGGTTTTGGTTTTGGATGCCGCATGGGTGAATTTAAAGCCACGGATAATAATATACGCTGCCGGGCTCTGTAAATTAAACCCTCCCTTACCGGTAATTTCGGCAGCGCCAATATGTTGCGCGGCAATGGTGATCAGTTTTTCGCGGGTACCTTTTCCACGAACAATGATGTCTTCGGTGGTGGTATAAACCCCATCGGCCAGTAAGATCAAGTCGCCGGCTTTAGCCTTATCAATGGCCTTTTGCAGATCGGCAATTGATGAAACAGTAACCGTTTCTGCTAACAATTTTTTTGAAGGCATTAATAGTAAAGCTATCAGCATAACAGCCAATCTGGCCATATTGCTTTTTAGATAGTTGGGATGCTTTTTGTGCATTGGGATATGTTTTTGTGAGTATACAACTAACATCGGTTTATTTTTTAACGGTTAATCTGCACAAATAAGCTAATTGATAAACTCCATTGGCTTTAACACCATTGTTACAAACCCTGTAGTTTCACCGCCTGTGCAGTCGCGCCTGAAGATAATATCAGGGCCTTGTCGGCTTTAACAACATCTCCTCCATCTATGATAATATTAGCGCATTCTTTACCCTCGGCTTGTAGTAAATTAGTAACAGGTGTTAATACCCTTAGGGCACTGACCAAAACATCACGGGTGTTGATGAAACGGAGTAACGATTCAGAACCCTTTTGTCCTTGTGCGCTCAGGCCATTCACAGAACAGTCTTCCACATTATCGAGTATAACAGCCGGGCGCATGTCTGGACTGTCCATGGTCAGCCGTACGTTATGGAGGGTTAATCCGCGTACATTACGGGCGTATATACCATACGCGGGTGGTACCCCTATCTGGTAATATTCTGCTGCTACTTTTGGCACATCGCGCACAGCACCCTGCTCGGCTGTACCTCCGCCCGGAAATGCGATGTGGACATCGTTAAAACTGATATTTTCCAGAAAAATATCGTCCATAGCATTCAGCGTAACGCATGAAAATATTTCGCCGGGATTGTATTTACTGGTAAACTCCGAGCCTCGAAGCTGCACCGGTTTTACCACTGTGGCATGAATATGGTTAAAGGAAATATTACGCACAACTGCCGGGGTATTCGCGACGATATTAACGGATGATTTACCGTTGCCCGAACCAATGGAAATAGGTCCAGTTACATCTTTCATCACCAGGTTTGAAAACGAGATATTCTCAAACCGCGAACCGGGTGAGCAGCGCATTTTTATAGGACAGCCATACGTTTCATAAATAATACAATTGGAAACCATGATGTTCTCGGCCTCCCCTCCTCCAAACCGGAACACGGACCAGCGCGTACTGAACGAACAATCTGAAACAGTTATAAACTTACAGCTCCCAAACAGCGCACAGGCATCGTCCTGGCATTGTACATCGCAATTGGAAACATGCATATAAGTACTGCCTATAAAGTGAAAGCCATCATTGTTATGGATTACTTTACTGCGGATATATAAGCCCTCAAACTTTCCTAAGGTGCACATACAAACCCTGATGGAATGATAGGCGCTGTTGATAAGCGAAATATCGCGTACCGTTACGTTTTTACATTGATAAAAAAGCAAATGATACGGCCGATGATTCCCCGAGATACCGGCTGGTGGCAATACACCTTTGGTATCGCTGCGAAATTGCGCGCCCTGGCCGTCAATGGTTCCGTTACCCTCAATGGTGATATTCTCGGCATTAACTGCAAATATCAGTCCTACGTTGCCGTCGTTCATAGTCCAGCCAACATCCAGGGGGATAGCTTCGCAGGCATGATATTGTTTACCATCGGCACTGCCAAGCAATTTTCCTTGTGCTGCGATATGCAGGGTAACGTTGCTTTTCAGCTCCACCGTGCCAATCACAAATACACCGGCAGGTACCAGTACTGTTCCGCCCTGTTCCTTATTACAAGCATCAATAGCTGATTGCAGGGCTGCGGTATCCAGTGTTTTACCATCCCCTTTGGCGCCAAAATCACGAATGTTATACACCCTCGCGCCAATATCATTATTGGTTGCTTTTACCTTAACCGGGCGTTCTGCTCCAAATGACCCTGCGCTGACCGCTGTTAGCCCTGTTGCCAGCGATATCTTGCCCATAGTACCCAGCCAATTACGACGGGTTACGGAGTTGTCGTGTTTATCTGTCATTTGCTTTTAATTTCGGTGTGTTTAAAGAACCGGCCACAGCGGGGAGCCCCGCCGAGACCGGCGAACCAATTAAACCACTGTACTATTTTGTTTGATAAAAAAGAACCCTGTCAATTACCTGTATAGCCCCGTTGATGGGCAGAATATTACTGGTACGCACACTCACATAAGCTACTGAATTTGAAAAATCATTTAACCGCATGGTAAAGTTCTGATCGTTATTAACCCGCAAGGTCATGATCGATGTTGGGTTTAGCGGATCGTAATTTTGAGGTTGCAGCGTGGTGGCCACCACATTTGTTGGTGTTAAATTATTAAATGAATATGCTCCCTGTACAATTAAATACAACAGGTAGTTTTTCACCTGTTCTTTAGGATAATCGCTCCATTTGGTACCCGGCTTGCCGTTTACCAGGTATTTGCCCCAGTAACAATCTGCCGTTATGGTTGGCGCTTTATTTACTACCGTTGTTCTGAAAACAGCATCATTATGCAATAGCACAAACGTACAATTGGTTTTAATATATAAATTGGTGTCGATCCCTGAATATTCGATTGCCTGGCGCATGAGCTTAAAAATGGTATCCTTCCCGGCAAAGTTGTAGCTGCGGTCCTTAATATACTGCCAGGTGGTTTTGTTGATATGCGGATCAAGCACATAGGGGTGATAGTCGGCATTTTCCTGTAATTTTAATCCCGCCAGGTTACAGCCGGCCATGCTTATTAAAAGGCCCATCCCTGCAAGCCATACAAGTGCTTGTTTCATCTTCTTCATTTGATATAAATTAATAAGGTGGATTTTGAGTGAGTTTAGTGTTGGCATTCAATACATTCTGATTGATTGGCCAGAATATCTTCCGGATATCGCCAAAACCCGTTGGAGGGAAGCCCTTTTGTACTTGTCTTGCTTTAATTAAAGGATCCATTATTGAAACGATGATACCGTTGCGTTGCAGATCGAACCAGCGTTTAGCCTCGCAAAAGAATTCCAGTTGCCTCTCACGCAGAATGCCATTCCCGTTTACCGGATTGCCATAAAGCATGTCATCGGCACTGGTAAAATCACTTGCCTTATAAGCAGGCAAACCGGCACGGGTATGTACCATGTTTAAGTAAACAAGCGCGTTGGTCAGGTCACCTGTCCGGTTTAAAGCCTCAGCACGTAAAAGATAAATATCAGCCAAACGATATAAAGGGAACAACAGGTTGGCCTGCGGCGAATTCGGGTAGATCTGGTTGCCGTTTTTATCCAGGTTTGGAGCATAATATTTCCATATTTTATCGTGATTGTTCACTTTAAAATCAATGCTCTGGGCGCCACGGATATCGGCGGTTGTGGTTGTAAAATAGGTCCACAATGCAGGGTCAACGGCAAAATCGCTGTTGGTATCCCCTGCTCCAATTTCCTGTGATGTTTTATTGCCGCCATCAACTGTAAAATCCCAGTTCAAGCTCCAGATATCTTCTTTCGAGTTGGTAGGCGATGTAAAGATGTTTTTCCAGGTAGCCGTTGGCTCCAGGCTGTAGCGTTTTAAGGCTAATAGATTATCGCACCATAACAACGCGTTGGTATAATCGTGGTTGTACATATACACATCCATCAGCATGGCTGCAATTCCCCCGGAATTCAGGTTCCAAACAACCGACGCGGTTTTGTCAGACAGATCATAAGCCTTGAGCAGATCGGGCAGGATCTCATTTTTCATAATATCAGCTGCTGGCGTTACCCCTTTATAGGGGTCGGTACTCAGGTCTTCATAGGGTTCGGTCCATAGCGGTACATTGCCCCAAAGCCTTATCAGCCAGAAATAACAATAAGCCCGGATGCCCAGCGCCTGCGCCTGGTAATCTTTTGACAATGCCGGATCAATTACCGGTATAGTTGGAATGTATTTTATAGCAAAGTTGGCCCTGCTTATGGTGGTATAAAGCAGCGTCCAATCAGCACCGTTTGTATTGGGTGTTAATACATTAATAGCCAAAGGCAGGCCATCATTATAAGTTGGGTGGAATGTGAGGTTATCACTACGACCATCGCCCCAATAAATAAACTGGCTGTTAAACATATCCTGAACACCATCATATATACCTGCAACGCCTGCTTTGGCATCATCTGCATTTTTCCAGAACTTATCACTTCCCAACTGACTTTTAGGGGGTTGATCAAGCAGCTTTTTACAGCCCGATACCGTGATCATCAATGTTAAAAAAGTAACGCTTAATATTTTTTTCATATCTCGATGAATTAGAAATTAACATTTATACCAAAACCAAACTCGCGCCTGCGCGGATAACGGCCATTATCATTACCCGGGGTGAGGGCGGAGCTGGAAGAAAATTCAGGATCATACCAAGAGTAATTTGTCCAGGTAAGCAGGTTTGCACCGTATATATAGGCTCCGATGTTTTGGAGCTTATAGCGCGAAGCCAGCTTGCCGGGTAAATTATAGGTTAGCTTGGCATAACTCAATCTTATAAACGAAGCGTTTTCCAGGAACCGGGTTTGCGTACCCGGGAAATTAGCTGTCGAGTTTTTCCGGCCCATGTATGGGATATCGGTAATATCGCCTTGTTTTTTCCAGGAATTATACGTGGTATTATTATCGGCAACAATACCGGAGGTAGCCAGGTTATCCAGTGTTTGTCGCGGGCTATCATAGATCTGGCCGCCCCAGGTGGTATTCAGCGTAAATGATAAGGAAAACTGCTTATAATTTATGGTATTAATAACAGATGCGTAAAATGACGGCTGCGCATTACCTAATACCTGGCGATCATTGGCATCAATTACACTATCTTTTTTAACGTTGTCAAATATCATGTCGCCACCAAGCAGTAAAGCCCCGCCGGCATACATATGGTGTACGGTACCCGAATAGGTTTGCCCATTTAAAGTATACTTTTGGGCGGTTTTACCATCGGCAGATACACCCACCGGTGTTAACCTGTTCCAATTGCCATCATAAGCATTGGAAACATCATACTGATACACCCCAAGGCCTTTATAGCCATAAAAATCGCCTATCTTTCCTCCTTCCTGCACCAGGTAAGTAGCCCCTCCTGCTGTTGCCAGAAATGGCTGATGGTTGTACAGGCTCTTGATCCGGTTTCGTTCAATAGTCAGGTTGGCCCCAATGTTCCAGTTAAAGTTTTTCTTGGCTAAAGGTGTAGCATTAATTGAAAACTCAAATCCCT
The DNA here is from genome assembly GCF_011089895.1 of Mucilaginibacter inviolabilis. Lineage (NCBI taxonomy): Bacteria > Pseudomonadati > Bacteroidota > Sphingobacteriia > Sphingobacteriales > Sphingobacteriaceae > Mucilaginibacter > Mucilaginibacter inviolabilis. Next base: position 519,813 of record NZ_JAANAT010000005.1, read on the forward strand.
TGTTGGTAACATCACCCACGTTTACGTATACATTGGTAAACCCTGTTTCCACCGGGATATTACGCTGGTAAAGCAGGTTTTTGGTTACCTTTTGATAATAATCGGCCGTTACATTCAGCCTGGAGTTGAAAAACTGCAGATCGAGCCCGATGCCTTTCTGGATATTGCTTTCCCATTTCAATTGGGAATTTCCAAACTGGTTACTTAGCACTACCCCATTTACAGCATTGTAAAAAGAAGAACCAAAAGTATAGATGAGCAAGTTAGAGTTGGATGGGATACGGTCATTACCTACTTCACCATAGTTTAAACGGAGTTTGGCATCATTCAGCACTTTTTTGGTCCAACCCATAAATGGCTCATCGGTAAAGCGCCAGGCTGCGGATGAACCATAGAAATCGCCGTATTTATTATCCTTCCCAAACCTTGATGAACCATCTCTTCGGTAAACCGCGCTGAACAGGTAGCGGCTTTTGTAATTATAGGTTGCTCTGGCATAAAGTGATTCGCGACTGGTTGAGCCTGCGTCAGTTCCTGTATTGGTTTGATCAATAGTACCATAAACATTGGATGTGTATATGGTTTCGTTGGCAGAGTTTGAGCCGGCTATTTTAAAACTGTTATTCTGCGTTTTTTCGGCGCTAACACCCGCCACAGCAGTAATGGAGTGGTTGCCAAATGTTTTACCATAATTTAAAAATCCCTGGTAGGCCCAGTTAGTATTAACCGCAAAGCTTTCCCTGCCCGAATTAACCAAAGGCGCTGCGCTGCTTAACAACTTAGGGTCAAAAAACACATTATGCGGTGTTGATAAACCAAAGTCGAAATTGTTGGTTAAACGCAGATCCTTGGTAATGGTATAATCAATCTGATTAAAGAGGTCGCCGGTATAGGTATTGGTCACATTAACCTCGAGCAAAGCAACCGATAACTGGTTACGCCGCCCGCTGATGTAGCCGGTTAAAGTACCATCGGGATAATACAGCGCCAGGTTTGATGGCCGCTGAAAGGCCTGGTTAATAGTATTGCCCTCATTGATATTATTGTTGGTGTTATACCCGAAGGACAGGCGGTTGCTGTACTTAAATCTTGGAGATACCTGGTAATCTAAATTAAATCTTGCCTGAAGCGTTTTGGCATAACTATTAACAATCAGCCCCTCGTCATTAATATACCTGATACTGGAGTAATATTGAATGCTTTTTTCGCCCCCGCTTACACCAAAGTCAAGAATATCCCTTTTAGCGGTCTGGGTAATAACCGCCTGATTATCATTATCGGAGTTAAAAACAACATTTAAAGAGTCATTGGTGGTGGTGGGTTTGTCTGGGCTATTGCCATTATATAAATTCCGTTCCACACGCAGATCTTTGGAGTTAGGTTGTTCCAGTTTATGCGCCATTACGCCAAAGATGCGGGCATATTGGGCGTTGATCATGGGTTTGCCCGCCTTACCGCGTTTAGTGGTGATCAATATAACACCATTGGCTGCCTGCGAACCATAAATGGCAGCCGATGCCGCGTCTTTCAAAACCTCGATGGATTGGATATCATTGGGGTTTACATTATCGGCGCTTTGACTTAAAATACCATCAATTACAAACAACGGCGCATTACCCGCGCTTGAAAATGTTGATCCCCCGCGTATCTGAATAGAACCCGTTGCGCCGGGCTCGCCAGAATCATTAATAACCAACACTCCAGATGCCTGTGACTGCAAAGCGTCGATGAGGTTTATGGGGTGCCGTTCCTCTATCTGTTTGGCGGTTATGGTTGATATAGCACCGGTAAGGTCGCGTTTAGTTACAGATTGACCGTAGCCCGTTACAATAACCTCATTTAAATCGGTTGCTGATTCCTTTAAGGTTACATTGATGCTTTTCCGGTCGCCAACAACTATTTCGGTTGAAACATAGCCGATGGACGAAAACACCAATGTCGCGTTATTATCGGGTACATTGATCAGGTACTTGCCATTCCCATCGGTCAAAACACCCACCTGCGTTCCTTTTAATTTTACGCTAACACCAGGCAAGGGCCCTTTGGCATCGCTTACCACACCAGAAATGGATATAGGGGCCATTTGCTGCCTTTTATCGGTAATGATAACCAGGTTGTTCCCGTTCAGCTTATAGGTAAGATTTGTTTGCGACAACAACTTTTCCATTACCTCGGCAATAGAAGCGTTGTTGAGGTCAACCTTACCGATAAGCTTTGAATTCAACGCGTCATCATTATAAACAAAGCGATAGCTGCTTGCCTTTTCCACTTCGGCAAGCGCTTTTTTTATCGAAACGTTATGCAGGTTAATATTGATCTTATCCTGCCCGTAGCCTTTTGAAAAAACCTGAAAGGACGATATCACAATCAGGATCAGGGTACACTTTGTCATGAGGAATATTTTTATAAGGCATTGCAACCGCACATTGCTTATGCGGCAAGCATTTTTTTTCATAATTTAGTCTTTAGGTTACTTTAATTATTGGTTTAAGACGACTGGTAATTTTGAAGAACCAATACTGCGGGGGATGCGTCAACATTCTCCGCTTTTTGGTTTTATTAAGATTCTTATGGGTCGAGTTTTATCATATGCGTGTGGTTTAAGATTAAAAAGGGGTTCAATAAATAGTCACTTTATCGTTATCAATTAAAAAGTTAAAATTGCTAGTAGCCTTAAGTGCATCCAGAGCTGTGGCCAATGATTCTTTGGTAAACTTTCCGCTAAATTTTTTCTGTTTCAGCTCCTCATTTTTAAAGGAAATGGAAACGCCATACCAGCGTTCCATTTTTTTGGCTACGTCATCAAAATATTCATCATCAAACACCAGTTTGTTTTCAAGCCACTGGGCTTCTGATGGTAAAGAATCATTTTTGGCCTTATGGAGGGAGCTTAAAGTGATTAAGGTATTATTTTCATTTACATCATGTTTTTCCTTGTTGGGGATAGTTAATTTTTCGGAAGGTTTTAAGATGATCTTATGATCGGGGTTTGATACCGGTGTCAGTTCTATCCTGCCCCTAATCAGCGATGTTTCGGAGGCATTATCATTAGCATATGAACGCACATTAAAAGCGGTGCCCAATACCTTTATTTGCATGGTGGTGGTATTTACAATAAAAGGATGTTCACTATCCTTTACCACATCAAAAAAGGCTTCGCCGGTTAAGCGTATTTCCCTGTACTTGTTGCCGTAATTGGTTCCGTAAAAAATTTCGCTGCCGGCATTAAGCCATACTTTACTGCCATCGGGCAGTATTATTTTGCTGATGCCTCCCAGCGGTGCCGCAATCTGATAGGTTTTACCCATGCTATCACCGGTAAAACTTCGCCAGCAAAAAAAAGACAACAGACCAAAAACCAAACAAGCCGCCGCGATAGACAGACGAGAAGGATTAAACCAGAAGTTTCTTAATTTGGCCGAAGAATCCAATTTATCTTCCGGATTTTGAAAACTGTCTGTTGTGGGTTTATCTGTTTCGAGTTTGTTTTCCAAACGGTCCCACTTTTCCTGTAGCTTATGTGAAATAAAGCGGGGTGGCTGATCCGGATTTTGTTGCCACAAGGCCTCCAACACTTGTACCGAATAAGCATCGGCCCAGGGTTGGGCAAGCAATATATCCAGCTGCCGAAGCTCATCGGGAGTAGCTTCCTTATTCAGTTTTTTTCCTAAAAGTATCCAAAGAGTTTCCTGGTCCATTATTTTTAGCTTCAATAACAAGGACAGGAGAAAACAAAAACACCCTGGTGAAAAAATGAAATTAATTTGCCGATGCCTTTTTGAAGCTCCTTTTATGATGACCGGGCAAATCTGAAATTGCAGCCGCTATTATTTTAAGGGCATTACCCATATGGTATTCAACCGTTTTTGGCGATATATTCAGGATTTCTGCAACGCTTCTGTATTTCAACCGGTCTTCCTTAACCAGTTTAAATACCATTTTACATTGTTCGGGTAAATGCTGTACAGCATCATTTATAACTTTGGTGAGTTCTGCCGTGATCAGTATATCTTCGACAGAACTACTGATATCTTTTAATTCAAATCCAACCGATTCGATATCAATACATATCATACGGTTTGCCTGGTTATAGTTAAGAGCCTGGTTTTTTATGGCCACGTACAAGTAAACCGTTAAATTATTTACCTCATTTAGTTTACTGCGGTTGGCCCATATTTTTACAAACACATCATCAACAATCTCTTCGGCTACTTCGGTTTGTTTTACAAAAGAGCAGGCCAGTTTCAATAATCGTTCATAGTATAAAAAGTAGATCTTTTGAAAAGCAGCAAGATCACTATCGTACGCTATTTTTAATAATAGCTCTTTAAGGTCAATGTTTAACATCTATAATCAGGTTTGAACAGGTGCATTTATGGTGGAGAAATGCTGATAATTGGTTAAACCTAATTTAGGATTGAAAAATGCCTCAGAAATAAACAATATTGACTATATACTAACTTCTATTTACAACAATTAGGGATTTTGAAGAAAGTACGGCCTTGGAGTTGTTCAACGGATTATATATGTATAAACATATACTAACCTTGTCAGACTTATTTAGCCAGCAAATTAAGCCTATGTTAAGTTTTGGTTATTGAATCTGTTTGGGGATAATTATTCAGTTTTTCTCCAGTATTCAGCGGGTTTCTTTGCGAAAAATCAAAATCCGTAGTCCATGAAACACTCCTACTTCCTTAACAGGTTACTGTTGTTTTCTTCCTTAATCTTCTTGTTTGCCTTTTCGTCTGTAGCACAGACCATAAAAGGCAAAGTTGATGATTATAAAACCGGCGAGCCCCTGGCCGGAGCAACAGTACATTTAACACAGCAAGGCGTAAATAAAATAGCCCCCGTAAACTTGAATGGGGCTTATGTTTTTAAAAACGTACGCGCCGGTTCTTATAAAATACAGGTAGATTATATCGGTTATAAATCATCACAGGTTTATGAAGGTAATATCAACTCAGCCGATGAGATAAAGATCATCAATATTGATCTGCAGGATGCAAGTACCCAAGTGGCTGAGGTTAAAATTACCGGTCAGGGTAATAAAGAATCAGATCGTGCAGCCCGGGGTATAGAGAAAAATGCCAGCATGATCCAAAACATCCTTTCGGCTAATACCATCAAGCTTTTACCTGATGTAACTGTAGCCAATGCTTTACAGCGCGTAAGCGGTGTAAGCATCCTGCGCTCGGCCAGCGGCGAGGGCCGTTATGCTATTATCCGCGGTATGGAACAGCGTTATAACTCTACTCTGGTAAATGGAATTAAAATACCAAGCCCGGATCCTGCTTATCGCTTTGTACCCATGGATATATTCCCGTCTGAAATGCTGGATCGTCTGGAGGTTATCAAAGCCCTTACACCCAGCATGGAGGGTGATGCCATTGGCGGGGTTATGAATTTGGTCATGAAAAGCGCCCCCAATCAGTTTGTACTTAGCGCAAACATATCAGGCGGTTTTTCTTCTTTATTCTCATCCAACAGACCATTTGTAGCATTTAGCCCGTCGCTTAACAGACAATCGCCGGCAAGCATCAATGGTAATAGCTATGCCGCTACGTACAGCGATTTTAATAATAAAGCGATCACCAGTGATAAGAACATGTCGACCCCATTTAGCTCAACCGCGGGTTTAACTATTGGCGATCGCTTTTTGAATAATAAATTGGGAGTAATTGTTTCAGCCAGCTATCAGAATATCTACCGCGGCTCTAACTCTAAACGGTTAATACCCAATGCACAGCCCGATTATCAGCCATTGCCAAACAGTCCACAGTTTTCTGACTCTTATGACCGTACCTATTCCACTCAAACACAACGTTTAGGTATCCATAATAAAATTGACTACGCTATTGATGATAAAAACAAGATTTCTTTATATAATTTATATATCCATCAAAATGAATACGAGTCGCGCTTATCGTCAGATACTTTGGGCTTAGGCTTAAATTCAACTGCCTTTAGCAAGCAGATTACCTTATCAAACAGGAGTACCTTAACCCAGCAAACCATTTACAACTCTACACTGCATGGAGAGCATTTATTAGGTAATGAATGGAAATTTAACTGGGATGGGGTTTATTCAAGAGCCACCCGCAACATGCCCGACAGAACTGAGTTTTCATACGATGCCAATAAGGCCCTCAATAGCGCAGGCACTGTTACCAATGAATATGATAATAACACTGTATTGACCCATCACTGGGAAAACAATAAGGATCAGGATATAAGTGGTTACGCCAACCTGATCTATACGCCAATAATTGCCGGCAAACCTGTTGAGTTTTCAACCGGGGGCCTATTTCGCCATAAAATAAGGGATGCGTATTATATGGAGTATACGTTAAAAGGAGGCTCAACGCTGTATAACAATAATTTTAATTCCATTCCATTTGCACTGTCGTCACCTATCGATGGTACCGGCAATAGTAACACCAGCTTATCAAACAATTATCATATAACCGAGAACGATAACGCTGAATATTTGCAGGCTAAGTTTGATCTGCTACCTAAATTACAGGTTTTAGGTGGTGTTCGGATTGAAAACACTAACCTCTCCTACCTTACCCAATCGCCAATTACCGTATCGGCCAGAAGCGGAAAATATATTTACACTGATGTTTTGCCAAGCATCCACTTAAAATACGCCTTAACTGACGATCAAAATATACGTGCATCCTACTTTGCGTCGATCAGTCGCCCGGGCTTTGGCGAACAAGTGCCTTATCAAATAGACGGGGAATATTATAAAGAGGAAGGAAACCCGAATTTAAAGCACATTACTGCTGATAACTATGATGTGAGATATGAATTTTTTCCGGGCGGAGCAGATCAGTTATTGTTGGGCTCTTTCTATAAAAAGATCTATAACCCTATCGAATATTATGTAGTTCGCGGCTCCGGCCCAAGTGACCTGCTTATCCAACCGCAGAATGATCCGGGTAATGCAACCAATTATGGTTTTGAAGCATTGGCAACCAAATTTTTTGGGGTAATCGGGTTCTCTGCTAATTATACCTATACCCATTCCAGGGTAACTACACCTAAGCTTCTGTATGCACCAACAGGAGATAATGGTCAGCCAATGAACAGTATTATCAATGAAACACGTCCATTACAAGGTCAGGCTAATCACGTAGGCAACGCTTCTGTATTATTTAAAAGTGCCAAACTGGGATTAGATATGCAATTGGCTTTTGTATATACCGGCGAACGCCTTGCCCAGGTATCTGCCTATGCTAATCTTGACTTTTATCAACACGCATATGGTCAGCTAGATTTTTCATTTGAAAAAACCTTGTTTAAACACTTCTCTCTTTATGGTAAGATCAACAACCTTACCAATGCCGCGGCGAAGATATATCTGAAATATCCTCATGATAAAATTAAGGCGCAGTTGCAGGAGTTTTTGGGCAAACAGGACATAGCAGCACAAACTTTAGTGCAAAGCGATTATTACAAAACACTATTCCTTGGTGGTTTCAGGTATAAATTCTAAAAATCGCGAGGCACTTACAGGTGCTATTAAAAAAATAAGTCACGAACGAATAAACTAGAACGATGAAAAAATATATAATCCCCATCATTTCCCTGATATTATTTGCATCAGTCTCCGGCTGTCAAAAATGGAAAGGTGAGCATACCGAAATTTACAGCTATACCCCGCCTGCAGCTAATCCGGTAAGCGACAAAGCCCCGCTATCTTGTGGCGGCGGCAGCACGGTTAGTGCAGTAAAAGGCACCATGCTTAGCGGCAAAACCTACTCTGTACAGGCTGGTTGCGACCTGGTTATTAATCCTTTAGATACCTTATTGATGCAACCCGGCGTAACATTAAATATGGGCGCTGGTAGCAGCTTGATTGTTTTGGGCACTTTGGTTAGCAATGGTTCAAAAAACCAGCCTAACTGGATTACCATTCCCGGGATAACCAAAAATGATGCTCCTGGTGGCATAGCCCCTACTGCTGATCCTGCTTATTCTGGCAAATGGAAAGGGATTATTGGCGGACCAACCTGTAACCTGATGGTACTAAGATGGACACATGTGGAATATGCCGGTTTAACTGAAGGAGACGCAACATCTAAGCTTGCCGGTGCGGGATCGGGCAATCAATACAGCATTTTGTTTGCCAATTACAAAGGAAGCTTTATTATGGAAGATTCATGGCTGTATGGCGGTGTAGATGATCCCATCCGTATATCGGCTGGTAAAGTGGCCATTTTCCGCTGTACCTTTGAAAAGAACGGAGCTATTGGTGGAGATTGTTTAAATGCCAAAGGAGGTACCGTTGGAACCATGGCTTATAACCTTTTTATGGGTACAGCAACAAATGGTCAAAAAGCATCCAACAAAGGGCAGGCTATCGGCGCGCCACAAACCAACCTGGTGATGTATAATAACACCTTTGTAAGCGGAGGATACAGACAACAACAAAGCGGTCGTGGTGGCTGTATCAATTATGAAGAAGGCGCTGCGGGCATGTATTACAACAACGTAGCTATCAACTGCCGGTTTGGATATCGTGTTGTAGGCAATCCGGTTGCCGATGTGGCACATCTTTCTTACGGCAATAACTATCAATGGGCCGATTCAGCGAGCGTGGCAAACCAGTTTTATCCTACCGGATACATCACCCAGCCACAAAGCACCGATATTCCATCCATTACTACCTCTGCAAATTATCTTCCTGCTAATTACCAGTTGGGATCAATTTATGATGGCCGCGATGTAGTTCAGAAAAATAATCCTGCATTTTTGAACTTTCCTTTACCCACAACAGGTCACGCGCTTTCACAATATAGCGCCGTTGGAAATTTCAATTTCCATTTACAGGCAAGCTCTCCTCTGATCGGAAAAGGGAACACCAGCATAAAGCCGCTGATCACGGTTCCTTTGGATAAAATTTATGGTCTTTCTGACGCAACTCCTCCAGGAGCAGATCTTGGCTGTTACCAACTAAACGGTACAGGTAACCAACACTAATTTCCATCACCAAAGAGCTAGCCGAATGTACGTTCGGCTAGCTCTTTATAATCCCATCATTAATGAAACTACTTATTAAAAGCGGCACCATATTACTGGTTTGCGCTTTGTTTATAACAACAACGGCCTTCGCTCAATCTGCTGATCTAAAGATCATATTTATACGTCATGCCGAAAAACCGGTAAAGGGTGATAACCTGACCTGCCAGGGAGTAAACAGATCATTAAAACTTCCGGCTGTTATTAATGCTAAATTTGGTGTCCCTGCTTATCTTTTCGTACCCGCTATGGGTTTGGGAGAAGCAACCAAACATTCCCGTATGTTTCAAACCATTATTCCTTTAGCGGCAAAATATAATCTTACGATTAACAGCAGCCGGCAGGAAAAGGATTCACTAGGAATGGCGGCAGATTTAAAAAGCAGAGCAGGAACAACCCTGGTGGTTTGGGAGCATAATAATATTGTACCTCTTGTAAGAGCATTAGGAATAAAAGAGGCCGGCCTGAAATGGCCCGATGACGATTATGACAGCATCTGGGTAGTAACGTTCAAAAACGGAAACGCCGCAATTACCTTTGATAAGGAAAATATACACCCTTCTTCCGATTGTAGTTTTTAACTTTTCTATCGCTGCTAAAGTATTGTTTGGGTTACTCTTATCAACTTTTATTAATAAAGATTTTGCGTATCCTCCTTTTTTCTTTTTTTGATCAAGATGGGTTGTGTATCTTTATATACCTTCCTAAGATCACGGCATATATTATCAGTCAATTATATCCTTAAAAACAGAAAAACATGTTAGAGAACCTACTTCAATTAGTGACACAAAATGCAGGAGATGCAATTACCAATAATCCCCAGATTCCGAACGAACATAATGAAGCCGCTGTGCAGGATGCTTCTTCATCCATCATGGATGTATTAGGCAACCACGCATCATCAGGTGGAGGTGGCCTATCAGGCGTTCTGGACCTGCTTAAAGGAGGTGGCGGTGATTTAACCAGCAATCCTATTGTTTGTCAGATCATACAACAGTTTAGCGGGAAACTGCAAAATAACTATGGGGTTGATGGAGAGGCCGCTCAATCAACAGCAAGCAGCCTGATACCCCAGGTTTTAGGACAACTCGCCAATAAAACCAACGATGCCGGCGATAGTTCTTTTAATATTCAAAGCATTTTAGGCTCATTAGGTGGTGCCGATGGCAAATTTGATATGAGCGATGCGCTTAATCTTTTTCATGGAGGCGGCGATAACGCAGAAAGCGGCGGTGGGATATTGGGAAAGCTGACGGGTTTATTTGGCGGATCTAAATAAGTTAAACGCCAGTATATTTTAATTTAAGAGCATAAAAAAGCCCAACGTTATGGTTGGGCTTTTTTATGCATTGCAAATACTTAATTCATATTACACACCGATCACAGATTAGCTCGAGGGACAGTTATCAATCCAAAAATGATTTGTTTACTTCGTTCTGCGTCATTTTTTTGGGAGAATAAACTAACAGCAAATTTGCGGGGTTGTTGATTCTCACTGTTTGCAATCCGGTATATATACTTGCTATGAGGCTTCAATTCAAATAACGTGCTTGGAACTGCAAAATTGGGAATGTAACCTTCACTTTCTCTGTAAATGGTATCGGGCTTGATATCATTGTCTAAAAGCGTGTGGGTTTCAAATTCTGATCCATCAATCTTGTACCTATATACCGTTGATATATGATGCTGGTAAGAAAATTTATAATCGACAAAAAGTGTATCATTACTTTTCTGCACTATTGCGTTTGTTGGTAAAAACAAACTCCGATCGGTATCGTTTTCGATGATGATTAAATATTCGAGCTTTGATAGCTCAATACATGAGACTTTAGCGCTCTTCTTAATTTGACCATTAACCATATTGGTTACCAGACTTAAACAAGATAAAATTAAAATACAGCCTTTTTTCATGGGTTCAATTATTCAACATGTAATGGTTCTGCAGACCTTTGCGCATTTTTACCTTTGGGTAGTTGTTTATTAACCTTGTTTTCATTATCAATAGCATTTCCAGTATCTTTTCCAGCTATTGAAGGTATTGCGTGACCAATTAATTCGTGCATTAGAATACGATCATCATAATAGACGCCGCCTTTGGTATCTTTAAGAACTGACTCTGGAATTACTTTCCCTTTTTCATCCTTCATCCCTGTGTAAGCGTTACCAGAAACAACAACTCTTGTTGTAGAGTACAAAGTTTCATTTCCATCTTTGTCTTTCCCCCGCTACCGCAAGCGTCCCGCTTGTGGTAAATGTGCAAGGCTTTGGCTATATAATTATTACGTTCACCATTCCACCTAAACCTGCATAATCCCGTGCGCTGCTATGAAGATATTCGCAGTCATGTTCCACTATTCCCTATACAACAGGGTTATTATGAATATAATCTATCTTTTGTTGTATCACTTCTGCACGCCATAGCTCAACTGGTTGATTATGCTGCGGCCAAAATTCAACCCAGAATACGGTGGCGAAGCTTACAAAATATAACCCCTCAGCATTTTTAAATTTATAATTACGACTCATTTGTTAAAAATACCTGCTTTTTCTGTAATTTAATCAGGCTTGTTTAGGACAAACGCGACACTTGCAACAGCTAGCGAAATCAACTTTAACAGTAAAAAGTAAAGCCCAACCGTTATGGTTGGACTTTACTCTCGCATTGCAAATGCTAATTCCATATTACGCACTGACCACAGATCAGCGCGAGGGTGGAACTCATAAGCTTGACTACCCGTTTCAACTTTGGGCCTGTGTTGAGCCTTAATAATTGGCCTGTAGGTTAACTGAATTTCTGCACATTGAAGCATGTTTTGCATTTCCATAATTTGATTTTGTTAAGTAAATAAATAATTATGGTGCCCAACAAGTGCAAGAATGAATTAAATGCAAGGAGGAACGGAATAAATGTAAGGCTGTGCATAGGATGGTGTTTATGCCGTAGTTCCTTGCCTTGTATTCCAGGCTCACACTTAACTTTGCTGAATAATTATTATCTCACACTTCCTTCCTTTTTATACAGCACATTTTATTTCTGAGTTCTATATTTCTATACTGGATGATCTAAAAATGTGCTAGTTCAATTTCTTAACTCAGAAATATGAAGTTCTAACTAACTTGCTACACTTTTTCAAAAAAGAGGGTTTTTAACACCCTTAATATCAAGTGTAGCAAACTTAGTAAATGCAAGAGGTTGTTGTTTGATTGGTTAAATAACTTTTCACCTTGACTTATTAAAAGGTAAGACTTGTAAGTAACATTTTCTTATTTTTTGAGAGCTTTTGTAAGTACCCTTATAGTAGTAAGATTGTTAAAAAAATAGGAAATGGGAATGTGTTTGATAGGATTTTAAATGCTATGTCTGTCTAATGTCTTTAAAAGGTAGACTGTTGTTTGGTTTGCAATTACCTTAATTGGCTATTTAAAGCTTATATCTCCTGTTTGGAAGTTGATGGTGTGGATTGGTTGGGTGTGATTCCAACATACTCGTCTTAAAAGGTAAAATGATCTATTAACCACCAATAACTTGTCTTCAGTACCTTTTAATAGGATAGCTTACATTGGTATTTGTGAATTTACTCAACGGATAGTCTCATTTTCCATGTAAAAACAAGGTTAGCTTATAAAAAGTAAAAGCCCAACGCATAGTTGGGCTTATTTACCATTACTTATCTATTCTTGTTCACACGCCACAGGCGTGCGCCAGCGTAGGCTTAGCTCGTAGGTTACTTGATCGTTCTATATGTTATTCGTGTCATATCTTGTCTGGTGCGTGCTTTGACATAAATATCAATAATTCGGATGATAGATAGTCGTAAAGCTTCTCATCAATAGGGTTTGGTGATATTTTTACGGACAAACGAGCTTCTCCATATTTTACTCCCATTTTCATCAAATAGAAATATGTTATATTACCCTCTGAAACAATTTGTTTACCCTTGAAGAAGTCTGAGTTAAACGTTATGTAACCCTTTTGATAACGTACTATGTTAAAGGCCTTTGACAATAGTTGGCTTCTATTTACTATCTTTTCATCTTGAGGCTCAAGATTTTTATCTTTTATATTTAAATAGTATTCATAATATCGTTGTTGTTTCTCAACTATTACAAGATACCATCTATCAGTGATAGAAAACAGCAAGTAGGCATTATCTTTTACTGAAGAACCTAATCTAAGTACTATCGAATCTGCTTTTTTTCTGGTAACGCTATCAGCGTGCCTTAAAATCTGACAGTAACCAGCTTTAAAGGTAAAACTCAATACTATCAGCACCGTAATTAGTTTATATTTCATGTCAATTATCTTTTTGTGTAGGTAACGCAGTTGGGTTTGAAACAACACCCCCACCATGATCCGATCCATCTCTTTGTGTAGAAATCCCCATCAGTCTGCGAAATAAATTTTCAGTTCGGATAGCGTTCCCATTATTAGCTTCTGAACTGGCGCCGCCAGCAGTTGGAATGCCGTGCCCCAAAACTTCGTGAGCAGATGTAGTTGCCCTATTTCCACCATCAGGGTAGGTTATTGCGCCTCCTTCTAAGATAACCGAATAAGACCCTCCTTTTGTCTTAACAGTTACTCCTTCGCCCCCTGTAGCTTGAACTACCCATGATGGAACTGCACTTGGATCACTTATTATTTTATCATTTTTGTAACCACTTGGTAATTGTGGATATAAAGCCGCACTACCGTCCTCTGATAGCGTACCCTTTTGATCCGCAAATTCGACTTTGTGAATCTCTTTTGAGTTTATTGCATTAGTAACTTGACCTACCGCAGCTTTTTCATCGTCGGATAAATTCACCCCCGATAATGCTGCTGATAATGCGTCAGAACTAATGGAATTAAACCTCTTACCGCCTTTATCTAAGCTTATAAGATTTCTAAACTGATCAAACTTCTTGTCAGCAAAGGATGCATTTAAATCCTGTTTTTCCTTTTGAGCGTCACTCTTGGTTTCTCCTTCAATAATGCCCATACCATCAGGATCAATAAATCTAATAGGATTGTCAACAGTATAATTGTAAGGTGACCACCTACGATATTTCTCCGCCAACGGATCCACACTCGTCCACCTACCTATTACTGGATCGTAAAACCTGGCGCCATAATCGTATAAGCCCAGGTTCTCCTGTAATTCCTTCTTATTGTAAAGGTACTCATTTTTCGGGCTGGCTACACTTGTATTGATCTCCATCCCAAACGCATAGTAATCATCTACCTGCACCTGACGGGTGGTACCCGTGCCCGTATCAAAGTTCACCCTGCTGTTACCCAAATGGTCTGTCAGGCTGTATTCATAGTTGTAGCTTGTGGCATCTTTGGGTAAAGCTCTTCCTTCTTCTGTCTGGATAAAGGTGATCGTAGAT